>CAZODN010000124.1:0-6940 GCA_964578545.1 uncultured Gaiellales bacterium
CGCATCGCCGAGACGGTCTCGGCGCTGGTCGCTCAGTACAAGCGAGGCGCGTAGCCGCCGGGGAGGCCTGCGATGAGCCAGCCCAAGCACAAGCCCGAGGAGGAGGAGCTTCTCGCGAAGCTCCGCACGCTTCCGCCCGCGCGCCTCGCCGAGGCGCTCGACTTCATCGACTTCCTGCGCCAGCGGAGCGAGGACGAGCAGCTCACCGAGGCGGCCGCCCGCCTCTCCGAGGCCGCCTTCGCGCGCGTCTGGGAGAACCCCGACGACGCAGGCTATGACCGGCTCTGAGTTCGGGGACGTCCTCCTCGTCCTCTTCCCGTTCACCGATCAGAGCACGACCAAGCGCCGCCCCGCCGTCGTCGTGAGCAGCGCCGCCTACCACCGCGAGCGGCCGGATCTCGTGATCCTCGCCATCACCAGCCAGGCGCGGCCCGGCGGCTTCGGCGAGGCGGCCATCGCGCAGTGGAAGGAGGCCGGGCTGCTGCGGCCCTCGGTGCTCAAGCCCGTCCTCGCGACGATCGAGCGCGGCCTCGTCGTGCGCGAGCTCGGCCGCCTCGCCGAAGAGGACCGCGCGGCGCTGCGCAAGGTGCTCGCCGAGATCCTCGGCGCGTAGAGGCCGCGCGAGCCTCGCCTTCAGCCGCTCTCCGGAGAGCAGCTGAAGAAGCGCTCGCGCGGCGGCTCGTGAAGCACGGGAGCAGGGTCGGCGGTGCGTTCGTGCGTGCGCTCGCGGTGCGCTTCGCGCGGCACACCCGCGGGAGAGTGTCTCCCGACAACTCCCCGCCGCGTCTCGCGATCTCAGCGAATCCTCCCACTGTTATCTCGCATTACGTCTCGAAGGCCTCGCGCGACGCGGTTTTCGTCAGCAGGGAACGAGGGGCGAAGGCGCGACACTCCACGGCTCGGGTGACACCCGTGAACGGGCCGCGAGCAGTCCGGTTGACGCCGGCTACTTCGCTCCGATCAGCCCATGGGAGCGCAGCACGGCGACCGCCTCGCGCGAGTACGTGATGGCGGCGTTGCCCACCGGGCTCACACCAACCACGGTCTCATCGCCTTCGCCGCACGCGTAGAGGCGGATCACGCCTGCTCTGAACAAGGCGGAGTCGTAGGCGACGAGGACCCAGGTCGCTCCCTTCCCCAAGTCACATGACGGATCCCCGATCGGCTCGTGGTGCTGGATCGCCGAGATCAGCCCGTCGATCACGTCGCGTTGGCGGGACTCGAAGAGAAGCTCTCCTCGCGTCGCTTCGACCAGGTCGGCGACACTCTGCCGCCCTCTCCCCAGGAAGACTTGGACGACCCCAACCGTCGTCGATGCCTCGCTCCCCGAGAGCGCCGAGTAGTTGCTGCCCAGAACGCTGAGGAACTCCGAGTAGCGGACATCCACAGGCGGAAGCCCGCGGCTGTCGCCGCAGCCCAAAATGAGCAGCAGAAGCACCAGCGAGACGTGCGCAGTGCGGCTCGGTGCGCCGATCACTTCAGTTGCCGTACCGCACCGAGCGGCGCCCGGTGAATCTCGTCGTGAACGGCGCACCGGGAAGCCGCTGCCCAACTCGCGTGGAGAACTCCTTCGGGTACGGGAAACCTCCCGGATCCCGCACTCCCCACGGCTGTGGGTCGAAGTCCCAGGGATCGTCGTCGGCCCCGACCCCACCCTGGAAGCTGCAGTGACATTGCTCGTTGCAGACGATGTTCCCGCTCAGCCGCAAGACGACCCTTCCGGGCGCACCCCCGACGTCGAGGCCCAGAGTGCTGCTGTACGGGCGCGATCCCGCCCCTCCACCGCACCTGCATGCGGTCTCGGCGTCGGCGAGCGCCTTGCTGAAGCCTGGGAACGAGGTCGGCCCAAGGCCTGGATCGTGATCTGCGAACGGAGTGGGCAGGGTCCCGCCGGTTCCGCTGAAGTACCGCCGCAGAGCCTCGCTCCAGGTCAGTAGGCCGTAGGGGTCGAAGAAGTTGATCGGGTCTCCACGGGCGTAGAGGTACAGGTTGGTCCCGTCCCACTGCCCGATCGGATCCGCTTCCAAGTACCGCCCCGTCGCCGGGTCATACGTTCGGAAGTAGTTGTCGTGTGCGCCGCTCTCCGCGTCCCACCGCTGTCCCGGGAACCGTAGGTTCATCGCGAATGGCAGCGAGTCGCCGTCAGGATCCTCACTGACCGCCGCCAGCCCAAACGGCTCGTAGCTCGCCCGCCAGATCGTATGAGCGCTTCCGGTCGCCGGTGAGCTCGTCACCGCCAGCGGCGTGCCGAGGCGATCCGTGTGCACCCACGCGAACTGCGTCGGCTGCGGCCCCGTGTCGATCGTGCCGACCGGTTCCTCCTCGATCCACGCGTAGTCGCGCACCGTGGCGGGCGCCGTCGCGAGGCTGCGCTCCTCGAGCAGCTGCCCCGCCGCGTTGTAGAGGAACAGCTCCGTCCCGCTCGCGGTGATCTTCCGCACCCGCCGCCCGAACGCGTCGTACGTGTACTGCCCGAGCACCGCTTGCGTCGCCGGATCGCGCACCTCGACGAGGCGGTTCAGCTCGTTGTACAGGTGCGAAGGCAAGCCCGCGTACGCGGTCGGCCCCGCCCAGATGCGGCTCCCGTAGGCGTCGTGCGCGTAGTGCTTCGCGCCGGCGCCGCTCGCCTGCGCGATGCGGTCGGTGGCGGCCTCGTAGCTGTAAGTGGTCGTGCCGCCGGGCGCGATCTCCTGCGTTCGGTTGCCGTTCGCGTCGTACGCGTAGGTGTAGAGCGGCGTGCCCGCGAGCGTCGTCGACTTCCACAGGCGATCGAGCTCGTCGTAGAAGTAGAAGCGGCTCTCGCTCGCGTCGCGGTTGTCGACGACGCGGTCGAGGTTCGGGCCGGGGTCGTTTGGGCCGGCGCCGCCGGCGGTGTAGGCGTAGTCGAAGCTCTGATCGAGCACGGTGCCGCTGGGCGCGGTGACCTGGAGCGTCGCCACCTGGCCGCGCAGGTTGTAGGTCCGTGTGCTGACGACCGTGTTGAGGCCGGTGCCCGAATCGTAGGGCGGGAACTCGGCGCGCGTGCGGCCGCCGAAGGGGGCGAACGAGATGTTGCGGACGACCTGTTGCTCGGCGCCCGCTGTGACGGTGAGCGTCTTCGGGCGACCGCCGGAGTACTCGTACCCGGCGGTCACGCCGCTCGGCGCCTGCACGGAGGTGAGATTGCCGCCCGCGTCGTAGCCGTAGACGATGGTGTAACTCGCGCCGCCGATCGTCGTGCGCTCGAGCGCGAGGTCGCCGCGGTCCGTGTACTCGCGGTCGGTCGCCACGATGCCGTTCGTCACGGACGCGAGGCGACCCTTCTGGTTGAGCGCGGCGCTCGTGTCGTACGTGAAGGTCCAGTCCGCGTCGGTCGGGAAGTCGACCAGCGTGAGGCGATCGAGGCCGTCGTAGGCGTACGTCGTCGTGCGGGGCGTGCCGGCGAAGCTCTCCTTCTTGGTCACGAGATTCCCTGCGGCGTCGTAGACGTAGAGCGTCACGCCGGTGTTGGGGGAGGTCACCTTCACGAGCCGCCCGAAGTCATCGTGCTGGTGATCGGTCAACTTGCCGGCTGGGTCGGTGACGAGCTGCACGCGGCCGTTCAGGTCGTAGCCGAACTGCGTGACGTAGGTGCTCCCGCTGCGCACCTGCGACACCTGCGTGAGACGGTCGAGCGCGTCATAGAGGCGCGTATCCTGCTTGCCATTCTCGTCGGTGATGCTCGTCGGGTTGCTGTTCGCATCGGAGCCATACTGCGTGAAGACCGTGTTGCCGGCGAACAGCGGGTTGAAGGCCTTCAGCAGGCGCCCGGCGACGTCGTAGCTGAAGGTCGAATCGCCCTCCAGCGTGCCACGGTTAGAGAGATCGACGAAGCCGGTGTAGAGCGCCTCGCGCGTGACGCGCCCCGCCGTGCGCTCGTAGACGATGGCGTCGCCGCCCGCGTCGGCGAGGAAGGTGAGGCGATTCTTCGTGTCGTAGCCGAAGCGCAGGAAGTACGGCTGCGCGAGCGAATCGGGCGGGAAGTCGACACGCGTCAGGTTGCCGTCGACGTCGTAGGTGAAGCCGATCGTAGAGCTCGCGCCCGGGAAGGAAGGCGTCACGCTGAGCACGCGGCCGAGCGTGTCGTACGTGTAGAGCGTTGCGCGCCCGTTTGGGTCGGTGATCGTCTGCGGGTTCCCGCGCGTGTCGAAATCAGAGTACGTCGTCTCGAGGTATGCGGACGACGGCCCGTTCACGTAGCGGCGCGTCGCGGTCTGGTTCCCCGTGACCGGGTCGTAGAGACGGGTCGTGTAGTTCTCGGGGCGTGGACCCGCCTCGCTCGTGACGTGGTCCGCGGCGTCGTACGTGTAACTGGTCGTGTAGCTGGCGAGCACGACCGCCCCGCTCGCGTCGAGCGTGTAGCCCTGTTCCGTCTGCGCGTAGAGGCGAGTCGTTGGCGCTTGGTTCGGGATCAGCGGGTCGTCTCCGGGCGCCGCCGGATCGTCGTAGTCGTAGATCGTCGAGCGCGTCCCGCCCCCGGGGAGCACCGAGGGCTCCGACTCGACGATCGGCTCGTGGAGCGTGGGGTGCCAAATGGTCTCTACGAGCGAGGCGTACGTGTCGTCGCTCGAGAAGACGCCGGGCAGCGTCGGGCCATCGACCCAGCCCTTCACGACGCGCCCCGGGCGCCCGTGGCTGTCGTAGTTCTCGAACAGCGTGATGTTGCCGTTCTGATCGGTCTGCGTCTTCGTCAGATAGGAGTACGAGTTCGTGAACGTCGCGGCCTTGAAGGGCACCGGAACGCCGGCGCCTCCCGCGACGGGTGCCGCCGGCCCGCTCGTGTTCGTGACGGAGGTGATCGCGCCGAACAGGCTGTCGAGCAGCGCGAGGGTCTGATTCGCGCTGTTCTTTACGGTCGTCTGCACGCGACCCAGCGTGGGGTTCGCGTACGACATGGAGAGCGGCTGCTCGAGCGCCGGCTCATCGGCGGACGTGACTCGGGATCCGGTGTAAGCCCATTGGCCGAGCGTCACGGTGCCCGCGCTCGAAGCTCGGTCGAGGCGGGTGATTCGAGCGTTCGTGTACGTGTAAGTCCACGTGATCGTGTCCGAAGGACTCGGCGTGGAGGGATCAGGCCCCACGACCGTCGAGAGGTATCCGCCCGTCGCGTAGGCGTAGGTCCACGTCTCTCCGCCGACTGTCAGGCTTGCGACCAACCCGGCGTTCGGGTCTCCCGCTGGATAGAGGCCGACGACGATCGACTGCTGGCCATTGGAGTACGTGACGGAGTTCGTTCCGTACGTCACGGCGATCGGCAGCTCGCCGGGGAGGCGAACCGAGACGACGCGATAGGTGGAGTCGAAGTCCGCCTTCGTGCCGGACGAGCTCGTGAAGTGGTATCCGCTGGAGTCCTCCGTCAGCGATCCGCCCGTGACGAGGTTCGTCTTGAGCGTGGGCCCGTCCCGGGAGAACGCGACCGGGCCCTGGAGGGGCGGGCGAACGATTTACACCCAACCGACGGAGCTGAGGGTCAGCTTCGTGAGCTTCCACTCGAGCGAGTGGCGCCAGGCCTTGCCGATCTGCCCCACGTCCGTCGACCCGCTCGCATAGTGCCGGGCGAAACGAAGGCCGTTCCCCAAGTCGACGTCGACCGGGTCGAGCGCGAGCGTGCCCGTGGTCAAGTCCACGGGGTCGCCAACGTGGCCTACGGCCGCGCGAGCGAGCGAAGGAAACACAGAGCACCGGCGCCGACATCACGACCCCCCAACGGTGATGTCCTCCATCCTCCGTCGGAACGCGCGCGCAGCGCAATCCGCAAGTTGTCTTGCTGCGACCTCTCGGACGGGTGGCGGATCGCTCGCACGCGCTTGGCGGAACGTGACGCCTTGGGGCGCGCACGCACCGCGGCCCGCTCCATTGGCCCGCGCGCGATGGCGCGCGCGCGTCTTCCTCAGCCTCGAGCAACCTTACTCACGACATTGAGTAAACCGTCGCGCAACCCGAAGGCGCCGGAGCAGTGGATCGCGAAGTGACGCGACTCGCCCGAGCCCGCCGGCGCAGGGGCGGGCGGGGCGGGCGGATCGCAGCGGAGGGCCCGACACCACCGGACTCGGCGCGCGCCTCCGTGCCGCGAAGCCTGGGCGTGAGCGCGCAAGCGCGCCCGCACGTCGCGCGTTCTCCCCCACCCGACTCCGCGCGCCACCGCGTGAGGGCCCGGAGTCGCGACCGCCCGCCCCGGCCGCCCCTGCGCCGCCTCGCTGCCTGCTACGAGGCGCGCGCGGCCTACTCCTTCGCGCCCTTCGCCCCCGCCACCGCCTCCACCAGCTTCTCGCGCAGCTTGTCCGGATCCACCGGCTTCTTGAACAGCACCGTCGCGAGCCCCGCCACCTTGCTGCGCTTGATGATGTGGTCCTTGTCGTAGTGGAAGGCGGTCATCATCAGCACCGGCAGGCCCGGCCAGCGCCGCTGGATCTCGAGGAACAGCGCGTGGCCGTCCATGTTGGGCATCACGACGTCGGTGAGCACTGCGTCGAAGGGGCCCGCGGAGAGCTTCTCGAGCGCTTCGAGCCCGTCGCTGGCCGTCACGACCTCGCAGCCGTCGCGCTCGAGGATCTCCTTCATCGAGCGGGCGATGCCGAGGTCGTCGTCGGCCACGAGCACACGCAGCCCGGCCAGCCGAGGGTCGCGCGCGCGGGGCTCGCTGCGGCGGCCGCGCAGGTCGATCATGCGCGCGGGGCCGATGTAGGTGACCGTCTCGTAGGTCTCCTCGCGCGCCATCTGGCCGAGCCGCTCGACGATCTCGGCGATGCGGGCGAGCTCGCGCCGAATTGCGTCGAGGCGCTCCACCTCGACCGGGCACTCGGTCTCGCCGGCCAGCCGCTCGACGTCGCGCTCGAGCAGCTCGGTCTGGTTGAGGATCACGGCGAGCGGGTTGTTGATCTCGTGGGAGACGCCGATCGCCACCTCGCCGAGCGTCGCGAGC
>CAZODN010000125.1:0-6908 GCA_964578545.1 uncultured Gaiellales bacterium
CGAGCGGCTCCGCGCTGCGCGCGCGGGAGCAGATCGAGCGATTGCCGCGGCTCGCCCTCTATCGGTCGGTCCAGGCGCCTCCTCCCACCGGCGAAGAGGCGCCCCCGCCGATCGAAGCGACGACCCATTGGATCCGCATCAAAGTGGTGCAGGAGGACGGCACGCCCGTGCAGGGCGTCTCGCTCGACGTCGAGACGCCTGGTCGCGCGGCGCAGAGCCGAGCCACCGAGGCCGACGGCGCGATCGAGATTCGCGGGATCGAGCCCGGGACATGCGATGCGCGCTCCCCGCTCCGGCGCGCGCAGCTGCGAGACACCTGGGCGATCGTCGAGGGCGGCTCCGGAGGGGAGGCTCCCGCCGCCGAGGCGAGATCCCCGGATGTGTCTTCCCGTCGGCGGCACATCGCGCGCATCGAGGCGCGCAAGGTGCGCGCCGGCGACACGCTCGAGAGTATTGCCTCGGAAGGCGGCCTGACCTGGCAGCAGCTCGCCGAGTTCAACTGGGGCACGTCGTCGCCTCGCGAGATCAACAAGTACTTGCGGACGCAGGTGGGGTGTCGGAAGAAGACGCGAGACGGAAAGAACTACCTGTTCGACGACGCTGACGACCCTGGGATCATCTTCGTCCCTCAGGCTTGGTCGGCGGAAGGATTGGCGACTGATCGGGAGCACTCCTTCCATGTCCGACCGCCGTTTGTCTTCACTCCCGTCGAGATCCAGACGGTCGACGAGTTCGGCCATCGCGTCGCCGACGTGAAGCTGACCCTCGTCTCGCTGGATGGCTGGCCGGACGTCGAGCTCCGCACCGATGGCAAGGGGTACGTTCGCAAGAAGCGGGTGTTGGCCGGGCGCTACCGCGTCCTTCTCGAGGACGGGACACCTGCATACTCCGAGGTTCCGGCGTCGAAGACGGCGGCAGGCGCCGATTCCGAGCTCGTCGAAGCGGTGATCGACACCGTGAATCACCAGGCTTCGATCACCTCCGTCGTGGTGCTGCGGGATGCGTCGGAGGAGGCACGCGGAGAGCGACGACGACTTCGCAAGACGTATCAGCGAAAGACTGGCGAGACGACCGTCGCTCCTCGCGGAGAGGAGACGGAAGGACTCACGCGGCGCTCGTATTTCAACTCGATCGACAACCTGGCCCTGGCCGCCGGATGGACCTTCGGCGCGGGCAACGAGGCCGAGGTCGACCTGAAGGGACTCGTCGCGGACGTGCTTCCCGGGTTCCTGGCCGACTATCACCCGACGGCCATCGCTCGTGGGTTCTATGTCGTTGCGGTCGAGCCGAGCACGCGACGCGTGCTTCTGCTGGACCAGGGGGGGGCGATCCGCGGACGCTTCACGCTCAACCGCGATCTTCGCGGTCTCGTGGGTGCCTACGCGGTGTTCGAGCACCTCGGGACGAATCTCTACGTCGACATGACGACGCTGAGCGAACACATCGGCCTGGTCCCCGATGCTCCTGAGCCGGAGTTCAAGATCGTCGACCTGAGTGACGCCATCGTCGAGCGAGAGGAGCTGGTCCGACTCCGGAACGAGCAGGCCGGAAAGGTCGCGATCCTGTACTACACGCCGACGGCCGGCCAGCTGTACCTGATTGCGCTGCAGGGGGGCTCCGGCAGGCTCGAAGACTACGGGAGAGACGCAAAGACGAACGAGTCGATCCACCAGCGCAACCTCGAGGTGTGTCGAAACATCGACTTCGCCTACGGCGCCTATCTGAACACCTACATCGACAAGGTGAAGAAGACCAAGGACGAGGACGAGCTGCGCGCGCTCGGACCGCCGCGTTCTCCCTACGAGATGCCGATGCCCGCCGGCGCGACTCTCGAGCAGAAGCGGGAGATCCTCGAGACCTACGCCAGTGACGAGATTCGCCCTTGGCATGCGATCGCCGAGCAGCTCGACGACTTCAACGACCGGAAGTCGCAGGGTTACCCGTTCATTCGCATCAAGCCCAAGTTCAAGGCAGATCCGAAGACCATCAACAAGATCAAGAACAAGCTGCGCCCGTCGATGCCGGACCTACCGGAGCGGGTGCCGGCGGAAGTCGAACTCGAGATCCAGCTGGATCTCGTCCCGCGCGACGTCGACGACGTCCAGGTTCTCGTGAAAGGCGACGCGCTCGTTCGCTTCAACCTCAAGCCCGAGGAGATCATCAAGAAGAAGACCGGACGCGACGTGCCCATCGAGGCTTCCTACAAGAAGAGCCTCGGGAATCCGGACAAGCACGTCGTCACCGTCAAGCTCGGGCCCTTCGAGATCGAGAAGGACACGCTCGGAAAGTCCAAGCTGACACTCCAGGTCGAGCCGGGCGTGTACGTGAACTCGGAAGCGAATGCGCGAACGGGCGAGTTCGGCGGCGGGCTCACGTTCAAATTCAAGGAGATCGCCAAGCTGCTGCGTTCGAAGGCGGCGGCGGAAGGCATCCCAGCCGAAAAGGCGTCGCGGTGGAGCCGCTGGGCTGGATACCTAGAGTCCTTCGAGCTCCAGATCATGATCGGGTTCACCGGCACCCGGGAGGAGACGATCCTGGCCATCGTCAGCAACGCCCCGGGCTTCTTCGAACGCCGCAGCCTGAAGAGCCTGCTGGATCCGGAGATCCAGTGGAACGACCTCACGCTCGACGAGCAGGCGAATCTCGCGACGCTGGGTTGGACGATGGACGTGTGGGATGGGAAGTACGACCACCACTTCCGAGATCAGCTCCCGGACAGCCTGAGCAAGTCCGTGCTCGATCTCACGCCCGCCGAGAGGGTCGCGATCATCCATCTCGGCTTCGCCACCTATGACGAGTATCGGAAGAGATTCACCAAGAACGTCTCGCAGTTCGCTGACTACGCCTTCTGATCGGCGGCGGATGGCTAAGAGGGCCCGCACTTCCGTGCCGGCGTCCCGGTTGCGGCGGCCGTCTACCCCTCCACCCGATGCTTCACCCCGAGCACCGTCAGCGCCGCCGACACCTCCGCCAGGATCTCGCCCCGCTCGATCGAGCCGATCGCTTCGAAGGCGTGGGGGAGCTCCCAGCGGCGGACGGAGGGGGCGTAGATGACCAAGAGGCTCTCGCCGTCGTCGTAGAGGTACTCGAGCGGGACGAGCAGGGTACGGTCGCCGCGGCGGTAGCGCAGGGCGTCGTCGAGGATCTCCACCGAGGTCCCGTCGTGGTGGCGGGCGGTGGCTTCGTCGATGGCCTGGAACACGAAGACCTCCTCGCGAGCCGTGGCTCGCTTCCCGTCCTTCGCAGCCTCCCCAGCCTATCGGCTGGCTGCGGGGGTGTCTCGACGACCTCGTCGCGGCTCCCCGGCCGTCACCAAGAGGCGACATTTCGCTTGACGCGCGCGTCGCCGCGGGAGGATGCTCTGGATCCCGCGCCGCCGGCGCGGGCGCGTTCGGGGAGGCACCCCGGCCCGTTACCTCCGAGGGGTTCGGAGGGGACAAGCCGGCCCGCCGCTTCCCCACATCGCTCGCGAGCGAGAAGAGCGAAAAGGACAGGCAGTCATGCCGAATCCGATCTACGGCTGGTTCGAGGGTCAGAAGCAGGGGAAGATCGAGGGCTGGGGCTCGTGGCCCGGCGAGGACGATCAGACGGGGCGCGAGGGCGCGAGCCTGATCCAGCAGTTCAATCACGAGATCACGATCCCGCGCGACGCGCAGTCGGGTCTGGCGTCGGGGCGGCGGGTGCACCATCCGGTGCAGATCGTGAAGCGGATCGACAAGGCGTCGCCGAAGCTGTTCCAGGCGCTGTGTCAGGGCGAGCGGTTTCCGAAGGTGGAGTTCAAGTGGTTCCGGATCGACCCGACGGGAGCGGGTGGCCAGGTGCACTACTTCTCGACGGTGCTGGAGGAAGCGATCATCGTCGGGATGAAGACGTGGTTCCCGATCACGGCGGACGCGAGCAAGGGCGACTACTCGCACTTCGAGGACGTGCAGTTCACCTACCGCAAGATCATCTGGCGGTGGGAGGACGGCGGCATCGAGACCGAGGACGACTGGAAGTCCGGCTGATCGAGGCCGAGTGAGCGCAGCGCGGCGACGCAGCTCGGCGTCGCCGCGTCTGGCGCCCCCGCCCCATGCCGCCGCAGCCCGTCGCCTTCGACGTCGCTCTGGACACGGCGACCGGTCCGCTGCGCGGGCGCGTCGCGATCGACCCGGGCCCGATGCGGCTCGCGGAGCTGGTGCCGCAGGCGCTCGAGCTCACCGACCTGCTCGCGTCGCGCGCGGTGCGCAAGGAGGCCGGCGAGGGGCGCGTCGTCTCCTGCGCGAAGGGGTGCGGGGCGTGCTGCCGCCAGCCGGCCCCGCTGTCGATTCCGGAGGTGTTCTGGGTCGCCGCGCTGGTGGGCCGGCTGCGCGAGCCGACGCGCGCCCGCGCGCTCGCCGCATTCCGCGACGCCGAGGAGAGGCTCGAGCGCGCGGGCCAGCGCGCGGTCTGGCTGGCCGAGCCCTACGACGAGGACGCCGCGCTCGCCGCGATGCTCCCCTACTTCCAGCTCGGGATCGCCTGTCCCTTCCTCGTGGACGAGGCGTGCGCCGTGCACCCCGTCCGGCCCACGCGCTGCCGCGAGTTCGCCGTGACCACGCCCGCCGCGTGGTGCGCCGAGCCGACGGCCAATCTCATGCGCACCGTGCCCGTCGCGCCGATGTCGGCTCCGCTCGCGCGGCTCGCGAGCGAGCTGACGGGAGAGCCACGCGGGCTCGTCCCGCTCACGTTGGCGCTCCGCTGGGCCGACGAAAACCGCGCGCTCGGCGAGCGGACCTGGCCCGGGCCCGAGCTGTTCTCGGCCTTCCTGCGGCACCTCGCCGGCGGGAGTGTCCCGGAGCAGATCGAGCCCCCGGGGTAGCGGAAGCGTCGAGGGCCGATTACAAAGTGCTCTGCCGAAGACGCCCCCCTTCCGATCGACACCGGAGGGCTTCGCGGATCGACGCCGAAGGGCTTCGCGGATCGACGCCGCAGGGCTCCGCGACCGGCGCCGGAGGGTCCCGCAGCGGCCGCTCCGGGTCGGCCGAGAAAAGGAGAGGGCGAACTCCATGACGGAAGACGCGGGGATCACGCTCGATCGTCTGCGCGACCTGCGTCGCGTGACGCGCGCCGTGTCCGACGAGCTCGACAAGGAGCTGAAGGGCTACCTCGAGACGCTCTCGCAGGTGGTGCGGCCGAAGCGCCTGCTCGGCGACCTGATCGGCGGCGAGAGCACCGAGAACTACCCGGACTCCGAGAAGGCCTTCGCCGAGCTCCAGGAGCTCTACCGGCGTGTCAGCGAGCGGCCCTTCCGGCTGCGCCCGTCGCTGCCGAAGCCGATCCCCGCGATCCGGGTGCGGCTCGAGATCTACCCGTGGGAGGAGATCTGGCAGCCGCCCGACGGCGGGCGCCGCCTGGCGGTGGTGGCGCCCTTCGCGTGGACGCTCACCTATCCGGGCGCCTGCAGCCTGCGCGACCTGCGCCGCATGCTCGCGGGCGAGGAGGCGCGCGACGACGTCAAGATCCAGCAGTTCGTGCTGAACGGCTGCATCCTGCACCTCCTGCTCGAGCGCACGCCGGGCTTCGGCGCGATCATGAGCGGGCTCCGCTACGCGGTCGAGACGCGCCACGCCCCGGATCTCGGCGAGGTGCCGATTCCCGTCGTCCGCTCGGTGGTCGGCTCGGTGCGGCCCGCGGCGCAGGTCATGGTGGACGCCGCGGCCTTCGCCGGCCAGGACCTGTTCGAGGAAGTCGTGGACCCGCGCGCGCTCGAGACGCTCGTCGACCCGCTCCGGGCCCGCGTCCAGAAGCACATGGGCTGACTCAGCGGCGCACCGCGAAGCTCATCAGCAGGTTGGCGGGCCGCCCGGCGATCGTGATCTCGGGCAGCGCGCGCAGCGACACCAGGTAGAGGGACGCGTCGTCGGGGTGGTCGCGCACCTCGATCCCGACGTGGTCGGCGCGCAGCGGCTTCTCGGGCGTGGACAGGAGCCGCAGCACCTGCTTGCGCAGCTCCGCCTTCACGGCCTCGGGGCTCTCGAGGCCCGAGAGCAGGGGCACGGCGCGGCCGAGGAACTTCACGACGCGCGACACGTAGAGCTGGTAGGCGAGCGTGACCTGCTGGGCGGCGTCGGCGTTCGCCTCCGCGTCCGGGTAGCGCGGCGGCTTGCGGAAGCTGCGCACCGCGCCGACGAAGGCCGTGTCGCGCTGGTAGATCTGCACGACGGCGAGGCCGCAGCGCTCGAGGTCCTCGCGGCGCTCGTTCGAGAACACGCCCTCCACGGGCGACGGCTTGTCGTCGGGGCCGAGCGGGAGCAACGCGAGGTCCGACACGATTCCGTGCTGCGCCCCCGTGAACTGCAGGCAGGCGCCGGTGCGCGCGAATGCGCGCACGAGCACGACGCCGAGCGCCCACACCGGGCTGCCGAGCAGGCCGTCCTGCGCCCGCTGCGCGTACGGGAAGCCGCGCGTCGACTCGCCCTCCGGTCCCCACGCGGCGCGCAGCCCGATGCGGTTCGCGAGCAGCACGATCCAGCGCGCCTCGTCGCGCTCGCGCAGGGAACGCCAGTCGGCGTACGCCGGCTCCGCCAGCAGCGCGGCGGGGTCGCGCACCTTCGCGAGCCCGCGCCACGACTCGAGCCCGAAGAAGGCCGGCGCCAGCGCGGTCGCGACCGGCGTCTGCGCGCCCGCCGCCGCCGCCGCGACGCGCTCGAGCAGCTCGAGGTCGCGCGCGCTCGCGTCGAAGGCGTAGTCGGCGAGCACGAGGTCGACGTCGTCGCCGTCGAAGAGCGCGTCGATCGCGGCGGGCGCGTCCTCGGCGCGGGCCGCCACGAGCTCGAGCCCGATCGGTTCGCGGAAATCGGTGCGGTCCACGAGCAGCTTGAGCCCGCGCCAGGCGGACTCGAGCGCCCGGAAGGACGGCGCGCCCACGATCGCGTCGAGCTGGGCGC
>CAZODN010000126.1:0-6208 GCA_964578545.1 uncultured Gaiellales bacterium
AGGAGGCCGCTGCCGCGTTCCGCGAGCGGTACCACGGCCGCGTCGCGGAGCTGAGCGCCACGGAGCTGGCGAAGGCGATCGCCGAGTCCGAGCGGATCCACTCGATCTTCACGCGGGCGATCTACTACGCGCACCTCTGGTTCTCGACGGACATGGCCGACCCGCCGCGCGGCGCGCTGCTGGCGCGCCTCACCGAGAAGGGCGCCGAGCTCGACACGCAGCTCCTCTTCTTCGGGCTCGAGATCGCCGGGCTCGACGACGAGCACGCGGACGCGCTCCTCGCCGACGACGCTCTCGAGAGCTGGCGGCACTGGCTCTCCACCGTCCGCCGCTTCCGGCCGTACGTGCTCTCGGAGCCGGAGGAGAAGATCATGACCGAGAAGACCGTGTCCGGCTCGAGCGCCTGGGACCGGCTCTTCGACGAGCTCACGGGGGCGATCAGGGTCGACTTGGACGGCGAGGAGATCGGCTTCGAGGAGGCGATGTCCAAGCTCTACTCGCCGGAGCGCGACGTGCGACGCCGCGCGGCCGAGGCCGTCACCGCCGCGCTCGAGCCCGGCCTCCGGACGCGCGCCTTCGTCTTCAACACGATCCTCGTGGACAAGTCGATCGACGACCGGCTCCGCGGCTACGCGACGTGGCTCTCGGCGCGGAACCTCGCGAACGACACCACCGACGAGGCCGTGCAGGCGCTCGTCGACGCGGTCGTGGGCCGTTACGAGGTCGCGCAGCGCTACTACCGCCTCAAGGCCCGGCTGCTCGGGCTCGACCGGCTCGCCCACTACGACCGCATGGCCCCGATCGCGGACGACCCCGCCAAGATCGCGTGGGACGAGGCCACGCGGGTGTGCCTCGAGGCGTACTCGGACTTCTCGCCCGAAGTCGGAGGAATCGTCGAGCGGTTCTTCCGCGAGAGCTGGATCGACGCTCCGCCGCGCGAGAACAAGCGGACGGGCGCGTTCTGCGCGACGAACGTCCCCGGCGTCCACCCCTACGTCTTCATGAACTACACGGGCGACCGCAGGTCGGTGTTGACGCTCGCGCACGAGCTCGGCCACGGCCTCCACGGCTACCTCGCCGCGCCGCTGGGGCTCTTCAACGCGTCGAGCCCGCTGACGACCGCCGAGACCGCGTCCGTCTTCGGCGAGGCGCTCGCCTTCAAGCGGCTCCTCGCGACCGAGGACGACCCCCGGCGCCGTCTCGACCTGCTCGCCGGGCGGATCGAGGACTCGATCGCGACCGTCTTTCGGCAGATCGCGATGAACCGCTTCGAGGACGCCGTCCACACGACCCGCCGCGAGGAGGGCGAGCTCTCGCTCGAGCGGTTCCAGGAGCTCTGGCTCGAGTGCCAGACGAAGCTCTTCGGCGACTCCGTCGACACCGAGGGGTACGGGACGTGGTGGAGCTACATCTCGCACTTCATCGGCACGCCGGGGTACGTCTACGCGTACGCGTACGGCTTCCTCTTCGCGCTCTCGGTCTTCAGGAAGTACGAGCTCGAGGGTGACTCCATGGTCGAGCCGTACCTCGACCTCCTCCGCGCCGGCGGCTCGAAGGCGCCGGAGGAGCTCGCCCGGATGGTCGGGCTCGACCTCACCGACCCCGCCATCTGGGGCAGCGGCATCGACGCCCTCGCCGCGGAGCTCGACGAGGCCGAGGCGCTCGCCGCCGAGATCGGCCTCGGCTAACCGCGGCCGCGGGCGGACGTCCAAGCAGAGGGACGGCTCACGTCCCCTGGCAGCGCGGCCGTAACGGCGTTACGCTCCGCATCTGGCAGGTAGGCAGGCAGGAGTCGGCGGCATCACAAGGAGGAAGTCGGTGCGAAAGCTCATTGCGTGCGGGGTCGGCCTCGTAGCCGTCCTCGCGCTCTCGGTGCCCGGCGCGTTCGGCAGCCAGGGGCAGACACCGGGCGTGACGGCCAAGACGATCACGATCGGCGGCACGTTCCCGCTGACAGGCCCGGCAGCCGCGTACGCGCCCATCCCGCTCGGGATGAAGGCGTACTTCAGCTACATCAACGCGCGGAAGGGCCCTGACGGCAAGCGCGGCGTGGGCGGTCGTCAGATCATCTGGAAGTACTACGACGACGCGTACAACCCGGCGAACACGGTTCAGCTCACCCGCCGGCTCGTCGAGCAGGACAAGGTCTTCGCGACGGTCGGCCAGCTCGGGACCGAGCACAACCTCGCCGTCCGCGAGTACCTGAACTCCCAGAAGGTTCCGCAGACGCTCGTCTCGACCGGCGCCTCGTACTGGGGCCTGCAGTACAAGCAGTACCCGTGGACGATCGGCTGGCAGCCCGACTACATCGCCGAGGGCCGCATCTACGGCACGCACATGAAGGCGAACTTCAACGGCAAGAAGATCGCGATCCTGTACCAGAACGACGACTACGGCAAGGACTACCTGTACGGCGTCCGCGCCGCTCTCGGCAAGGCGTACGCGGATGCGAACATCGTCGCCGAGGTCCCGTTCGAGGTGACCGCGACCAGCCTCGCGTCCCAGATGACGCGGATCCGGGCGAGCGGTGCCACGATCTTCGTCCTGCTCGCGACGCCGACGCCGACGATCCGCGCGTACGCGACGGGCAAGGCGCTCGGCTTCAAGCCGGAGCAGGTCTACCTCAACTCCGTCTCGGCCACGGCGGCGTTCCTCAACATCGCGGTCGCGAACGCCGGGGCGGACTACGTCAACGGCTCGCTGTCGGTCGCGTACCTCAAGGACCCGTCGAGCCCGACGTGGAACAACGACGCGGCCATGAAGCTCTACCGGCAGATCATGGCCAAGTACCTGCCGAACGCGAACGCGAACGACGGGCTCTACCTGTACGGCATGGCGAAGGCGGAGACCTTCGTCCAGGCGCTCTACAAGGCCGGGAAGAACCCGACTCGGGCGGGTCTCATGGCTGCTCTGCTGAGCATGAACTCGGAGAACAAGTTCGCGCTCCCGGGTGTCATGCAGAAGACGAGCAAGAAGGACCACTTCATCATCAGCCAGATGCAGCTCGAGCGCTACACGCATCCGGACTGGAAGCTCGTCGGCAAGCTGATCGACGGCCGCCCGCGCGGTCGCTAGGAAGCCGAGGGGTCGGGCCCGTCGGGTCCGACCCCTTCCGCCTGAGGAGCCGGACGCGTCCGGCTCCTCAGGCGTTCCGGTACTGCTCCCAGTAGCGCTCCATCGTCGTCTGGCGGTGCGCGAGGTGGAGGAGGTCGTAGGCGGCGACGTTGACCGCCCGCACGATCCACTCGCCGTCCGCGCCGAGGTCGAGGACGTTGATGCACGCCGGCGCCTGCTCGAAGTGGCCCAGGAAGGTTCGCTCGCCCGTCAGGGCGTAGGAGAGGATGGCGCGGTTCACGCCTCCGTGGAGGACGGCGAGCGCCGTGCCCCAGCCGCCGTCGGCCTCGAGGCGCGCGAGCGCGGGGAGCACGCGGTCGAAGAGCTCCCCGATCGACTCCCCCCGGAGGAAGCGCGTCTCGTTCGGGATGACGCCGCGGAACGCATGGACGAACTCGTGCTCGAGGGCCTCGGTCGGGATGTCGGAGAGGCGGCCGCCGCGGATCTCGCGCAACTCCGGCCAAGCCTCCGGCTCGACGTCGGGCGCGACGATCGCCGCGGTCTCGAGCGTGCGCGGCAGCCCGCTCGTCAGGACGCGGTCGAGCTGGACTCCCTCCAGCGCGCGCTTGGTGGCTCGCGCCTGCGCCACGCCCTCCTCGTTGAGCGGGACCGTCGCCGGGTCGACGGGCAGACCGTCGGGCCCGAAGTACGAGACCTCGGCGTGGCGCATCAGGTACAGGCGCCTGCGCATCGCACGAGCATAGGATCAGCGGGTGGCGTCGGGTGACATCATCGAGACCGCGGCCGACGCCGAGGGCCTCGAGAGGCCGCCGCTCCTCGTCCTCGATCGCGTCCGTGCCTTTCTCGACGAACGCGGTCTGGGGGAAGGCGCCGTCCGCGCGCGGCGCATCGGCGAGGGCGGCGGCTCGAACTTCACCTTCCTTCTCGAGCGCGACGTGGGGGTGCTCGTACTCCGCCGGCCACCGCGACCACCGCTCCCACCCTCGGCCCACGACGTCGTCCGCGAGGCGCGGCTGCAGCTCGCGCTCCGCGAGGCGGGGTTCGCGCGCCTGCCGACGATCCTCGCCGTCTGCGAGGACGCGAGCGTGCTCGGCGTCCCCTTCTACGTCATGGCCCACCTCGACGGGCTCGTCGTCACGGAGGAGCTTCCCGCGGGCCTCGAGAGCGAGGGCTCGAGGCGGGCGCTGGTGGACGACCTCGTCGACTCGCTCGTCGAGATCCACGCCGCCGACGTGTCGACGCCGGGCCTCGCCGCCTTCGCTCGGCCGGGGAGCTACAACGAGCGGCAGGTCCGGCGGTTCTCGCAGCTCTGGGAGATCAACAAGACGCGGGAGATCCCGCGGGTCGAGGAGGTCGGCGCGAGGCTCGCCGGCCACGTCCCCGAGCCTCTCCCGCCGACGGTCGTCCACGGCGACTTCCGGCTCGGGAACACGATGGTCTCGTCGGGCGACCCGACGCGGATCGTCGCGGTGCTCGACTGGGAGATGGGCGCGATCGGCGATCCGCGCGCGGACGTCGGCTACCTCCTCGCGACGTACAGCGAGCCCGGGGGGCCGCCGAGCCCGCTCGGCACGTCGCCCGTGACCGCGCTTCCGGGCTTCCCGTCGCGGGCCGAGCTCGTCGAGCGGTACGTCGCGCGGAGCGGCCGCGACGTCGAGCCGCTCGGGTGGTTCGAGGCGCTTGCGCTCTGGAAGGCCGCCGTCTTCTGCGAAGCGATCTACGGCCGCTTCGTGCGCGGTGAGCTCGGCGTCGAGGACGAGCGGGCGGCGCGGTTCGAGGAGGGCGTGCCGTACCTCGCAGAGGCCGCGGCGGAGGCGCTGGGCCGGGGTGGTTGAGGCGCGCGTCCGGAGATGACACGTCCCGGGTCTGACCCCCGGACATGTCTGTCCGAGACGTCAGGGGTCAGACCCCCGGACATGTCTCTCCGGAGGCGCATGCCAGGCGAGTGGGGGAGACGGCGCCGTCGAGGGGTCAGACCCCCGGACATGGCCTCAGAGGACGATCTCGGCGAGCGCGCGCAGCGCCTCCGGCTGCTGCGTGGCGGCGAGGAGTGACGTCGCGCCCGACTCGCGCCAGGCGTCGATCCGCTCGGCGATCCGCTCCTTCGGCCCGACGAGCGCGACCTCGTCCACGAAGGCGTCCGGGATCGCCGCCGCGGCGTCGCGCTTGAGCCCGTCGAGGTAGAGGTCCTGCACCTTCCTCGCGTCGGCCTCGAAGCCGTACCGCGATGCCAGGTCGTTGTAGAAGTTCTTCCCGCGCGCGCCCATCCCGCCGATGTAGAGCGCGTAGTACGGCTTGAGGAACTCCCGTCCCGCCTCGACGTCGTCGATGAGGATCACGGGGGCGCTCGGCGCGACGTCGAAGCCCGGCTTCGCATCGTCGAGCACCGATCCGAACGCGTCCCGCGCCTTCTCCGGCGACCAGAAGATCGGGAGCCAGCCGTCCGCGATCTCGAACGCCTGCGCCACGGCCTTCGGCCCCATGGCCGCGAGGTAGATGGGGATGTCGGCGCGCAGCGGGCGAGCCATGAGCTTGAGTGGCTTGCCGAGCCCGGTGCCGTCCGTCACGGGGATGTCGTAGTGGACGCCGTGGTGCTCGACGACCTCGCGCCGGAGTGCAGCGCGCACGATCTCGACGTACTCGCGTGTCTTCCCGAGGGGCTTGCCCCAGTGCTGTCCGTGCCAGCCCTCGACGACCTGGGGGCCGGACGTCCCGAGGCCCAGGAGCAGGCGCCCGCCCGAGAGCAGGTCGAGCGTCGCCGCGGTCATCGCGGTGTTGGTCGGCGTCCGGCCCGGGATCTGCATGATCGCCGAGCCGAGCTTGATCCGCTCCGTCGTCGCCCCGAGCCACGAGAGCACGGTCACGCAGTCCGTGCCCCACGCCTCCGCAGCCCACGCCGAGTCGTAGCCGAGCCGCTCCGCCTCTTGCGCCATGGCGATCGGCTCGAGCGGGCTCGTGCCCGGCGGGGCATACCCCATGTAGAAGCCGAGTCGCATGACGTGCGATGCTAACGCCATGACGATCACCGACGTCCGCCCGACCGACGAGGTTCTCGCCCTCCGCGAACGCTATCGCGCCTTCATGGAGGAGCACGTCTACCCGAACGAGGGGGCGCTCTTCGCCGAGAACGAGG
>CAZODN010000126.1:6218-6667 GCA_964578545.1 uncultured Gaiellales bacterium
AGCTTCCTCGTGTACGCGCACCTGAACGAGGAGATCGGCCGCTCCATCTGGGGCCAGCTCGCCTTCAACTGCCAGGCGCCGGACGCGGGGAACGGCGAGATCCTGTGGCACTTCGGGACGGACGAGCAGAAGGAGCGCTTCCTGGCGCCCCTCGTCGAGGGCACCGCGCGCTCGTTCTTCTCGATGACCGAGCCCGAGGTGCCCGGCTCCGACCCCACGACGCTTTGCACGCGTGCCGTGCGCGACGGTGACGAGTGGGTGATCGACGGCCACAAGTGGTTCTCCTCGGGCGCCGAGGGAGCCGCCTTCGGGATCGTGATGGCGGTGACCGACCCCGACGCCGACCCGCATCGCCGAGCGAGCCAGATCATCGTTCCCGCCGACACGCCCGGGGTCGAGATCGTTCGCGCCGTCCCGACGCTCGGTCACCGCGGGCGCGGCTGGACGAC
>CAZODN010000127.1:0-6620 GCA_964578545.1 uncultured Gaiellales bacterium
GTGCCCTGGAAGCGCCCGATCGCCTGGCCGAACTGCTGCCGCGTCGCCGCCCACTCGGTGGCCAGCTCGAGGGCCCGGCGCGCGCGGCCGAGGCACTGGGCGGCGACGGTCAGCCGCGATGCGCCCAGCCACTCGTTGGCGACGTCGAACCCCTTGTGCTCCTCGCCCAGCACCTGGCCGAGGGGGAGCTCGCAGTCGGTGAACACGAGCTCGCAGTGGTGGTAGCCACGATGCGACACCGATCTCGGCCCGAGGCGGACCTCGAGCCCGGGCACGTCCTTGTCCACGAGGAAGGCGGTGATCCGCTTGCGTGGTCCGCGCGGCGTGTCCTCGACGCCGCTGACCGCGAACAGCACGATGAAGTCGGCAACGTCGGCGTAGCTGACGAAGTGCTTCGTGCCGTTGACGACGTACACGTCGCCGCGCCGCTCCGCCACCGTCTGCATCGACCGCAGGTCGCTGCCGGCGGCCGGCTCGCTCATGGCCAGGCAGTCGATCCGCTCACCGCGGATCGCCGGCAACAGGTAGCGCTCGATCTGCGCGCCGGTGCAGGCGCGCAGAATGTTCGAGGGTCGGAAGACGGCATACTGCAGGGCGAAGGACGTCCAGCCGAGCTCGCGCTCCATCAGCGTCAGCCCGACGTGGTCGAGGCCGCCGCCGCCGAGCTCCTCGGGCATGTTCGGCGCGTACAACCCGGCTGCGAGCGCTCGGTCGCGGATCTGCGCACGCAGCTCAGGGGAGACCGCGTCGCTGCGCTCGACCTCCTCCTCGTGGGGGACGAGCTCCGTGGCCACGAACGCGCGCACGGTCTCGACGATCAGCTGCTGCTCTTCGGTGAGGCCGAGGTTCATTGGCTGCGGTACCCTCGACGCCGAACCTACCATCGGCGCGCGGTGGGCGGCGCCCGGCCTGTGCGATGCGCCGATCGTGCGTTCTCGGTTGACGCGATGCGTCGTCCCGTGGTACGAACCCTGCGCATTGCGCTGCTCTCCTGCCAGCGAGCGGTCGTTACGGCCGGCGCGCGGCCCGGTCGGCCGGGCGCCGCGCATGGACGACGTCGACCGCGGGATCATCGAGGCGCTGCAGAAGGACGGTCGTGAGCCGTTTCGCCGTATCGCCGAGCGGCTTGGTGTGTCCGAAGCGACCATCCGGTCGCGCTACGCGCGGCTCCGCGACGCCGACATCTTGCAGGTGACAGCGGTCACGAACCCGCTCGGGCTGGGCTTCGACGCGCAGGCGATGATCGGCATCCGCACGGCCGGGCCGCCGGACCAGGTGGCCGAGGCGATCTCGCACTGGCCCGAGGCGGAGTACGTCGTCGCCACCGCAGGCCAGTACGACCTCCTCGTCGAGGTCGTCTGCCCCGATCACCACGGGCTGCTCGCCGTCACGAACAGGATCCGCGCGCTCCCGGGCGTCGTCTCCACCGAGAGCTTCGTCTACCTCGACCTGTGGAAGCAGCTGTACGACTGGGGCGCCCACGTCGGCGATGGACAGCAGCGAGGAGGCGAGGCATGACTGACCACGTGCGGCCGGCTGACGTCACGCTCGAGGATGTCGTCAAGCGCTTCGACGAGGTCGTCGCCGTGGACGGGGTCTCGGTGGAGATCCCGCGCGGCTCGTTCTTCGCCATGCTCGGTCCATCGGGTTGCGGCAAGACGACGACGCTGCGCATGATCGGCGGCTTCGAGGAGCCGACGTCCGGTCGCATCCTCCTCGGCGACGTCGACGTCGTCGGGCTGCCGCCGTACAAGCGCGACGTGAACACGGTGTTCCAGAGCTACGCGCTGTTTCCGCACATGTCGGTCTTCCAGAACGTGGCCTTCGGCCTCGAGCGCAAGGGCGTGCCGAAGGACGAGGTCCGTGTCCGCGTGCTCGAGATCCTCGAGCTCGTCGACCTCGGGGGTCGCGAGAAGCGCAAGCCCAAGCAGCTCTCCGGCGGTCAGCAGCAGCGTGTCGCGCTCGCGCGTGCACTCGTCAACAACCCGCGCGTGCTCCTCCTCGACGAGCCGCTCGGCGCCCTCGATCTCAAGCTGCGCAAGGAGCTGCAGCTGGAGCTGAAGCGCATCCAGAACGAGATCGGCATCACGTTCGTCCACGTCACGCACGACCAGGAGGAGGCGATGACGATGGCCGACACGATCGCGGTGATGAACGGAGGGCACATCGAGCAGCTCGGCCCGCCGCAGCAGCTCTACGAGCATCCGGCGACGGCGTTCGTCGCCGGGTTCCTCGGCGTGTCGAATCTCCTGCCCGGCACCGTCGAGGGCGCGGACGCGGTCCGGCTCGACGACGGGACGCTCGTGCGGGCGCGCGTGGACGGGCGCTCGGGCAAGGTGGCGGCCGGCGTCCGGCCGGAGAAGATCACGATCGGCCACGGAGGAGGGGCGAACGAGCTCCCGGGCACCGTGTCCGAGTCCGCCTACATCGGCGTCGCGACGCAGCTCGTCGTGCGGACGGGGGCGGGCACGATCCAGGTGTTCGCCCAGAACCTCGATCCCGGGGGCCGCGTCCCGTCTCCGGGAACCAACGTCATCCTGAGCTGGGCGCCCGAGTCGACCTTCGTGGTCGGCCCGGAGGGGGCGCCCGTGGAGGAGGAGGAAGCAGCATGAACCCACGCCTGACCCGCCAAGAGCTCCTGCGCCGCGGCGCCGCCGGGGGTGCGCTGCTCGCGTTCCCGTCGTTGCTCGCCGCCTGCGGCGGCGGTGGCGGCGGAAGCGAGGGCGGCGGCGAGCTGAAGGACGTCCTCAACTTCGCGAACTGGCCCCTCTACATCGACGTGGACAAGCCCACCACGCTCGAGCAGTTCACGGAGCAGACCGGGATCAAGGTCAACTACTTCGAGGAGATCAACGACAACGCCGAGTACTTCGCGAAGGTGCAGGGCCCGCTTTCGCAGGGCAACGGCATCGATCGCGACATCTTCGTCTTCACCGACAACTCGCGGTTCCCCGGGATCCTCGTGAACGAGGGTTGGGTGGAAAAGCTCGACAAGGACCTCATCCCGAACATCGTGAACCTCGTGGATGCGCAGGCGAGCCCGCCCTTCGACCCCGAGCGCGAGTACTCGCTCCCGTGGCAGTCCGGGATGACCGGGATCGCGTGGAACGAGGATCTGACCGGCCCCGTCGAGTCGGTCGACCAGCTCCTCGAGGACCCGAAGCTGAAGGGGAAGGTCTCGATGCTGCAGGAGATGGCCGACTCCCTCGGGATCGTCATGCTGGCGAACGGCGACGACCCGGGCGCCGTCACCGACGACACGTTCAACGCGGCGATCGAGCGTGTGCAGGCGGCCGTCGACTCCGGGCAGATCGTCAAGTTCACCGGGAACGACTACGCGCAGCCGCTGACCAGGGGTACGTTCGCCGCGTCGATCGCGTGGTCGGGCGACCTCGTGCAGCTGCTCGCCGACAACCCGAACCTCAAGTGGGCGATCCCCTCGACCGGCGGGATGATCTGGACGGACAACATGTTCATCCCGACGGGCGGCAGCGTCCCGACGGCTTCGACGTACATGAACTACGTGTACGACCCGGTCGTCGCGGCGAAGATCGCGGCGTACGTGAACTACGTGACCCCGGTGAAGGGCGCGCAGGAGGAGCTCGCCAAGACGGACCCGGAGACCGCGGCGAACCCCCTCATCTTCCCCGACGAGGAGACGCTCGCTCAGGTGCACCAGTTCGACGCCGCTGCGCTCGACAACGACGAGTACGTGACGATCTGGCAGGGAGTCCTCGGCCAGTAGTGCAGCCCCGGCGCGAACCCCGGTGTCAGACACCGCATCCCGCCCCTCGGCCGGGGCAGTCGTCCATTGCGGACATGGTCGCCGGCCCGGAGCGTGATCTCGGCTGGGCTCGGCCTGTGGAGAGCTTGGCACTGACTCGGCGCACTTGGCCCTTGACACGATTCGGTGTCTGACACCGGCGGTCCATGAGCGGCTTCTTCCATCGCCATCCGCGGCTGACTCCCTACCTCCTGCTCGCTCCTGGTCTCGCGTGGCTCGGACTCTTCTTCGTCGTCCCGCTCTGCTTCCTCGCGTACCAGTCGCTCCAGTCCGGCACGTTCCCGAACTTCGAGTTCACGTGGGAGGTGTCGAACTTCTGGGACGGGCTCTCCGACTACCGCGAGCAGTTCCTCCGGTCGTTCCTCTACGCGGGCATCGCCACAACGGCGGCGCTCCTCATCGCGTACCCCCTCGTGTACTGGATCGCCTTTCGCTCCGGGCCGTGGCGCAACCTCTTCCTGCTCGCGATCGTCGCGCCGTTCTTCGTCAGCTACCTGATCCGGACGCTCGCGTGGCTGAACATCCTCGCGGACGAAGGCCCCGTGGTCGGTCTGCTGCGGTGGCTGCACCTGCTCGGCGAGAGCGAGGGCCTCCTCTTCACGACGCTCGCGGTGGTCGCGGGGATCACCTACAACTTCCTGCCCTTCATGGCGCTGCCGCTCTACGTCTCGCTCGAGCAGATCGACCCCCGGCTGCTCGAGGCGGCGAAGGACCTCTACGCCAGCCCCACGCAGGCGTTCCTGCGCGTGACGCTGCCGCTCTCCGCTCCCGGCATCGTCGCCGGCACGCTCCTCACCTTCATCCCCGCCGCCGGCGACTTCATCAACGCCGAGCTCCTCGGCACGCCGAAGCAGCAGATGATCGGGAACGTCATCCAGGCGAAGTTCCTCGAGTCCCTCGACTACCCGACAGCGGCCTCGCTCTCGTTCGTCCTCATGGCGCTCATCCTCGTGGCGCTCCTCGTGTACGCACGGGCCGTCGGCTCGGAGAAGCTCACGGGCTGATGCGCTTCGTCAGGAGACACTGGCTGACGGCGTACGCGATCCTCGCGGTCGTCTACCTCATGCTGCCGATCGCCGTCGTGATCATGTTCTCCTTCAACAAGCCCGCCGGGCGCTTCAACTACGTCTGGAACGAGTTCACCTTTGACAACTGGGTGCACTGGGACGCCGTCCTCGGGCTCCGGCACTCGGTGGAGACGTCGCTCGAGATCGCCGCGCTCGCCACGCTCGTGGCGACGGTGCTCGGCACGCTCATGGCGATGGGGATCGTCCGCTACTCGTTCCGCGGCCGGGGCGCCACCAACCTCCTCGTCTTCCTGCCCATGTCCACGCCGGAGATCGTCCTCGGCGCCTCGCTGCTGACGCTCTTCCTCAACACGACGGCCGTCTTCCAGCTCGGCTTCTGGACGATCTTCATCGCGCACGTGATGTTCATCGTCAGCTTCATCGTCGTGACCGTGAAAGCGCGCCTGATCGGGTTCGACCGCCACCTCGAGGAGGCGGCGATGGACCTCGGCGCGAACGAGTGGGTGACGTTCCGCAAGGTCACACTGCCGTTGCTCGCGCCGGCGATCCTCGCCGCCGCGCTGCTCGGCTTCGCGCTCTCCATCGACGACTTCGTGATCACCTACTTCAACGCCGGCGGCGAGCAGACGTTCCCCGTCTTCGTGTGGGGGATCGCACGGGTCTCCGTGCCGCCCCAGGTGAACGTCGTCGCGAGCGCGATCTTCATCGTGGCGATGGCCATCGCCCTCGGTAACGTCCTCTGGCAGTACCGATCCGCCAAACGAGCACGACAAGGAGTCGCATGAGCACCGCGGAGACCATCGACCTGCAGCGCGCCGCCAAGGAGCACCTCTGGATGCACTTCACCCGCATGGGTGGGTTCGAGACGCAAGACGTCCCGATCATCGTCCGCGGCGAGGGGTGCTACCTCGAGGACGCGAACGGGAAGCGCTACCTCGACGCGCTCGCGGGGCTCTTCTCCGTGAACATCGGCTACTCGTTCGGCGAGGAGATCGGCCAGGTCGCGCTCGAGCAGATGCGCGAGCTGCCCTTCTACACGAACTGGTCGTACGCGCACCCGCGCGCGATCGAGCTCGCGGCCGAGGTCGCGTCGCTCGCGCCGGGCGACCTCAACCGCGTCTTCTTCTGCTCGGGCGGCTCGGAGGCGGTCGAGTCGGCCTGGAAGCTCGCGCGACAGTACTTCCGGGCGCGCGGGGCGAAGACCGTCGCGACCGCCCTCTCCGAGCCGGAGACGAGACACGATGAGCTCGTCGCGGCGATGGGCGCTCCCGCCAACAAGTACAAGGCGGTCGCGCGGCACATCGCCTACCACGGGACGACGCTCGGCGCGCTCTCGATCAACGGGATCCCGGCGATCCGCACGCCGTTCGAGCCGCTCCTCCCCGAGGTCCGCCACGTCTCGAACACGAACCGCTACCACCGCCCGCCCGAGGAGACCGAGGAGGAGTTCACGGCCTTCCTGCTCGACGAGCTCGAGCGCGCGATCGTCGCGATGGGGCCGGAGACGGTCTGCCTCGTGCACATGGAGCCGGTACAGAACGCCGGGGGCTGCTTCACCCCGCCCGCGGGCTACTGGCAGGGCGTGCGGGAGATCTGCGACCGCTACGACGTGCTGCTCTCGGCCGACGAGGTGATCACCGGGTTCGGCCGGCTCGGCTACTGGTTCGGCTCCGAGCGCTACGACATCCGGCCGGACCTCATCACGTCCGCAAAGGGGCTCTCGTCCTCGTACGGCGCGATCGGCGCGGTCATCGCGACCGACCGGGTGATGGAGCCGTTCCTCGGCGAGACGTCGATGTTCTCGCACG
>CAZODN010000128.1:0-1493 GCA_964578545.1 uncultured Gaiellales bacterium
TGAGCTCGTGACCGCCGGGCAGGCGCGCGGCATCAACCCGCTCATGGAGATCGCAGTGAAGGGCTCAGGCAAGGCGCGGGTCGAGGAGGCCGCGGACGCGCTCGCGGCCCGCGTCGTCGAGCGCGTGTCCGTGTACGTCGCCCAGAAGACGAACCTGCTCGAGCAGCAGGTCGCGTCGAGCGCGGCCCAGCTCGAGGCAGTGAACGAGCGCATCGCATCGGCCCAGGAGCAGCAGGACGCGATCCTCGCCGACCGGACGCTCCCGCTCGACCAGCGGCTGCTCGTCACGGCCAACCTGAACTCGGTGATCACGACCGCGGATGCCCGTCGTGCCGCCATCCAGGACGATCTCTCGGAGGCACGGCAGCTCCTCAACCTCGCCGAGAACGTCGAGTCGAGCAGCGTCGTCGAGAAGGCGGCGGCGAGCAAGACGACGGCGCGCTCGAGCCGGACGTCGCTCGTCGTCGGCGCGCTCGTGGGGTTGCTGCTCGGCGCCATCGCAGCGCTCGTCGCCGGGTCGCTCGCGAACAGGCGCGAGAGCGCAGCCGCCGGGTCCTGATGTTCGCCGGCAAGCGGGTGGCGGTCGTCGTGCCCGCGTTCGACGAGGAGGAGCTCGTCGGCGAGACCATCCGCGGGATTCCCGGCTTCGTCGACCGGGTCTTCGTCGTCGACGACGCTTCACGCGACGCCACCGCGGCGCGGGTGGACGAGGTGGGCGATCCCAGGGTCCAGCTCCTCCGCCACGGGCGGAACCGGGGGGTGGGCGCCGCGATCGCGACCGGCTACGCGCGGGCGCTCGAGGAGGGGATCGACGTGACGTGCGTGATGGCGGCGGACAACCAGATGGATCCGGCCGAGCTCGAGGAGCTCGTCGCGCCGGTGGCGCGCGGAGAGGTCGAGTACGCGAAGGCGAACCGCCTCTTCTCGGGCGAGGCGTGGAACGTGATCCCGAGGACGCGGTACCTGGGGAACGCCGTTCTCTCGCTGCTCACGAAGATCGCGTCCGGCTACTGGCACGTCGCCGACTCGCAGGCCGGGTACACGGCGATCTCGCTCGAGGCGCTGCGGAAGCTCGACCTCGCGCGCCTCTACCCCAGGTACGGGTTCCCCAACGACGTGCTCGTCCATCTGAACGTGCAGAACGCGCGTGTCCGCGACGTCCCGTCGCGGCCGATCTACGGGGTGGGGGAGCGCTCCGGGATCCGGTTGCGCTCGGTCGTGCCGCGGATCTCGTGGCTCCTGTTCAAGGCCTTCTGGTGGCGGATGGGGCAGAAGTACGTCATTCGCGACTTCCACCCCCTCGTGTTCTTCTACTCGTTCGGGGTCGTGATGACGCTCGCCGGCCTCGCCCTCGGCCTCGTGGAGTTCGTGCTGCGGATCCTCGGGAACGAGATCACGACGCCGACGATCGTCCTCGTCGCCGTCCTCCTCATCGCCGGCCTCCAGATGACGCTCTTCGCGATGTGGTTCGACATGGAGGCGAACAAGGACCT
>CAZODN010000128.1:1593-6542 GCA_964578545.1 uncultured Gaiellales bacterium
CCGTGCCCACCTCCCTCGTCACCGGCGGCACCGGCTTCCTCGGCTCGCACCTCTGCGAGGCGCTGCTCGAGCGCGGCCACCGCGTCATCTGCGTGGACAACCTCGTCGTCTCGACGCTCGAGAACGTCGCCCACCTCCGCGACGACGCGTTCGTGTTCGTCAACCACGACGTCGTCGAGCAGATGAGCGTGGACGAGCCGGTGGACTTCGTCTACCACCTCGCCGCGCTCGCGAGCCCGATCGACTACCTGCGCATGCCGCTCCACTCGCTGAAGACCGGTTCGTACGGCACGCACCACGCGCTCGGGCTCGCCAAGTGGAAGCGCGCGCGGTTCCTCCTCGCCTCGACGAGCGAGGTGTACGGCGACCCGGAGGTGCACCCGCAGCCGGAGACGTACTGGGGGAACGTGAACCCGATCGGCCCACGGGGCGTCTACGACGAGGCGAAGCGGTACGCGGAGGCGCTCACGATGGCCTACCACCGCCAGCAGGGCGTGGACACGGGGATCGTCCGCATCTTCAACACCTACGGGCCGCGGATGCGGGCCTACGACGGGCGCGCCATCCCCACCTTTCTCCGCCAGGCGCTCGAGGGGAAGCCCGTCACGGTCTTCGGCGACGGCTCCCAGACCCGCAGCTTCTGCTACGTGGACGACCTCATCCGCGGGATCGTCCTCCTCGCGGAGTCGCGGGAGCATCTGCCGGTCAATCTCGGGAATCCCGACGAGAAGACGCTCCTCGAGCTCGCCGAGACGATCATCCGGCTCACGGGCTCGGCGAGCGAGATCGTCTTCGAGGCCCTTCCCGTGGACGATCCACAGGTGCGCCAGCCGGACATCGCGCGGGCGAGGCAGATCCTCGGGTGGCAGCCGGAGATCTCGCTCGAGGAGGGCCTCCGCAAGACGATCGAGTCGCTCGGGCACGAGGCCGTCGCCGGCTCCGCGTGAGCTCTCTCGGAGAGCGGTACGAGGAGCACCACCGCGAGCGGCGCGATGAGGGCGACTTCGTCTTCGTCCCCGAGCGGATCCCGCTGTTCGCAGCGGCGATCGGGCGTGGAAGGCGCGTGCTCGACCTCGGGTGCCGGTCGGGCGCGCTCACACGGCACTTCCTGGACGGCAACGAGGTGGTCGGGCTCGACGTCGACGCCGCGGCGCTCGAGAAGGCGGCAGCGCTCGGGATCGAGCCCGTGCTGGCAAACGTCGAGGAGCCGCTGCCCTTCGAGGACGGGAGCTTCGACGCGGTCGTGGCGGGAGAGCTGCTCGAGCACCTTCGGTTCCCGGACGCGCTCGTCGCCGAGATCAGGCGCGTCCTCCGCCCAAGGGGCGTGTTCGTCGGCTCGGTGCCCAACGCGTTCCGCGTCCAGAGCAGGCTCCGCTTCCTCCTCGGGCGCCCGCCCGAGGACGACCCGACGCACCTGCGCATGTTCTCGCCCGGCGCGCTTCAGGCCCTGCTGGCCGGGTTCGAGGGCGTCGAGCTTCGCTACGTCGGCGGGCGCTACCGCCGGCTGCACGCGCGGCTCTTCGCGCGCGACCTCGTGTTCAGCGCGGTCAGGCCGTAGCCTCGCCGCTCCCGAAGGCGGCGCGGCGCTCGATGTCCGCCTCGTCCACCATGTGGCCGTCGCGCTCGACGTAGCCGCCCTTGCCGCCGACCACGAGCAGCACGAGGTCGTCGGTGTCGCTCGCGTTCGACACCTTGCGGGGCGTGGTCGACTCGACATGGCAGAGCCCTCCCGCCTCGAGCTCGCGCGTCTCGCCGTTCACCTCGAAGCGCGCCCTGCCCGAGTGGACGAAGTAGAGCTCGTCCTGGGTGTCGTGGAAGTGGTGGAAGCCCTCGTACCCGGGCGGGTACACGATCGCGTTCACGCCGAAGGCGGTGACGCCGAGCGCGCGGCGCACCTTGCGGAAGCCGTATCCCTCGCCGATCTCGTCCAGCGAGCCGAAGCTGTGACCCATCATCGCTCCTTTCCGCCGAGCAGGTGCTCGGCTGTCCTCAAGAGCCCGTCCTCGAAGGAGACGAGCGGCTCGTACCCGAGCACGCGCTTCGCCTCGCTCAGGTCCGCCCACGAGGCGCGCACATCGGCCTCGCGGTCGGACTCGTAGCGCTTCTCGACCGGCCGTCCGGCGAGCTCGCCGATCGCGTCGGCGAGCGCGTTCACGGTGAACGAGCGGCCGGTCGCGACGTTGAGGATCTCGCCCGTCGCCCGCTCGACGTCGGCTGAGAGGAGGTTGGCGCGGACGACGTTGTCCACGTACGTGAAGTCGCGCGACTGCTCGCCGTCACCGTGGATCGTGACCGGCTCCCCATGCGCGACCGCGTGGATGAAGCGCGGGACGACGGCCGCGTACTGGGAGGTCGGGTCCTGTCGCGGGCCGAAGACGTTGAAGTAGCGGAGCGACACGATCTCCATCCCGTACACGCGGCTGAAGCTCGTGCAGAAGCGCTCGGCGGCGAGCTTCGCGACCGCGTAGGGCGAGATCGGGTCGGGCGCCTGCGTCTCGACCCTCGGCAGCGCCCCTCCGTTCCCGTAGACGGAGGAGGACGACGCGTTGACGATCCTGCGCACGCCCTCGTCGCGGGCCGCGAGGAGGACGTTCAGCGTCCCCTCCACGTTGACGGCGGTCGTCGTCAGCGGATCCTGCACCGACCTCGGCACCGACGGGAGCGCGCCCTGGTGGAAGACCACCTCGACGCCGCGGACGGCCGCGTGGACGCGCTCGTACGAGCGGAGGTCGCCCTCGACGAGGTCGACGTCGTGCTCGAGCCCCGCGAGGTTCGCGCGGCTCCCGGTGGCGAAGTTGTCGAGGACGCGGACCTCGTCGCCGCGCGCGAGGAGCGCGCGGACGAGGTTGGAGCCGATGAACCCGCCGCCGCCCGTGACGAGCGCCTTCATCGCGGCACCTCCGCGACGACGTGGAAGTTCGCGAAGAGCGCGCCGGGGCCGGGCTCCCGCAGCTGCGCCGAGCGGCCGTCGACGGCGCCCGCGAGCGTGTTGATGCCGGCGACGAGCGGCCTGGCGAGCGCACCCACGTGTGCGCGGCGGAGGGCGAGGTCGAGGTACATGGAGAGAAGCATCCCGAGGCAGGCCGTCGTGCCCGAGGCCGGGGTCACCCTAACCGACGCCCAGGAGCCGTTGTCCGCGAACAGCTTCTCGAGGCCCGCGTGCGTCCAGCGCCAGTAGTCCGTGGGCGAGGGGTGGTACGCCATGACCCCGTGCGTGGAGGCCAGCACGCGGCCCCCCGGGGCGGTGACGCGCCGGAGCTCCGAGACGGCCCGCGCCGGGTCGTCGCAGTGCTCGAGGACCTGGTTGCAGAGGACGATGTCGAAGCTCGCGTCCTCGACGGGGAGGTCCTCGACGGAGCCCTTCAGCTCGGCTCGCGGGTTGTCCACGGGGTCGACGCCCACGTAGGAGTCGGCGTACGGGGCGAAGAGCGGCTCGTACGGCTTCGCGCCGCAGCCGACGTCGAGGACGCGGTACCTGCCGAGCACCGCGCGCGCGTCGAGCGCCTGCTCGCGCAGCCAGCGGACGAGCGGCGCCCGCACGGCGTACGTCGGCATCGAGCGCGGCGGGTCGAGGCGCGGGTCAGCCATCTCGCGCCTCCGCCGCGGCTGCGGCGCCTGCCGCTGCCAGGCCGAGCAGCAGGCTCGTCGCCGCCTGGAGCGGGATGCCGGCCACGATCCCGAGCGAGGCCCACTCGCCGGCGAGCGTGAGCAGCGCGCAGATGACGAGGAGCCCGGCACCGGTCGCCCACAGCGTCGGCGCCCGGGCGGCCGCGCGCCAGGCCAGCACAAGGCCGGCCGCTCCCACGAGGAGGAGCAGGGCGAGCCCGATCACGCCGGCGTCCGCGAGCATCTGGACGTAGAGGTTCTGGACGCCCCACTCGCGCCCTTCCGCGGGGAACGCGAGCTCGACGACGTCGGGGAAGCGCTCGCGCGCGTCCGGGACGTACGGCTCGAACACCTCGGGCGAGGCGGAGCGCTGCCAGCCGACGCCGGCCACCGGGTGGTCGGCGAAGATCCGCAGGCCGATGTAAGCGAGAACGGTGCGCTGCGAGTACGACTCGACCCCCTGCGCCGTCTCGTCACCGTGGATTCCGAGGAATCGCAGGAAGTCCTCGAGCGCGTCTCCCCGAACGGCGGTCACGCCCCCGCCGACGATGGCGACGACCGCGGCGAGCGCGACGGTCCGTCGGAGCGACGGCGTGAAGCGGCCTCGTGAGGCCAGCCAGGCCACGAGCGCGCCCGCGGCGAGGCCTCCGGCTGCGGCAACCGATCCGGCGAGGATGAGCCCGAGGCCCCCGGCGACGAGAGCCAAGGGGAAGAGCGCAGCCGAGGGGATCCGTGCCCGGCGCGCCAGGATGCCGGCGGCCGCCAGGGCCAACGCCAGAGCCGACAGCGCGGCCAGGTCGTGGTGGCCGAGGAAGGAGGGCTGCCTCCAGCCGGGGTTCCACGCGTCGAAGACGTCGGCCCCGAAGAACTGTGCGAGTGCGACCGCTACTGCGACGCCGGCCCAGAGGACGAGAGCGCCGACCGCGATCGTGAGGTCGCGCTCCCTCCGCACGAGGAGCGGGACGGCCAGGGCGAGGAGTGCGTACTCCACCAGCTTCAGGTAGCTCACGAGGTGATCCGCGAAGTCGGGGTCGTCGAGCGACACCGGCCGGAAGGCCTGGAAGGCGAGCCACCCGAGGAGCGCGATCCCGGCGATCCAGAGGCTCCGGGCCGCACGGATTCTGGCGCCACCCCCTCGCGACCAGGCGACCGCGGCGGCGGCGAGGACGACCAGCAGGGCGACGTCGGAGAGCCGGACGTCCACGGTCGTCGATCCGAAGCCGGCGCCGAGCTCGGGCTGGTACCGCTCGTGCAGGAAGAGGAACGGGAACGACGCCGCGAGCAGGACGGCGCCGAGGTTGGCGCGCTCGGCGAGCCGTCGGGAGCGCGAGGGCGCACGGCTG
>CAZODN010000129.1:0-6522 GCA_964578545.1 uncultured Gaiellales bacterium
TCGGAGCTCAAGTTCAAGCGCCACGTCGTCTCGGTCGCCCCCGTGACCGAGAAGAACGCGATCTGAGGAAGCACGGGTCGGGGAGCCCGCGCCGCGCCGCGGCGTGGCCGCTGCACGTTGCAACTTGTCACTTGTGACGCTCTCGTGACGGTCGAGGTCGCCCGAGGTGCAGGGAGAAGCGCGTCTCACCGTCGTCGGTTCCGAGCGCGAGTCCCGCATCATGTGCTTGTGACAACTTGTAACTTGCGCACGGTCCGTGAGGGCTGAGCCGGTGATCTGGCTCGTCGGCGTCCTCCTCGTGCTCGCCGTGTCACTGCTCGCGTGGGGATGGTTCGAAGCCGGCTGGCTCAGACGGCGGGTGCTCGAGGTCGAGCTCGACGGCGTCCCTCCCGGGCTCGACGGGCTCCGGATCGCGCACCTCTCGGACTTTCATCTCGGCGTCCCCTCCCGGGGGCGGATCGCGGTCGAGCAGGCCGTCGAGTGGGTCGTCGAGCGGAAGCCCGACCTCGTCTGCATCACGGGCGACCTCGTCTCGCGCCGTAGCGGGCTGCCCCTCCTCGAGGAGCTCCTCCGGAAGCTCGACGGCTGCTTCGTCGTCCTCGGGAACCACGACCTCGCCTCGAGCCGCGATCCGTTCTCGCAGCGGGTCGAGCCGGAGGAGCTGTCTGCGGTCGAAGGCGTGACCCTGCTGACTGACGAGTCGATCGACGTCTCTCTGAGAGGGCACCGCGTGCAGCTGATCGGCGTCGATCCACGCACGTATGCGGCACGCAAAGCCCGGCCAGACACGATGACTGACGAGTCAACCGACCTCAGGATCCTCCTGTGTCACTTCCCGGGCATCGCGCGGCGGATCCCTCCCGCCTTCCACCTCGCCCTCGCGGGGCACCTCCACGCCGGGCAGATCGTCGTCCCCTTCCCGGGCGGGAAGATGCGGCTTGCGCACCTCGGCGCCCGCCAGGTCGAGGGCATCTTCCGCTACGGGCCGATGGCACTCCACATCTCGCCCGGGCTCGGGACGACGTTCGTCCCGTTTCGGTTCTTCGCGCGGCCGGAGGTCACCGAGCTGCTTGTACGATCGCGCTGATGGAGAGCGAGCCCCGTATCTCGCCGGACGTCATCGCGCGCTACGCCGGCGATGCCGCGAAGGAGGTCACGGGCGTCGCCGGGCTCGCGGAGAGCGCGCTGCACCGCGGCAGGCCGGTCGAGATCGTCGACGCCGACGGCGCCCTCGCCCTGACGGTGCACGTCGACCTCGAGTGGGGCCGCAGCGCCCGAGAGGTCGGCGCGGCCGTCCAGCACCGTGTCCGCGAGTACGTCGAGCGCATGACGGGCAAGCGCGTCGGGACCGTCGAGGTCGTCGTCGAGCGGGTCACCGCTCCGCCCGCGCAGCGATGACGTCGCGGCTGGCCGGGCTCACAGGCGCGACGCTCGAGACCGCCCCCGCCGTGTGCCGGTCGTGCGTCTGGTGGCAGACGCGCGGGAACCGCGAGCCGGACAAGGACAAGTGGATCGAGCGCGTCGAGGAGGAGTGGGGGGCGTGGGGGACGATCTACCGCGACGACGACGGCCGCGTGCTCGGCTCGATGCAGTACGGGCCTGCTCATCTCTTCCCGCGTGCAGCGGACCTGCCGGCCGGCCCGCCGTCCGCGGACGCCGTCCTCGTCACCTGCGCGTACCTGCTCACGGATTCGCAGCCGTGGGTCGAGCAGTCGCTCTTCCTCGCGGCGATCGGCGAGGCGCGTGACCAGGGCGCCCACGCGCTCGAGGCGTTCTCATACCGCTACCGGGAGGGCGCGACCCCAGCCGACCGCTTCCTCGTCCATCGCACGGTCTTCCCGCACGACTTCCTCGCCGACTTCGGCTTCCGCACGCTGCGTACATCCGGCCGCATCGAGCTCGCGCGGCTCGATCTCGGCGGCGTCCAGCCCGTGGAGGAGGGCACGCGGGAGAAGGTGCTGAGCGTCGTCCGAGAGGCGTTCAAGCCGGCGCCGGCGCCTGCGCCTCCAGGGGGTTAGCGGGGGTCGTAGGAATGAGGCGTCGCGGCGCCGACGAGGATCTCGGCGATCTGGATCGCGTTGAGCGCGGCGCCCTTCCGAAGGTTGTCCGAGACGAGGAAGAGCGCGAGCCCGTTGTCCGCCGAGTGGTCCGCTCGAACGCGGCCCACGATCACCTCGTCGATGCCCAGCGCGTGCCCGTGGGAGGGGACTTGCTCGAGGCGAAGCCCGGGTGCCCGAGCGAGGATCTGCTCCGCTTTCTCGGGAGCGAGCGGCTCCACCGTCTCGATCCAGATTGCCTCCGCGTGGCCGACGACCGTCGGCACGCGGACGCACGTCGCGGTCACCGGGAGCTCTGGCAGCTCGAGGATCTTGCGTGTCTCGTCGCGGATCTTCGTCTCCTCGTCGAACTCCACCCCGTCGAAGATCCAGTCCATTCGGAGGACGTGGTCGTCCGCCGACTCGCCGCGCAGGTCCTCGATCGCCTCCGCGCCCGCCCCCGAGACGGACTGGTACGTCGCAACGCGAACGCTCCGCAGTCCCGCAGCGTCGTGGAGAGGCGCGAGCGCCATCGTGAGCGGGATCGTGCAGCAGTTCGGGTTCGCGATGATCCCCGTGTGCCCGAAGGCGCGATCGCCGTTCACCTCGGGCACGACGAGCGGCACGTCCTCCTGGAGCCGGAACGCCGACGACTTGTCGATGCAGATCGCGCCCGCGGCCGCAGCGACGGGCACGAGCTCACGGCTCAGCGTCGTTCCCACCGAGAAGAGGCAGAGGTCGAGGTCGCCCGCCCCGAGGGCGACCGGCGTCGCCTCCTCGACCTCGAAGTCCCCGAGCCTCCCGCCGGCCGAGCGCCACGAGGCGAACGTGCGGATGTTCGCGTAGCCGCGATCGAGCAGGAGCTGGAGCGTTACGCGCCCGACGGCTCCCGTCGCGCCGACGACGCCGATGCGCAGCTCGGGGTCGGTCGTCGCGGGGAGCATCGGAGAAGTGTACGGCGCGGGGGAGCGACTGCCTGCTCCGTGCGAGAGATGCTCAGAAAGACACTGAACCGGCTGACCCGAAGGCCCGCCGGTTCAGTGGGCGCAATCTACGACGCCCGCCGATGAGATGCAAGGGGCGCTCCGTCGAGAAGGTCGCAAATTGCGAGAAAGCTCGAGCTACATCTCGCGCCGGCCGGCGAGAGCTCGTCCGAGCGTCACCTCGTCGGCGTACTCGAGGTCGCCGCCGACGGGAAGCCCGCTCGCGAGCCTCGTCACCTGCACCCTGCCGCGCAGGCGATCGGCGATGTACGCGGCGGTCGCCTCACCCGTCATTGTCGGGTTCGTGGCGAGCACGACCTCTGCGATGCCGTCGCGGTCGACCCGACTCAAGAGCTCGTCCAGTCGCAGATCCGCCGGCTCGACGCCGTCGAGCGGCGACAACGCCCCGCCGAGCACGTGGTAGAGCCCACGGTACTCGCCCGTCCGCTCGAGCGAGACGACGTCAACCGGCTGTTCGACGACGCAGATGACCGTCCGGTCGCGGCGAGGATCGGAGCAGACGGCGCAGAGGTCCTCTTCGGTCAGGTTCCCGCACGCCTGGCAGAACCGGACGCGGGCCTTCACGTCCTCGATCGCGCGCGCGAGCTCGAGCGCATCCTCGGGGCGAGCAGAGAGGAGGTGGAACGCCAGGCGCTGCGCGGTCCGGCGCCCGATCCCGGGGAGCTTCGTCAGCTGGGTGACGAGGTTCTCGACCGCCGGGCTCAGCACGCGGAGAGCCTAGCCGTCCGTTTCGGACAGGCGGACGCGCAGGCATCCCTGGAGTTCCAGCGAATCCGGCTGGCGACCGATGAACAACTCGTCGATGCGAACGCTTCCTCCCGCAGCCCTCCACGTCTCGGAGGCGGTCAGCCCCGAGCTGGTGCTCGTCGATCCGGTGCTCGCCGCGAGCGAGCGGCTTCGTCTCCCCGATCGAGCGGTCGAGCCGCTTCACCGGCCAGCCGAGAGAAGAAGCCTGAACCCCAGAGACGGTCTTCCTGTCGAGCCTGCCGCTCCGCCGGTTCGTGGGCGCCGGCGGATGCTCGATCGGGCTCGCGCCTGGCGACTGCCCGTGGGAGCCGCCGCGGCGATCGTCGTTGTGCTGCTCCTCCTCGACGTCAGAGTGGAGGTCGGGGAGAGCCCGGCTTCGGCGGAGTCGCGCACGGAGCTGAGCGCCCCTTCCGAGCAGCCCGTCCCCGGCCCCGCGTCTCCCGCTGATGCGGAGTTGCAGGTGCGCCGCTTCGCCTGGGCACCCGCCGCGGGTGCGTCCCGGTATCGCGTCGAGATCTTCGAGGGACCGACCCGGATCTTCGTTGCCGAGACGACGCGGCCCCAGATCGCGGTGCCCAAGAGCTGGCGATACGCCGGCGCAGCCCGAGTCCTACGACCCGGTGAGTACCGCTGGTACGTATGGCCGATCGTCTCCGGCCGGCGCGCGAGCCGCGCTCTGGTACAGGCGTCGCTCTCGATCCCGACGCGCTGATCCCTCGCCCGGCAGACCCGCCCGTACGGGTGGGCATCACTTCTCCGAGGGAATCGAACGGCTCGGTTGAGCCAACGAGCCCTGGCCGAACGAGTCGCCTACCCCGATCGGGGGTATAGGCCAGGAGGTCGGTGAGCCGAGAACACGGGGGCTGTGTCCGCTGCCGCCGCCAAGCGCACGGTACTTGCCGCCGCTTCCCTGCTCTCGGTCCTCGTCGTCTCCGTCGCGGGCCCGGCGGGCGGCGCGTCCTCCGCGCGAGTTGACCGCGTTGCGCCGACTCCTCCCGGAAACCCGCACGTCACCGGTGCGACGCCTGTACGTGTCTCGCTTGCCTGGGATCCTGCTCAGGACAACGTCGCGGTCGCCGGCTACTACGTCTACGGCGACACGGGGCGCGCGACGGTCACGGGGACCTCGTACGTCGTGCAGGGCCTCGGGTGCGGTCAGAGCAGCGCCGTTTCCGTTGCGTCCTTTGACAAGTCCGGGAACAGGTCGGCGAAGGTCTGGACGACCGTGGCCACCGCGGCGTGCCCGGACGTGCAACCACCGGCGGCTCCGACGGGCTTCGTGCAGAGCGCGACGACGCAGACGGGCGTCGTTCTCGCCTGGAGCCCCTCGTCCGACGACGTCGGGGTCGTCGGCTACTCGGTCTACCGCGAGAGCGTGCGGCTCGCGTCCACCTCGGAGCCGAACGTCACGCTGAGCGGGCTCTCGTGCGGATCCACCTACTCCTACGGGGTCGACGCAGTGGACGCGGCGGGGAATCGCTCCGCCATCGCGACGACCTTCGTCCGGACGGCGTCGTGCTCGGACGGGCAGCCTCCGAGCCAGCCGACCAACCTGGCTGTCACGTCGCGTTCGCAGGACAGCATCTCGGTGGCGTGGGCTCCCTCCAGCGACGACGTCGGCGTTTCCGGCTATCGAGTCTCGCTGAACGGAGCCCCCGCGACCACCGTGTCCCAGCCAGCCGCCACGCTCGGAGGTCTCGCCTGCAGCACGACCTACACCGTCTCGGTCGATGCGTACGACGCTGCGGGCAACCGCTCCCAGGCAACGTCGATCTCGGCCGGGACAGACGCCTGCCCACCGCCGCCCACCACGGACTCGACTCCGCCCACGGCGCCCGGGGGGCTGACCGTCTCCAACGTGTCCCAGTCAGGCCTGACGCTCAACTGGACTGCATCGACCGACAACGTGGGAGTCACCGGTTACGACGTCAGCCGCAACGGAGTGAAGGTGGCGACCGTCAGCACCACCTCGTCCTCCCAGACGGGGCTCGCGTGCGGAACGGCGTACACGTTCTCGGTCGCGGCGAAGGATGCCGCGGGCAACTCGTCACCCGCCGCACAGGTCGTGGCATCGACGTCGGCGTGCTCTGCGCCTCCGCCGCCTTCTGACACGTCGCCGCCGACGCAGCCCGCGAACCTGTCGCTGTCTTCGGCGGGCACGTCGAGCATCACGCTTTCCTGGAGCGCCTCGACCGACAACATTGGTGTCGCCGGCTACCGCACCTACGTGAACGGATCCGCCAACTCGACCACCACGCAGACGAGCGCAACTGTCTCGAGCCTCACGTGCGGCACGTCGTACACGTTCGAGGTGGACGCCTACGACGCAGCGGGCAACCGTTCGACGCGAGCGTCCCTCGTCGGGTCGACCGCGGCATGCCCGGACACGCAGCCGCCTACTGCTCCCTCGAGCCTCGTCTCCACGTCGCGGACCGCGACGAGCATCGCGCTCTCCTGGTCGGCCTCGAACGACAACGTCGCGGTGGTCGGCTACGGGCTCTACCGTGGAACGACGCTCGTGGGCACGAGCGGTACCACGACGGGGATCATCTCTGGCCTCACCTGCAACACGAGCTACACCCTCGCCGTGGACGCGTACGACGCTGCGGGCAACCGCTCGCAGAAGGTAACGACGCTCGTGTCGACCACCTCCTGTCCGGACACGACGCCTCCGTCGACCCCGACGGGCCTCGCCGCCTCCAATGTCACCCAGACCGGCCTCACGCTCTCGTGGA
>CAZODN010000130.1:0-6515 GCA_964578545.1 uncultured Gaiellales bacterium
TCGTCGGCCAGATCTCGGGCCCGCGCGTGACGCGCTACGAGCTCCAGCTCGCGCCGGGCACGAAGGTGTCGAAGGTCGCCGGCCTGAAGGACGACCTCTCCTACGCGCTCGCGACCACGGAGATCCGCATCCTCGCGCCGATCCCCGGCAAGCAGGCGGTCGGCGTCGAGGTGCCGAACCTCTCGCCGCGGCTCGTCACGCTCGGCGACATCTTCGGCGACCTCCCGGCCAGCGCGAGCCCGCTCGCGGTCTGGCTCGGCAAGGACATCTCGGGCAATGCCGTCTGGACCGACCTCGCTCGCATGCCGCACCTCCTCATCGCTGGCACGACCGGCTCGGGCAAGTCCGGGTGCATCAACACGATCATCACCTCCACCCTCCTGCGGGCGACGCCGGACGACGTGCGGATGATCCTCATCGACCCGAAGCGGATCGAGCTCGGGTACTACGAGTCGATCCCGCACCTGCTGACGCCCGTCGTCTCGAGCCCGAAGGAGGCCGCGACCGTGCTCATGAACGTCGTCGCCGAGATGGAGCGGCGCTACGAGCGGCTCTCCTTCGTGCGCGCGAGGAGCCTGTCGGAGGCGAACCGCGCCTTCCGCGCGCGCGGGGAAGCGCCGCTGCCGTACCTGCTCGTCGTCATCGACGAGCTCGCCGACCTGATGATGGTCTCGCCGCAGGCGGTCGAGGACTGCGTCATCCGCCTCGCGCAGAAGTCGCGCGCGGTCGGCATCCACCTCGTGCTGGCGACGCAGCGGCCCTCCGTGGACGTGATCACGGGGATGATCAAGGCGAACGTCCCGTCGCGGATCGCCTTCGCCGTCTCGAGCCAGACCGACTCGCGCGTCATCCTCGACACCGCCGGCGCCGAGAGCCTCCTCGGCCAGGGCGACATGCTGTTCAAGCCGCTCGGCACCTCGCGTCTGCAGCGCGTCCAGGGCGCGTACGTGACGGAGGAGGAGATCGCGCTCGTCGTCGAGCAGTGCCGCGCCCAGCGAGGCCAGGACCTCGACGAGTCCCTCCTCGAGGCGCGTGAGGCCGCGTTCGAGGACGGGGAGGACGACGACGCCGACTTCGACCCGGACGAGGACCCGCTCCTCGACAAGGCGATCGAGATCGTCGTCCAGACGCAGACGGCGTCCGTCTCGCTCCTCCAGCGCCGCCTCCGGGTTGGCTATACGAGGGCGGGACGGCTCATCGACATGCTCGAGCGGAGGGGGATCATCTCGGGCTACGAGGGCTCGAAGCCCCGCCGCGTGCTCGTCTCCGAGGCCGATCTACACACGGTCTGAGCGTCGACCAGGTTCCGTAGTCGCCCGCAGCGCCTGCGCGCCTTCCCACGGTTGGTTAGGTTCCCAACTTGCGATTGGATCAATCGTCCATATGGACGGCAGGCCTATCCCAAGGAGGGCACGTGAGAGTACGTACATCCGTCATCGGCGTGATCGTGGCGCTCGTCGCCTTCAGCGCGTTGATCATCAGCTCGGCAGGCACGGCCAGCACCGAGCAGCGGAAGTTCAAGATGGCGATCGTCACCGACATCGGGAAGCTCCAGGACCGCTCGTTCAACCAGCTTGCGAACACCGGTCGGATCGCGGTCGGCAAGGAGCTCGGCATCGACACTCGCGTCTACGTGACGAAGTCGGAGGCACAACGGGTGCCGAACATGCTGGCAGCCAGCAGGGCCGGCTACGACCTGATCTTCGCGGTCGGGTTCCTGAACTACACCGCGGTCAACGCGGTCGCGCCGCGATTCCCGAGCCTGCAGTACGCGGGCGTGGATCAGGCGTACGCGCTGTACAGCAAGAAGCCGAAGAACGCGACCGGCATCGTGTTCGCCGAGCACGAGGCCGGCTACCTCGTCGGCTACCTCGCCGCTCTCACCGTCAAGAGGCAGGGCGGCCCGCAGATCATCAGCGCGGTCGGGGCCAACAACGTGCCCGCGATCGTGAAGTTCATCAGCGGGTACATCCAGGGCGCGAAGAGAGCGAATCCTCAGATCCAGGTCCTCGCGAACTACGCGAACGACCCGACCTTCTCCGACCAGGCGAAGTGCAAGGAGACGGCGCTCGGTCAGATCGAGCAGGGCACGAGGGCCATCTTCCAGGTCGCGGGTGGTTGCGGCCTCGGTGCGCTCTCGGCGGCCAAGGAGGCAAAGATCTGGGGCATCGGCGTCGACGCCGACCAGCTCTATCTCGGCTCGCACATGTTGACGAGCGCGCTCAAGCGCGTCGACGTCGCGGTCTCCGACCTCACGAAGCTCGCGATAGCGGGCAAGCTGAAGACGGGCGGGGATTACAAGTACAGCCTGAAGAACAACGGCGTCGGCCTCGGCTCCGTCAACAAGAAGGCGAACAAGGCGGACGTCGCCAAGACGAACGCGATCGCCAAGCTGATCGGCCAGGGCAAGATCAAGGTCAAGCCGACGATCAAGTTCTAGAACGGATGGCCTAGGGGGTGGGGCGCTGCTCCACCCCCTAGAATCCGCCACCAATGGCGTCCACCGTTCCCGTCCTCGAGCTCTCCGGAATCACCAAGCGCTTCCCGGGGGTCCTCGCCAACGACGGCGTCAGCTTCGATCTGCAGCGCGGTGAGGTGCACGCGCTCCTGGGTGAGAACGGGGCGGGCAAGACGACCCTCATGAACGTCCTCTACGGGCTCTACCACCCGGACGAGGGCGAGATCCGGATAGACGGTGCCCCGCTGCGGCTCGTGTCCCCGCGCGATGCGATCGACCACGGGATCGGGATGGTGCACCAGCACTTCATGCTCATCCCGGTCATGACCGTCGCTGAGAACGTCGTGCTCGGCGTCGAGCCGATGGAGCGGGGCATCCTCCTCGACTACGGAGCCGCACGAGCGCGCGTCCGCGACATCGCCAGCACGTTCGGCCTGGCGGTCGACCCCGACGCGCGCATCGAGGACATCACGGTCGGCCAGCAGCAGCGAGTCGAGATCCTGAAGGCGCTCTACCGGCGCGCGGACGTCCTCATCCTCGACGAGCCGACCGCCGTCCTCACGCCGCAGGAGGCCAACGAGCTCTTCACGATTCTGCGGTCGCTCGTCGCTGAGGGCATGTCGATCATCTTCATCAGCCACAAGCTCAACGAGGTGCTCGACATCGCCGATCGCGTGACCGTTCTCCGGCGCGGAAAGGTCGTCGAGACGCTGCCCACTGCGGGCGCCACCGAAGAGAGCCTCGCCCGCCTGATGGTTGGGCGTGACGTGCTGCTCGAGGTCGAGAAGGGTGCCGCTCAGCCAGGCGCTCCACTCCTCGAGGTGTCGAACCTCCACGTGCGCGACGACCGCGGGATCGAGAAGGTGCGCGACGTCTCGTTCACGGTGCGTGAGGGCGAGATCCTCGGTATCGCAGGCGTCGACGGCAATGGGCAGACCGAGCTGATCGACGCGATCGCGGGGTTGCGGAAGGCCGACGCCGGCTCGATTCGGCTCGCCGGCGAGGACCTCACGACCGACGGAGCTCGAGAGCACTTCGACGTCGGGCTCGGTCACATCCCGCAGGACCGGCAGCGGCGCGGGCTCGTCCTCGACTTCTCGATCGCCGAGAACATCGCGCTCCACGACTATCGCAAGCCGCCTGCGTCCCGATTCGGATGGCTGTTCCCGAGCCGCCTCGTCGAGCGCGCACGCAGGCTGATCGTCGAGTTCGACGTTCGTGGAGGAACGCCCGAGACGAAGGCCGGTGAGCTCTCGGGCGGCAACCAGCAGAAGGTCATCCTCGCCCGCGAGATCGATCGCAACCCGAAGCTCCTCATCGCGGCCCAGCCGACGCGCGGGCTCGACGTCGGTGCGATCGAGTTCGTCCATCGCAGGCTAATCGAAGAGCGGGACGGAGGACGCGCGCTGCTGCTCGTATCACTCGAGCTCGACGAGATCCGGTCGCTCTCGGATCGGGTGCTCGTCATGTTCGAGGGCTCGATCGTCGGTGAGTTCGCGCCCACGACGTCGGAAGAGCAGCTCGGGCTTGCGATGACCGGCGCGACGAACCAGGAGGCAGCGTGAGCGACGTCCGGCAGCTGCCGGACGAGACCGGGGGGCCCGAGGCCGACGAGCTCGGCTTCGCGGAGCGCTACTGGCTCCTCCAGAAGGCTGGTGGGCTCGTCGCGCCTTTTCTGACGGTCGTGCTCGCGTTCCTGATCAGCGGGATCGTCGTCCTGCTCACGACGGGAAGCATCACCGACACGCTGGAGACGTACCGCGCGATCTTCCGGGGATCGGGCCTCTCGTGGTTCTTCGAGGTCGGGAACTACAGCATCGGGCTCCCGTTCACCGACGCACGCGTCTGGTTCCCCTGGAACACGGACGAGATCGAATCGGTGGCGGCGGCCAACCTCCAGCAGACGCTGATCCTCTGGGTACCGCTCGTCCTCACCGGGCTCGCGGTCGCCTTCGCCTTCCGCTGCGGGCTCTTCAACATCGGCGGCCAGGGCCAGTACCTCGCCGGGTCGATCGCCGCCGTCCTCATCGCCACCGAGCTGCCGAAGCACGTCGATCTTCCGGCCTTGCCGCTCATCCTCCTCGCCGTCGCCGGCGCCATGCTCGCCGGCGCCATGCTCGCCGGCATCGCCGGCTTCCTGAAAGGCACCGTCGGCGCGCACGAGGTGATCTCGACGATCATGCTGAACTGGATCGTCATCTGGGTCGGGTCGTACATGTTCGGGGTCGGTGGGCCGTTCCAGACCCCCGTCTCGGAGGCCCTTCCCTCGTCGGAGGACATCGTCGAGGCGGCGAAGCTGCCCGTCGTCTGGGGAGATCCGCTGCTCCAGGGCCTCCATGCGGGGATCCTGGTCGCCGTCGGAGCGCTGGTCGCGTACTCGCTCACGCTCAACCGGACGACGCTCGGGTACGAGGTGCGCGCCGTCGGCTTCAACCCGGAGGCCGCGCGCTACGGCGGAATCAGCGTCGCCCGGAACTACTTCCTCGCGATGGCGATCGCGGGTCTCTTCGCCGGGCTGGGCGGGGCGCTCGACGTGCTGGGCTGGCAGTACCGGCTCGACATCACGCAGATCCAGGGCTCCCAGATCGGCTTCATCGGCATCGCCGTCGCCCTCTTGGGCCGGAACACGGCGGTGGGAGTCGCGCTCGCCGGGCTCCTCTTCGCCGCCCTCGAGACCGGCACTGCCTCACGAAACCTCGACCCGGAGTACTTCCCGCCCGACCTGGCGTCGTCGCTCGCGACCATTATCCAGGGCCTCATCATCCTCTTCGTCGGTGCCGACCTGGTCATCCTGCTCGCGCTGAGGCGGCTTCGCCGCGCCCGACTCCGGAGCGCGGCGTGAGCAGGCTCCCGAAGGGCTGGCGTGCGGTCGGCTGGATCGGCGTCGCCCTGGGGTTCGCGGCCGCGCTGATCGCGCTGCCTCCCATCGAGGTGCGAACGCCGGTCGCACCCGTCGTGATCGGCTTGTTCGCAATGACCGTCGGAATCGGCTCCTGGATTCGCGGTGAGCGGAAGGTCGGTGGGTACGCGATCGCGGCAGGAGCGCTCGGCCTCGCCGTCGGCTACCTGGCGACGCGCTCGAGCGTCGAGAACCTCGAGGCCGTCGTGGTCTGGGGCGCGCTCTTCAGCGCCATGCTGCGCTACGCCACGCCTCTCGTCTTCGCGTCACTCGGCGGCCTCTTCTCCGAGCGATCCGGCGTCGTGAACATCGGGCTCGAGGGGATGATGCTGAGCGGGGCGTTCTTCGCGATCTGGGGATCCGACGTCACCGGGACCTGGTGGCTCGGGCTCCTCATCGGGATGGGCGCAGGAGGATTGTTCGGGCTCTTGCACGCGTTCTTCTCGATCAGCCTCCGCGCCGACCAGATCGTCGGGGGCACGGCCATCAACTTCCTGGCGCTGGGGATCACTACCTACCTCTTCCTGAAGATCTACGGCGAGCAGGGGGCGCCAACGGACCTGTCGACGATTCCCGACGTCTCGCTCGGGTTCCTCGACGACATTCCCCTCGTCGGCGACTTCCTGTACGACGTCCTCGGACGGCTCGACCTCATGATCTGGGTCGGGATCGCGCTCGTGGTCGTCGTCTGGATCGTCGTGTTCAAGACGCCCATCGGCCTCCGCCTTCGGTCGGTGGGCGAGCACCCGCGCGCGGCCGACACGGTGGGGATCAACGTGTACGCGATTCGCTACGGCGCGGTGACGCTCTCCGGGGTGCTCGCGGCGGCAGGCGGGGCGTACCTCTCACTCGGCTTCGTGAACTCGTTCGACGACAACATGACCGCGGGAAGGGGCTTCATCGCTCTGGCGGCGCTGATCTTCGGGAACTGGCGGCCGTTCGGCGCGGCCATCGCCTGTCTGCTCTTCGGGTTCTCGAGCGCCCTGTCCGACTTCCTCCAGGAGTACTCGACGTCGGTCTCGACGTTGTTCGAGGCCTTGCCGTACGTCCTCACGCTCGTCGCCGTGGCAGGGGTGATCGGGCGCTCGATCCCGCCGGCCTCCGTCGGCAAGCCCTACGTCAAGCAGTAGCGTGCGCGCTCCCGGCTCAGGCTCCGCG
>CAZODN010000131.1:0-6486 GCA_964578545.1 uncultured Gaiellales bacterium
GTCGGGCTCGAGGTCGGGAGCATTCTCCAGCAGGTTCCTCCCGCTCTTCGACGCCCGTAAGGCCTCCTCCGCCCGGCTCCAGGTCGGGACGAGCCGAGCCGCCGCCTCGGCCGCGTCGCTGCGCTCCCAGCCGAGGAGCTCGACGATACGGCCCGCGACGTACGTGTCGTCGAGGTTCGGCCTCCCCTGGACGCCCGCGCACACGACGAGGACGTCCTCGCCGTGGCCGCGCGCCGCCTCGACCACGGCTCCGAGGTTGAGGAGCGACGCGATGAGCACCCGCTCACAGCGCTCCGCGGCCGCGACCACGGCGCGCGTGCCGTTCGTCGTCGAGAGGATCAGCGTCTCGGCCACCGGCTCCAGGTACTCCCGCGGCGAGTTCCCGAGGTGGAAGCCCGGGATGCGGACGGCGTTCCGCTCGCCGCCGAGGACGCCCTCGCCGAGCGCTTCGCGGAGGGCACGGGCCTCCTCGACCTCGGCCGCGCAGTACACCGTCGCGTAGCCGGACGCGAGCGCCTGGCAGATCGTGGAGGTCGCCCTGATGACGTCGATGACGATGCCGGTCGGGGCCGAGCCGGCCTCGTCCGGCGTGAACGCGACGTCGACATGCACACGGGTACGCTAGCCCGCTGTGAGCGCGCCCGAGCAGCCCATGCGGTGCTACCGCCATCCCGATCGCGAGACGATGGTCACGTGCTCCGACTGCGGGCGCCCGATCTGCCCCGAGTGCATGACCTTCGGCCCGGTCGGGATCCGCTGCCCCGAGCACGCGAGCGCCTCGGGGAAGGCCTCGACGCCGCGCCGGACGGCGCGCCGCTCGGCGCGAACCCTCTCCGCGGGCGGCCCGATCGTCACGCAGGCGCTCATCCTCGTCAACGTCGGTGTGTACCTCGCGGGGCTCCTCCTCGGGGGGCAGATCAACGGGACCGGGAGCACGCTCTACGAGAACGGCGTCCTCTTCGGGCCGGCGGTGGCCAACGGCGACTGGTGGCGCCTCGTGACGGCGATGTTCCTCCACTACGGGCTGCTCCACCTGGGCATGAACATGCTCGTCCTCTGGATCATCGGCCCGCCGCTCGAGGACTACTTCGGCCACTGGCGCTACGGGCTCGTCTACCTCGTCTCGGGACTCGCGGGCTCGGCCGGCGCCCTCATCTGGTCGCCGAACGCGCTCACGGTCGGGGCGTCGGGCGCGATCTGGGGGATCATGGGCGCGGCGCTCGTGCTGGAGGCCCGCCGGATCTGGGTGTTCGGCGGCCAGGCGATGGGCCTCGTCGTCTTCAACCTCCTCTTCACCTTCCTCATCCCGGGCGTCTCGATCGGAGGCCACGTCGGCGGCCTCATCGGCGGCGGGCTCTGCGCGCTCGCGTTCTCGAGCTTTCGGCGCAACACCGCTCTCGCGACGGCGTCGATGGCCGCGGTCGGCGTCCTCAGCGTGCTGGTCGCGTTCGCGAGCGTCTGACGCTCAGCCGCCGATGGCGACGGCCGTGACGCCCGCCTCCGCCAGCGCGGCCTGCGCTGCGGCGAGCCGCGCGAGCGGCACGCGGTACGGCGAGCACGAGACGTAGTCGAGCCCGAGCCGGTGGCAGAACGCCACGGAGCGCGGCTCGCCGCCGTGCTCGCCGCAGATCCCGAGCTTGAGGCCCGGCTTCACGCCCCTGCCGCGCTCGACCGCGATGCGCATGATGTCGCCGACGCCGTCCTCGTCGATGACCTCGAACGGGTTCCGCTCGAGGATCCCGTGCTCGAGGTAGTGCGTGAGGAACTTCCCCTCGGCGTCGTCGCGGGACATCCCGAGCACGGTCTGCGTGAGGTCGTTCGTGCCGAAGGAGAAGAAGTCGGCGACCTCGGCGATCTCGTCCGCCCTGAGCGCCGCGCGCGGGAGCTCGATCATCGTCCCGCAGAGGTACTCGACGCCCGGCTCCTCCTCCGCGACCCGCTCGGTGAGGTCGCGGAGCCGCGCGAGCTCCTCGCGGAATCCGACGAGCGGGTGCATGATCTCGACGAGCGGCGCCGCCCCCGTTCGCTCGTGGACGGCGCGAGCGGCGCGCACGATCGCGCGGACCTGCATCTCGTAGACCTCCGGCCACTGGAGCCCGAGCCGGCAGCCGCGCGTCCCGAGCATCGGGTTCGCCTCGTGGAGTTGGCGGATGCGCTCGCGCATCGCGTCGGAGGTCGCCTCCTCGAGCGGCGGCAGGAACTCGTGCAGCGGCGGGTCGAGGAGCCGGATCGTGACCGGCAGCCCCGCCATCGCCTCGAAGATCCCCTCGAAGTCGCCCTGCTGCAGCGGGAGCAGGCGCTCGAGCGAGGAGCGCCGCTCCTCCTCGTCGCGGGCGAGGATCATCTCGCGCACGAGCGGGAGCCGCTCCTCCGCCATGAACATGTGCTCGGTGCGGCAGAGGCCGATCCCCTCGGCGCCGAACTCCCGCGCCTTCGCCGCGTCCTCGGGCGTGTCGGCGTTCGCGCGGACGCGCAGGCGCCGCATGTCGTCGGCCCAGCCGAGGATCATCCCGAAGTTATCGTCGATCGCGGGCGGGATGAGCGCGACCGGCTCGAGGATGACCCAGCCCTCGCTCCCCTCGAGCGTGATCACCTCGCCCTCGGCGAGGGTGCGCCCGCCGACGGTGATCGTCCGCGCTGCCATGTCGATCTGGAGGCCCTCGCAGCCCGCGACGCACGTCTTCCCCATGCCTCGCGCGACGACCGCGGCGTGGGAGGTCATCCCGCCGTGGGCCGTGAGGATCCCGCGCGTGTGCTCCGGGACGATGCCGTGGATGTCGTCCGGCGTCGTCTCCCAGCGCACGAGGATGACGTCCTCGCCGGCGCGAGCCCGCGCGTCGGCGGTGTCGGCGTCGAGCACGATCGCGCCGACGGCGGCGCCCGGCGAGGCGTTGAGCCCCTTCGCCGCGACCTCGAACGTCGCCTCGGGGTCGAGACGGGGGTGCAGGAGCTGGTCGAGCTGGCCCGGGTCGATGCGGGCGACCGCCTCCTCGCGCGAGATGAGCCCCTCCTCCACCATCTCGGCCGCAATCCGAAGGGCCGCCTTCGCCGTGCGCTTCCCGGTGCGGGTCTGGAGCAGGTAGAGCTTCCCCTCCTCGACGGTGAACTCGATGTCCTGCATGTCGCGGTAGTGGGCCTCGAGCCGGTCGAGCGTGTCCACGAGCTCCTCGTACGCGTCGGGCATCAGCTCGCGCATGCGCGAGATCGGCTCGGGCGTGCGGATGCCCGCGACGACGTCCTCGCCCTGCGCGTTCAGGAGGAACTCGCCGTAGAGGACGCTCTCTCCGGTCGCCGGGTCGCGGGTGAAGCACACGCCGGTGCCGCTGCGCTCGCCGCGGTTCCCGAAGACCATCTGCACCACGTTCACCGCCGTGCCGAGGTCGTCCGGGATGTCGTAGGTGCGGCGGTAGACCTGCGCGCGGGGCGCGTTCCAGGAGTCGAAGACCGCTCGGTACGCGCGGCGAAGCTGGTCGCGCGGATCCTGTGGGAATGGGTGTCCCGTCTCCTCCTCGTAGATCCTCGAGAACGTCTGGACGAGCTCCCGGAGGTCGTCGGCGGCGAGCTCGACGTCGAGCACGACGCCGCGGGCGGCCTTGAGGTCGGTGAGCGCCTGCTCGAACCGCTGGCCGTCCACCCCCTCGACCACCTCGCCGAACATCTGCACGAGGCGCCGGTAGGAGTCGAAGGCGAAGCGCGGGTTGCCCGTGGACCCGGCCTGCCCCTCGACCGCGACGTCGTTCAAGCCGAGGTTGAGGATCGTGTCCATCATCCCCGGCATCGAGATCGCCGCGCCCGAGCGGACGGAGACGAGGAGCGGGTCGTGGTCGTCGCCGAAGCGCTTCCCCGTCCGTTCCTCCAGAGCCGCGAGGTGCCGGTCCACCTCCTCGTCGAGCCCTTCGGGGACGTCGCCGCCCGCCGCCATGTAGGCGCGGCACGCGTCCGTCGTGATCGTGAACCCCGCGGGAACGGGGATGCCGAGCTGCGTCATCTCCGCGAGCCCGACCCCCTTGCCTCCGAGGAGCTCGCGGCCGCCCGGAGCCTCCTCGTCGAAGTCGTAGACGTAGCGCATTCGCGGCTGAATCTACACTCGCGGGCGTGCCGGGACAGGTCCTTGCGATGGGCGGCGGCGGGTTCCTCGTCGACCGGGCCTCCCCGCTCGACGACTTCCTGCTCTCGCTCTCCCCCGCGCCCCGCCCGCGGGTCTGCCTCGTGCCGACCCCGGCCGGTGACGCAGACCGAGTCGTCGCCGCCTTCTACGAGGCCTTCACGCGCCGCGACTGCGAGCCGATCTGCCTCCGTCTCTTCGGCGCGCCCGAGGAACCGGCGGTGCTGCTCGAGGCCCAGGACGTGATCTACGTGTCGGGCGGGAACACGGCGAACGCGCTCGCGTTGTGGCGGCTCCACGGCGTCGACCGCGCGCTTCGCCACGCCTGGGAGCGAGGAGCCGTCGTCGGCGGGGTGAGCGCGGGCGCGAACTGCTGGTTCGAGTGCAGCGTCAGCGACTCGTTCGGGCCCGCGCTCGCCCCGCTGCGCGACGGGCTGGGGCTCCTCCCGGGGTCGTTCTGCCCTCACTACGACGTGGAGGAGCGGCGCCGGCCCGTGTACCGGAGCCTCGTCGCGGAGGGGTTTCCCGGCGGGTACGCGGCCGACGACGGCGCCGCGCTCCACTTCGTCGGGAGCGAGCTCCGCGAGGTCGTCGCGGCGAGCGCGGGCGCACGCGCGTACCGGGTCGAGGGGAACGGCGAGACGCCGCTCGAAGCCCGCGCGCTTTGACTCAGCGGCGCCGTGCGCGCGACCTGAGCTCGGCGACCCAGGCCGCTGCGCGCAGTCCGAGCCAGATCGGGGTGAGCAGGACGTAGAAGACGACGTCGGCGACCACGAGGAGGAACCACCACGCGGCGAGCCAGCGCAGAGGCACCCAGCCCTTCTCCCGGAGCTCGCCGCGGCCACCGGGCGGCGGGCGTAGGACGTTCGGGAGCGGAGGCTCGCCGGGTGACCCGTACGGGCTCGGCGGCTGAGGCTCGTCGGTCACGCGCGGGCGCCTCGGCGGCGGCGCTCGACGAGCCGGATGATCCGCATCGCGGTCTCCTCGACCGACAGCTCGGAGACGTCGAGAACGGGGCAGCGCAGGCGCTTGTGGAGCTTCGTCGCCTCCTCGAGCTCCGCGTAGATCGCCTCGAGCTCCGCGTACCGCCGCCGCGGGGCGCCCATCGACTTCACGCGGGCGCTCCTGATCTCCGCGAGCCGGTCGGCGCCGATCGTCAGCCCGACGATCTTCGCGGGGTCGATCTCGAAGAGCTCCCGAGGCGGCTCGATCCCCTTCACCACCGGAACGTTCGCCGCCTTGTGGCCGAGGTACCCGAGGTAGATCGAGAGCGGCGTCTTCGAGGTCCGGGAGACGCCGACGAGGACGATGTCCGCCTCGTCGAGGGCGCTCCCGACGCCGTCGTCGTACTTCACCGCGAACTCGATCGCCTCGATGCGCTTGAAGTACTGGGCGTCGAGCGGGGCGCGGACGCCGGGCTTCATCCTCGCGGCGACCCGCGCGACCCGCGAGATGGAGTCGATCGGGTGCCCGAGGACGTCGCAGTAGTGCACACGGGCGCGCCTGCACAGCTGGCGCATCACCTCCCGGAGCTCCGGCTCGACGAGCGTGTACACCATGACCGCCGGACGCCCCTTCGCCTGCTCGACGGCGATGTGGAGGTCCTCGGCGTTCTCGACGCGCGGATGCCGGACCTCCTCGAACGGCTGGTCCGGGAACTGCGCCTCGAGCGCGAGCACGAGCCTCGCGGCGGTCTCGCCGGTGGCATCCGAGACGATGTGGAGCTCGACCGGGACGCGGTCGCCGCCGTCCGTGCTCACGTCAGCTCCGCAGGTCCCTGAAGCGGCCCCTGACGCGACCGGCGCCGATCCAGGGTGTCGATCCCGTGGTTGGCACGCGCTGCCTCACCCGCGGGAGGCTATACGGGCGATCCGCGCGCCGGTGAGCCGGACGAGGTCGGCCGGGGCGAGCTCGATCTGGAGGCCGCGCCTGCCGGCGCTCACGAAGACGGTCTCGAACGCGGACACGGACTCGTCGACGACCGTCGGCAGGCGCCTCCGCTGGCCGAGCGGGCTGATCCCGCCCGTCACGTACCCGGTGGCGCGCTCCGCGTCGCGGGCGTCGGCGAGGGCGGCCCGCTTCCCGAACGCGCGGAGGTCGAGGTGCGCGCCTGCCGGGACGAGCGCCACGGTGAGCGCCCCGTCGACGGACACGACGAGCGTCTTGAAGAGCCGGGCCGGGTCGACCCCGAGCTTCTCCGCAGCCTCGAGCCCATAGGACTCCGCCCGCGGGTCGTGCACGTACTCGTGGACCCGGTGCTCGATGCCCGCCCGCTGCGCGGCGGCGATCGCGGGCGTGCGCGCCGCACTCACACGCCGCTCCCGCACGCGACGAGTAACGTCCCTGCGATGCCCGACGTCGTGACCATGGACAAGATCGTC
>CAZODN010000132.1:0-6141 GCA_964578545.1 uncultured Gaiellales bacterium
GGGCGAGCTCGAGGAAGCGGGCGAGGCCGGCGTTCAGGTGGGCGGCGAGCGTCGCCAGCTCGTCCTCGAGCTCGAACGAGTCTTCGATCGGCGGCCGCGTTGCCTCTATTGAGAACAGGCTAGCGACCCGGTCGGACGGAGCACCGGCGAGCCGGCGGAGCCGCCTCGCCTTCGGGTGGGCGCGGAGCCAGGCGACGCGGGCCGGCCGCTCGCCTCAGCTCTCGGCGGAGCCGGCGAACGCCGTCGTCACGCCCAGCCCGACGTAGACCGTCCCCGTGACGTAGCGCTGCGAGCGCGCGAACCGCCGCGAGCGGCGGAGGACGCCGCCCGCCGTTCCCGCGGCGATCGCCCAGATCGAGTCGGTCACGAGCCCGAGCAGCGCGAAGAGCACGCCGAGGAACGCGATCTGGACGGCGGGATGCGTCGCGTCGGGGTCGACGAACTGCGGCAGGAACGCGAGGAAGAAGAGCGCCGTCTTCGGGTTCAGCACGTTCACCACGATCCCCTGCGCGAACGCGCGACGCAGGTTCCGCTCGCCGCCGAGGGCGACGTCGGGCTCGGCGGTGCGGGAGAGAAGCGTCCACAGGCCGAGGCCGACGAGGTAGACCGCACCCGCGACCTTCACCGCCGTGAAGGCGATCGCCGACGAGGCGACGAGGGCCGAGAGCCCGAGCGTGGCGGCTGCGATGTGGACGAGCGTCCCGACGTGGATGCCGAGCACGGACGCGAGACCGGCGCGCCGCCCGTGGTTGATCGAGCGGGCGACGATGTACAGCACCGCCGGCCCGGGGACGACGAGCAGCGCGAGGGCGGCGACGACGAAGACGCCGACGGCCGGCCCGTCGGGGATCACGCGTTCAGCTCCCAGACGATGCGCAGGCCCTCGAGCGTGAGGAAGGGATCGACGCGCTCGATCGTCGTCGAGTGCGGCGACACCAGGTCGGCGAGGCCGCCGGTCGCCACCGCGCGAGCGTCCGTCCCCAGCTCCTCGCGGATCCGCGCGACGATCCCGTCTACCTGCCCGGCGAACCCGTAGACGAGGCCGGACTGGAGACCCTCCACGGTCGTCTTGCCGATGACGGACGGCGGCGGCGCGTAGTCGACCTTCACGAGCCGGGCGGCACGGGCGAAGAGCGCGTCCATCGAGATCTCGATCCCGGGAGCGATGACCCCGCCGACGTACTCGCCGTCCGCCGAGACGACGTCGAAGTTGGTCGAGGTCCCGAAGTCGACCACGATCACCGGCGCGCCGTACCGCGCCTTCGCGGCGACGGAGTTCGCGATGCGGTCGGGCCCGACCTCGCGCGGGTCGTCGTAGCGAATCGGGATCCCGGTCTTCACCCCCGGCCCGACGACGAGGAGCGGCGCGCGCGCCCACTTCTCGGCGAGCGTGCCCCACTCGCGCAGGAGGACGGGAACCGTCGTGGCGAGGCAGATCCCGTCGACGTCGTCGAGGTCGAGGAGGCCCCCGAGGACGACGCCGAGCTCGTCCGCCGTGGACGTGTGCTCGGTAGCGAGGCGCCAGTGATCGACGATCTCCTCGCCCGCGTAGAGCGCGAGCGCGGTCTGCGTGTTGCCGACGTCGACTGCGAGGAGCACGGCGCTAGTGAATCAGAGCCGCTCGCCCGGGTCACGCCGTCCTCGGCGGGGAGTACAGTCGTCTCCCGTGTCGGGCAGTCGAAGCGGCCGCGCCGGAGTGGCGATCGCGCTCGCCGCCGCAGGCGTCGCCGCGGGCGGGGCGGTCGCGGCGGCCGCCGCGCGAAGCCGCCGCTCGCCACGACCGGCCACCACCGACGCGAAGCTGATCGCCCGCTGGGTGATCGAGGAGCCGTGGAAGGACAACTGGCACGTGCTCGATCGCCACGTCGCCTCGACGTACATCGGCCACGACCTCGGGGAGGTGGAGTCCCATCCGGGGCCGAGCGGGCTCCGGAGCTACCTCGAGCCGCTCGTGCGGGCGTTCCCGGACGGCCGTGTCACGGTGGAGGATCAGCTCGCGGAAGGCGGCACGGTCACGTCGCGCTGGACGTTCCGCGGCACCCAGAGCGGCGAGCTCGCGGGCGTCGCCCCGACCGGGAAGCAGGTCACCGTCTCCGGGATGACAATCTCGCGCATCCACGGCGACGTCGTGGTCGAGGAGTGGACGAGCTGGGATCGCCTCGGGATGCTCGTCCAGCTCGGCGCCGTCAGCGAGCCCGCGCACGCCTAGAGCGAGCCGCCGGCAGGGTCGCCGAGGTGGACGGCGAATACGTGTGCCCGCCGAGCGGCATGGCCACCTTCTTCGCCTCCCACCACATGCCGTGCGACGAGTGCGGCGCCTCCGTCCACGTCGCGGACGCGGACGAGCACGAGTGCGAGCCCTCCCGCCTGCTCGAGTACCGGCTCTTCCAGCTTCGCGACGAGGTCGCGGGCTTCGACGAGCGGCTGCGCGACTACCTGGGCTCGCCGCAGGGGCGCTTCGCGCAGTGGCTCGCCGAGCGGGAGCGGAAGCGCCGGCGGCGCTGAGCCGGGTCAGAGGACGTCGTCGTCGCCCGGGAAGGGCTGGCCGATGCGCTCGGCGAGCGCCTCGGCGGTGAGGCGCGGCTCCTCGCCCTCGCCCCGGAGCTCCTCGACCGTGACGTCGCCGGACGTGTACACCTCCGCGCGCGGGATGATCCGGCTCGGCCGGTTCTTGTCCCAGACCCACACGTCCTCCATGCGGATATGGAAGTACGGGTAGCTCGCCTGCGGGAGCGCCTGGAGGTCGAGCTTGTTGCAGAGGTACGTGGCGTCCTGCGTGAGCACGCAGTACCGGAAGAGGGAGAAGACGGCCGAGTACTCGCGCTTCAGCGAGAGCTCGAGCTCGGCCTCGTACTCGTCGAGCTCGTCGAGGTGCGACATCGTGCTCAGTCTAGCGCCGCGATCAGGTCCGCCAGCGATCCGCGCCCCGGGACGTCGAGCCCCGGCTCGAGCTCGGCGAGCGGCTCGAGGGCGAACCGGCGCTCGTGGAGCCGGGGGTGGGGCACCGTGAGCCCCGGCTCGTCGAGGACGACGTCGTCGTAGACGAGGAGATCGAGGTCGACCCTGCGCGGTCCGTAGCGCCGCCCGTCCCTCACGCGCCCGAGCCTCCGCTCGATCTCCAGCAGGGCGTCGAGGAGCTCGCGAGGCCCGAGGTCGGTCTCCACGGCGACAGCGCCGTTCAGGAACCGAGGCTGCTCGAGGAGCCCGACGGGATCCGTCTCCCGGAGGCTCGAGACCGCGACGACCTCGACCCCCGAAACCTCGCCGAGGAGGTCGACGGCGCGGCGGAGCGTCGCCTCGCGGTCGCCGAGGTTCGCGCCGAGCCCGACGTAGGCCAGGGCCACCTACGGGCGCTCGCGCTCGACGACCACCGCCGCGTACTCGACCGGGGGGTCGAGGACGACGTCCGGCTTGCGGACCCGGACGCGGACGCGCCGCACCGAGGGGAACCGCTCGAAGACCCCGTCCGCCACCGCGCCCGCGAGGCCCTCGAGGAGCAGGCGCTCCGGGCCGCCGAACACGTCCCGCACGAGGGCCGCGAGCCGCCGGTAGTCGACCGTGTCGTCGATGTCGTCCGTCGTCGCGGCGTCGCCGACGACCTCGGCCTCGAGGTCGACGAGGAACCGCTGGCCGAGCCTCCGCTCCTCCTCGAGGTACCCGTGGCGCCCGAACACGACGAGGCCGTAGAGCTCGACTCTCACGCCGTGATCCTCCCACGCTCGATAGCAGCGGCGACGGCGAGCGCCTCGACCGTCTCCCGGACGTCGTGGGCTCGGATCATCCAGGCGCCGCGGTCGAAGGCCGCCACCGCGGCGCCGACCGACGCCGCAGTCGTCCCCGTCGTCGCCGACGGGTCGCCGAGCACCTTCCCGAGCGTGCTCTTGCGCGAGAGCCCGATCAGGACGGGGCGGCCCAGCGCGCACAGCTCGTCGAGCCTCCTGACGAGCTCGAGGTTCTGGTCGGGCGTCTTCCCGAACCCGATTCCCGGGTCGACGCAGATCCGCTCCTCCGCGATCCCGCGGGAGACCCCGAACGCCACCCGCCTCTCGAGGAAGCCGACCACGTCCGACACGACGTCGTCGTACCGAGGAGCGGCCTGCATCGTCCGTGGGTCCCCCTGCATGTGCATGAGGCAGACATACGCACCGTGGTCGGCGACGACCTCCGCCAGCGCGGGATCGCCCCGCAGCGCGGTCACGTCGTTGACGAGCTCGGCTCCGAGGTCGAGCGCGCGCCGTGCGACCGCGGCCTTGGACGTGTCGATCGAGAGCGGGAGACCCGCCAGCGCCTCCAGCACCGGCTCGACCCGCGCGAGCTCCTCGCCGGCGGCGACCGGCGCGGCGCCGGGGCGCGTGGACTCGCCGCCGACGTCGACGACGACCGCGCCCTGCGCAAGGAGCTCGCGCGCGCGGGCGATCGCGTCCTCGGGCGCCAGGTACGTGCCGCCGTCGGAGAAACTGTCGGGAGTGACGTTCACGACGCCCATCACCGACGGCCTCGGCCAGCGCTCCTCGATCGGCGGGCGGTCGCTGCGCACGGCGGGGAGCGTAGCGCCGTCAGACGGGCGGGTCAGAATGCCAGGCCATGAGCACGCAGCCGGAAAACACGGGCCCTCTGGGCCAGCCGCGCGGGATCGGCTTCGCGATCCTCATGGCCATCATCACCCTCGGGATCTACACGTTCTACTGGGTCTTCAAGACGCAGGAGGAGGTCAAGAACCACTCCGGGCAGGGCGTCGGAGGAGTGCTGGGGCTGGTGATCTACATCGTCGTCTCGGTCGTCACGTGGTTCCTCATCCCCTCCGAGGTCGGGAAGATGTACCGGCAGGACGGCCGGGAGGCGCCCTTCACCGGGTGGACCGGGCTCTGGCTCCTGCTCCCGATCGTCGGGGCCTTCGTCTGGTTCATCAAGATCCAGGGCGCGCTCAACCGCTACTGGGAGAGCAAGGCAGGGGCGGCCGCTCTGCAGCCCGCACCGACCGCGTAGCTCGGAGACGGCGTGCGCGGTAGCGCCGGCCGCGCCGTCGTCCCTGCTCTCGTCGTCCTGGCGCTGCTCGCCGTGGTCGCCGTGGCCGCGACCGGCTCGACGTCCACGGGCACGGGCCGCGTCCGCCCGCCGGCGGCGACCCTGCTCGACACGATCTTCAGCCTGAGCCTGCTCGGTGTCGTCGCGGGGGGCGTCCTCCTCGTCTACGGGCTCATGCAGAGGAAGGAGATCCGGCGCGAGCTCGCCTCGGGCCGCTACGCGCGGACGTCTCTCGTCGGCTGGATCCTCTTCGTCTGCGTCTTCACCCTCGTCGTCTACCTGCGCGGGTGGGACTTCCGCCCCGCGCAGCCCCCGGTCAGCGAGGTGGTGCCCACCGGCTCCTCCCCTCCACCGAGCGGCGCCCCTCCCGACGAGACCGCGACGACGTACGAGCCGCGCCTGGCATGGATCCCGATCGTCGTCGTCCTCGCCCTCGTCGCAGCCGCCGTCGGCGCGTACGTCGTCTCGGAGCGGCGGGCGCGCCGGCGTCCGACGGAGCGCGACGTCCTCGCCGAGGACGTCGCGCTCGTGCTCGACGAGACGCTCGACGACCTCCGGGCGGAGACGGACCCGCGGCGAGCCGTCATCGCCGCGTACGCCCGGCTCGAAGACGTGCTCGCCGCGAACGGCGTGCGGCGCGGCCGGGCCGAGACCGAGGAGGAGTACCTCGGGCGGTTCCTCCGGTCGCTCGACGCCTCCGCAGCCGCTGCCAGGCGCTTGACGGACCTCTTCGAGTGGGCGAGGTTCTCCCAGCACCCGGTCGTCGTCGAGATGAAGGAGGAGGCCATCGCCGCGCTCGAGGAGTTGCGTGACGAGCTGCGCCGGCGCGGCGAGAGGGACGACCTCGCCTCGCGCGCCCCCGCCGGAGAGGCCGCTGCGTGAGACGCGACCTGCGACTCGCGGTGCGCGTCCTGCTCGGGCCGACGCTCGCGCTCGCCCTCGTTGCGGGCTTCGTTCCGGGCAGGCTCCCCCTGGCCGTCCGCGTGTACGCCCTCGTGGTCTGCGCCGTCGCGCTCGGGCTCGGCCTGCTGGCGCTCCGCCGCGCCTACCCGCCCGCTCCGCCGCTCCGCCGGACGCCCGCGCGATTGCGCCGCCGGCCGCCGCGCTTTATTTTTC
>CAZODN010000133.1:0-6121 GCA_964578545.1 uncultured Gaiellales bacterium
CGTAGTGGACGGGCGCCGAGTCGGCGGCGTGCAGCGAGACCTCCTCGAGGCGGTGACGGATGGAGCGCCACGCGCCCATGTTCTGCGGCTCCTCCTGCGCCCACACGATCTCGCGCACCTCCGGGTACGAGGCGACGAGCGAGGCGAGCGCGGCGAGCGGAAACGGGTAGAGCTGCTCGACGCGCGCGACCGCCACCGCCGGCGCCGAGCCTCTGAGCTCGTGCCCGACGATGTCGTAGAACAGCTTCCCGGAGCAGAGGACGAGCCTCCTCACGGCGTCCGGATCCACCGCCGGATCGCCGAGCACCGTCTGGAAGCCGCCCGACGCCAGCGCGTCGAGGGTCGACGTCGCCTCGCGGAGGCGGAGCAGGCCCTTCGGGGTCATGGCGACGAGCGGGCGCGCGGTCGCGTCGAGGGCCTGCCGGCGGAGCAGGTGGAAGTACTGCCCCGCCGTCGTGCAGTTGACGACGCGGATGTTGTCCTGGGCGGCCAGCTGCAGGAAGCGCTCGAGTCGCGCGCTCGAGTGCTCGGGGCCGTTCCCCTCGTACCCGTGCGGGAGGAGGAGCGTGAGCCGGGACGTCTGCCCCCACTTCGAGCGGCCGGCGACGACGAACTGGTCGACGACGATCTGGGCCCCGTTGACGAAGTCGCCGAACTGCGCCTCCCAGAGCACGAGCGCGTCCGGCGCCGCGATCGAGTAGCCGTGCTCGAACGCGAGCGCCGCGTACTCCGAGAGCGGCGAGTTGTAGATCTCGAACGACGCCGCAGCCGTGGTCAGCGCCTGGAGCGGCGTGTACGTCTCGCCGTTCCGCGGGTCGTGGAGCACGGCGTGCCGGTGCGAGAACGTGCCGCGCTCGGTGTCCTGCCCCGCGAGCCTGATCGGGATCCCCTCCTCGAGGAGGGAGGCGAAGGCGAGCGCCTCCGCGTGGCCCCAGTCGATGCCGCCGTCCCGGAGCGCCTCGCGCCTGCGCTCGAGCTGGCGTGCGAGCTTGGGGTTGACCTCGAAGCCGTCGGGAACGAGGAGGAGCTGCTCGTTCAGCTCGTGCAGCCGGTCGGCGGCGACCGCGGTCACGACGGCCTCGCCCGTGTCGGTGCGCGCGAAGGGCTCGCCCGGGGGCTCGGGGGCCGCGAAGGACGCGCGTAGCTCGTCGTGCGCGACCCGGAGCGCCTCGAGCGTCGGCTCGAGCAGGCGGCCCGCCTCCTCCTCGCGGAGGACGCCGTCCGCGACGAGCCGAGCCGCGTAGGACTCCCGGACGGGGGGCTGGCTCGCGACGCGCTCGGCGTAGAGCGGCTGCGTGTACGCGGCCTCGTCCTGCTCGTTGTGGCCGTGGCGCCGGTACCCGACGAGGTCCACCACGACGTCGTGCCCGAACTCCTCCCGGTAGGCGAGGGCGAGCCGGATCGCCGCCAGCGCCGCCTCGGGATCGTCGGCGTTGACGTGGACGATGGGGACGTCGAAGCCCTTCGCGAGGTCGCTCGAGTACCGGGTCGAGCGGCCCTCGGCCGGGTCGGTCGTGAACCCGACCTGGTTGTTGGCGATGACGTGGAGCGTCCCGCCCACCGAGTAGCCGTCGAGCCCGTGCAGGTTGAAGGTCTCGGCCACGACGCCCTGCCCGGCGAAGGACGCGTCGCCGTGGATGAGGACGGCGAGCGCGACGGTCGGATCGTGCACGCCGGCGCCGTGCGAGCGATCGGTCTGCTCGGCCCGGGCGATGCCCACCACCACGGGGTCGACGGCCTCCAGGTGGCTCGGGTTCGCCGCGACCGTCACCTGCACCTCCCCTGACGCGGTCATCCGGGTCTCGGAGGCCGCCAGGTGGTACTTCACGTCGCCCGTCCCGCCCTCGGGGTCGGCGACGAGGGCATCGATCGTCCGCTCCCCCTCGAACTCCCGGAGGATCGCCGCGTACGGGCGGCCGACCGTGTGCGCGAGGACGTTGAGCCGTCCGCGGTGCGCGATCCCGATCACGACCTCGTGCGCCCCGCCGGCAGCCGCGAGCTCGATCGCCTCGTCGAGCATGGGGACGAGGGCGTCGAGCCCCTCGATCGAGAACTGCTTCTGCCCGATGAACGCGCGTCGGAGGTAGGTCTCGAACGCCTCGACCTGCGCGAGCCGCTCGACGAGGGCGCGACGCTCGTCCGCGCTCAGCGGCCGCCGGAACCTGCCCGACTCGATCGCACGCCGGAGCCAGAGCCGCTCGGCATGATCGGAGATGTGCTCGATCTCGTACGCGATCGTCCCCAGGTAGACGTCGCGAAGCCGCGGGAGGACGTCGGCGAGCGTCTCGCCCTCGACGTGCACGCCGAGGATCGACGCCGGGATCCGCTCCTGCACCTCGCGCGGGAGGGGGACGTCCAGCTCCGCCTCGTCGAGCGCGGGATCGCCGAGCGGCTCCGAGCCGAGCGGGTCGAGCCTGGCCGCCAGGTGGCCGTGCGTCCGGATCGCGTCGACGAGCGCCATGGCGGACGCGACGGCGGACAGCAGCTCCCGGTCGAGAGCGGTCGCGGCCGGAGCGGGCGGCGCGACGGGCTCGGCGGGCGCGGGCGGGGGAGCGGGCTGCGCGGCGACGTCCGCGGGGGGCGCCTCCGTGACGCTGGCCCCGTCCTCCGCGCGCCCCAGGGCGCCGCCGAGCCGGCTCAGCCCCGGGAGCCGATCGAGGATGCTCGCGTCGGCCTGCTCGAAGAGCTCGCGCCACTCCGGGTCGACGGACTCGGGGTTGTCGAGGTACTGCTCCAGCAGCTGGCTGACGTAGGCCGTGTTCAGGCCGGACGGCTCGAGGAGGGAGGCCACAGGCCCTTTGTAGCAGCGGGACCTAGTAGAGCGGGTTCGCCGTGACGACCATGACGACCATGCCGAGGAAGAACGCGAGCCCGGCGACCGCGACCGAGACCGCCGCGAGCCTCTGCCGCGCCTCGCTCATCCGCAGGGCGACGAGCGCGACGAGGATCGCGGCCGTCGCGAGCAGGCCGGGATCCCGCGTGAGCGCGACTCCCGAGAGCGCGAGGGAGAACGCGCACAGGAACCCCGCGACGAGGTCGCGGTGGCTGGTGCGCGCCGTGCTCATCCGGCTGCCACCCGGGCTCGCCGACGCGGGGGGCTGACGGGCCGGCCGGGACGGCGACGGCCCGGTCGACGACGCTTCCAGTCGTCCCAGCCACACGGAGCGACGGGCGCGGTCAGCACGCCGGCTTCGTCGCCCCCTTCGGGCTCCGGGACCGCCCGCACGGCCCACCAGACGACGACCGCCAAGTAGATCACCGGGATCTTCAGGACGACGACGAAGAAGAAGGCTTCCCAGGCGGAGGCGCTCACGAAGGCGCCAGTCTAGCGCTCCGCGAAGACCGCGCGAGGGGTCGCCTCCTTACACACGCCTCACACGCGAGCCGCTAGGGTGCCGGGGCACTTTCAGCCCGCCGCCACCTGCCCGCCGCCCTTCAGGAGAGCATTCGTGAGCCGTACGTCCCGCCTCGTCGTCGTCGCCTGTCTCGCCGCCGCGCTCGTCACCCCGACCGCGCTCGCAGCCGAGCGCATGTGGGTCGGGTTCCACGACGACCCGAGCTACCGCTGGGTCAGCGACCGGCAGTCACGCGTCGCCGCGTCCGCCGACGCCAACGCCTCGATCATGCGGCTCCTCGTCCAGTGGAACCTCGTCGCGAAGACGCGGCCGGCGAACGCGACCGACCCGCTCGATCCGGCGTACGTCTTCGACGACGTCGACGAGGCCGTCCGCGTCGCCCAGGAGCACGACCTGGAGGTCATGCTGACGATCTCGGGGACGCCCGGCTGGGCCAACGGAGGCAAGAAGCCGAACGTCATGCCGAGCCGCGTCGCCGACTTCGGGAGCTTCGCCAGGGCGATCGCGACCCGCTACTCGGGCCGGCTCGCGGGGTACCCGTTCGTCCGCTTCTGGTCGGTCTGGAACGAGCCGAACCTCCAGCTCTTCCTCCAGCCGCAGTTCGACGCGAAGGGGCGCTCGGTCGCTCCGGCGAACTACGCGAAGCTGTACGCCGCGGCATACGCCGGCATCAAGGCCGGGAACCCGCTCGCCAAGGTGGCGATCGGCGAGACGTCCGCGCGCGGCAGCGACAAGCCGGCCGGCCTCCGCCCGACGCACTCGCCCGGCAAGTTCGCCGAGCTCGTCGCGAAGGCGAACCCGAAGCTGAAGTTCGACGCGTGGTCGCACCACCCGTACCCCTTCAACCCGAACTCGCCTCCGACGCAGGTCGTGAAGTGGCCGAACGTCTCGCTCGCCTCGCTGCCGAGGTTCGACGAGAGCCTGAAGAAGTGGTTCAAGCGCAAGTCGGTGCCGATCTGGGTGACGGAGTACGGGCACCAGACGAAGCCGCCGGACTCGCTCGGCGTCTCGTACGCGACGCAGGCGACGTACATCCAGCAGGCGATCTCCATCGCCGCCGGCTACCCGTTCGTCGACATGTTCATCTGGTTCGTGTTCCGCGACGATCAGGGCCAGCCGTGGGAGTCGGGCGTGTACACCGAGGGCGGAGCGCCGAAGGGGACGTCTCCCGCTCGCTTCTCGGCGAGCGCGCGGCCCCTCGACGCGCGAAACGGCGTCGTCCTCTTCCGCGGAGGGACGACGACCCCGCTCGTGAACGTCTACACGCGCCGGTACTGCGCGACCGACCCGACCGGCACGCCGATCGGGATGACCTGGCGCGTGTTCGAGGGCGGCAAGCTCATCAAGGTCGGGCAGCAGACGGCGCCGCTCCGCGCGGACTGCACGATCAACGCGCGGCTCCAGTTCACGGTCGCGAAGGGCAAGACGTACACGGCGACGTTCGCGCTGAACGACGCCAGCGGCGTGCTCCTGAACCGCAGGCTCACGATCCGCGGGACCTAGGGCGCTCAGCCGCTCCAGGCGAGCACCTGCATGCCCTCCCACCAGTGCGGGAGCCCTGCGTCCTTGCCCCCGATCGAGAGGATGCGGCGAGCACGGGGCTGGCCTGCGAGGTAGTCGTCGATCGCCCGCGAGACCTGCTCCCAGTCCGAGTCGTCGACGATCACGAGCGCACCCGGGACGAGGAGGGGCTCGGCCACCCGCAGGCCTTCCAGCTGCGCCTCGTACGTGTGGAGGGCGTCGTAGTACCACACGCCGACTCTCGTCCCCTCGAGCGCGCCGGCGCGCGCGAGCTCGAAGACGTCGCCCTCGAGCAGCTCGGGGCGAGGGAGGCCGAAGCGCTCGAGGTTCCGCTCGACGCTGGCGCGCGAGCCGTCGCGGAAGTCGAAGCGGTCGATGCCGACGAAGCGCTTGTCGTCGTTCCCGAGCATGGCGCCGATGAGGCTCGCTCCGTGGAACACGCCGACCTCGACGTAGGTCTCGTCGGGGCCGAGGCAGGCAGCGGCCAGGTTGAGCAGGGCGAGGTTGTTCTCGCGCGCGAGGTTCTCGACCTCGGACGCGATCGGCGCGAGCCGCCGGTCGCGCGGGTGCGCGGAGCGCGGGAAGTCGTCGAAGAGCGCCGGGAGCCGGCCGAGGAATGCGTCCGCGTCCATGGCGCGGGGATCGTAGACGCGCCCTAGGATCCTCGCGTGACCGAGCACGCGGGCAGCCACGACCCAGGGCGCGTCGTCGAGCTCCGCCGAGCGTCGCTGGAGCGGGCCGGGTTCGCGCCCGGCGCGGCGGCGGCGCTCGCCGAGCAGGTCGACATCCCGCTCGCCGACGCCCTCGCGCTCGTCCGGGCCGGGTTCCCGCCGGACGTCGCATACGAGATGCTGACGTCCGGCGAGCGCCCCGTGTTCTGACGCTTACAGGTGGCTCGTCACGCCGGCGAGGCTCGGCTCGTCGGAGGGCGGCTCGTACCACGAGAGCGCGTAGCGCCCGTCGTCGAGGTCGCGCGCGAGCGTGCTGAGTCGGAGCGGGCGAAACGTGTCACACATGACCGCGAGCTCCGTCGTCTCGGCGACGCCGAGCGAGCGCTCGGCGAGGCCCGGCTGCGGCCCGTGCGGGAGGCCCGACGGGTGGAGCGTGATCGACCCGACGCCGATCCCCTTGCGCGAGCTGAAGTTGCCGGAGACGTAGTAGATCATCTCCTCCGACTGCAGGTTCGAGTGGTGGTACGGGATCGGGATCGCCTCCGGGTCGAAGTCGAGCTTCCGCGGGCAGAA
>CAZODN010000134.1:0-1818 GCA_964578545.1 uncultured Gaiellales bacterium
ACGCTCCTGCACCTTGCAGGGCTCCCCGAGCCGCTCCGCGGCTGGCAGGGGACGAGCCTCGCGACGAGCATCACCTCGGGGAGCGAGCCGCCCACGCATGCGGTCGTCATGGAGGTCGGGGTGACGCCGGGGGTTCCCACGGTGCCGCAGCATGCGATCCGCGACGGCCGCTGGAAGCTCATCACGTCGCTCTCCGACGACCGCGTCGTGGACGCGCTCTACGACCTCGAGGCCGATCCCGGCGAGAAGCACAACCTCGCGCGCGAGCGGCAGGACCTCGTCGCCGACCTCCGGGGGAAGCTCGAGGCGCTCGCGGCCGAGAGCGTCGAGGCCGCGCCGATCCCGGAGGAGGACGAGGCGATCCTCTCGGCGCGGCTCGAAGAGCTCGGCTACCTCTGATTGTCCGCATGACCGGCAATCCGCCGGAGCGGATTGCCGGTCGCGGAAGATCCCTGAAGGCGGCGGCTCCACCGCCGCTGCCGTTGTGACTCCCTGACTGCGGGCTCGAGGCGCGCGCCTCAGACGAGGCTCGCGCCCTCCATCTCGGTGGGCACGGGCTCGCCGAGCAGGCGAAGCAGCGTCGGCGCGACGTCCACGATCTGCCGCTCTTCCCCGCGCCCCGGCTCGACGCCGTCGGCGACGAGGACGTAGAGCCCCTCGTGGGCGTGGTTCGCGTCGTCCGGGCCTGTGTCGTTCTCGAACACGTGCACCATGCCCGTGCCCACCTGGCCGATGCTGCGCCAGTAGAGGTCGCCGAAGTAGACCATCAGGTCGGGCACGACCCCGTTCCGCTCCGCGTAGAGCTCCTCCGGACGGTGCGCGACGGTGCCGATCGGCCGCCCGTTCTCGTCGCCGAGCGCCTCGAGCTTCTCCTTGATCTCGGTACGAACGCGCTCGTAGTCCTCGGGCGCGACCTGCCCCTCGGGCTCGCGGCCGGCGACGTTGAGGAAGAGCCGGCAGTAGTAGCCGCCCTCGCCCCAGGCGACCGTCCGCGACCAGTCGATCAGGTCCGGCTTGAGCGCCGTCGGCTCGGCGGGCTCCTCGCGCAGCGTGAGGTACCCCTCGCGTCGCAGCCACTCGTTCACGCAGATGCCGCCGTCGATCCGCTTCGCCCCGTGGTCGGAGAGGACGAGGACGGCGGTGTCGTCGCCGGCGGCGGCGGCGAGCAGGCGCCCGAGCTTCTCGTCGACCCCTTTGTAGTAGTCGAGCATCGCCGACTCGAACTCGTTGCCCGGCTCGTACAGCCGGTGCTCGGGGTCGAAGTAGCGCCAGAACGCGTGGTGGATGCGGTCCGTGCCCATCTCGACCATGAAGAAGAGGTCCCACGGCCGCGTCGCGAGCAGGTGCTCGGCAACGCGGAAGCGGCGCTCGGTCATGGTTTCGATGTCGCGGAGGATCTGGGCCTTGTCCTCGGAGCGGAAGTTCGGGACGTCCACCATGTACTCGCCCACGAGGCCTTCGATCTCCTGCTTCACCGACGCCGGGTACGTGTACTGGCGGTTCGTGTCCGGGGTGAGGAAGCACGAGACCATCACCCCGTGCACCTGCGAAACGGGGTACGTCTGCGGTACGCCGAGCACGATCACGGGGCGACCCTTCGCCGAGAGGAGGTCCCACACGCGCGGCACCGTCACCGAACGCGAGTCCGCGAACGCCATCGCGTCGTAGCTGTGGTCCTTGCGGTTTCGGAACCCGTAGAAGCCGAGCGCCCCCGGGCTCCGGGACGACGTCATCACCGACCACGCGGGAACCGTGATCGGCGGATCGCAGGAGCGGAGCACGCCGTAGCGGCCGCGCTCGGTCAGCCCGCGGATCGTC
>CAZODN010000134.1:1828-5816 GCA_964578545.1 uncultured Gaiellales bacterium
TCGTCGGGAGGTCGTCGAGCCAGCGGTCGAAGACGAGCTGCGGCGCGGCGCAGTCGAGCCCGATGACGAGGGCGCGGGGCATCGCGGCTCGAGTCTAGCCCCACCCTCGCCGTCCGCCGCCGCGCAACCGGCGTCAGGCGACGTCGACGAGGACCTTGCCGACGGCCCCGCCTTCGACCGCGGCGTGCGCGTCGCCGGAGCGCTCGAGCGGGAAGCGGCGGAGCGGGAGCCCGGCCTCCTCGCCGACGGGCAGCGCGCCGTCCGCGAGCGCGGCGGAGACGTCCGCGACCGCCTGCTCCTTCTCGTCGTCCGGCACCGTGTACACGAGCACGAAGCGGTAGCGGACGTTCTTCCGCATGAGCGGCCACTGGTCGGTCCCGATCCCGGCGCCGCCGTCGGCGGCGTAGACCGCGACCGTGCCGTTCGGCGCGACGACCGCAGCGTCGAGCGCCCCGTTGACAGCGGGCGCGACCTCGACGACGAGGTCGACGCCGTCCGGCGCGAGCCCCCGGATCTCATCCGCCGCGCTCTCGGCCCGGTAGCTCACGACGTCGTCGGCGCCTGCCGCCCGGGCGAGCCGGGCCTTCTCCTCGCCGCTCACGGTCGCGAGCACGCGCGCCCCCGCCCAACGGGCGAGCTGGATCGCCGCGTGCCCGACGGCTCCCGCTCCCCCGGCGACGAGCACCGTCCGGCCGGCGAGCGCGCCGGGCGCGAGCGCGCGCGGCCCCCGGTCGGCGGCCGTCAGGCAGAGCTGGGCGGTAAGCGCCGGGATGCCGAGGCTCGCGCCGAGGTCGAACGACGCCTCGTCGGGAAGCCGGACGGCCTGTCGGGCGGGGAGGACGACGGCCTCCTGCGCCGTTCCCTCGGCGCGCTGCCACGCCGCCTCCCACACCCACACGCGCTCGCCGACCCGGCTCGCGGGAACCCCCTGGCCGACCGCGTCGATCGTCCCGGCGCCGTCCTGGCCGGGAACGACCTCCGGGAACGCGAGCGGCGCGCGGCGCGCCTTCCAGTCGGTCGGGTTGACGCCCGAGACGGCGACCCGCACGCGCACCTCGCCGGGGCCGGGCTCGGGAACGGGGCGCTCGACCAGCCGGAGGACCTCCGGGCCGCCCGGCTCGGAGTAGACGACCGCCCTCAACGCTGCGACGTCACGTACTCGATGTAGCCGCGCACGTCCGCGGCCGGCTCGGTGTACGCGTCTCCGAGCGCCTCCTCGAGAAGCGGCGTGAGGTCGGCGGCCCGAACGGTCATGTTGGTCACGCTCGACTCGAGGATGCTCGGCGTGGTCGCGGCCATCGAGACCCTCCACCTACGTCCGCGGGTACGGGTTCTTCGGCGTGCGATCGTGGGAGAGCGAGCCGCGAGAGCGCTCGACGAGCCGCTCGATCGCGTCGGCGAGGTGCTCGACGTCGATGTGGTGGTCGCCGCGCTCCTCGCGGATCCCGTGCGCCTCGAGCAGGACGTCCGCGTGCGTGTGGCCGGCGGGCGGCTCGAAGCGGTACGACGCGAGCTCGATGAGCAGCCCGAGCGGGTCGTCGAAGTAGATCGAGTCCATGAACCCGCGGTCCTTGACGCCCGAGTGCCTGATCCCACGCTCGTCGAGGCGCTGCACGACCTGCCGGAAGGTCGCCTGCGAGAGCGCGAACGCGAGGTGGTGGACCTGGCCGGGCTCGCGCGGGGTGGGACTGGGCGCGGGCGCGCGCTCCTCGTTCGTGAAGACGGTGATGAGCCGCCCGTCGCCCGGGTCGAAGTACAGGTGGCTCTCGCCCTCGTTGTCGAGGTTGGGCTGCTCGAACACGAACGGCATCCCGAGGACGCCCTCCCAGAAGTCGATCGAGGTCTGCCGGTCGGCGCCGACCAGCGTGATGTGGTGGACGCCCTGGGACTGGATCTTCTTCACCGCTCGATCAGCCTCGACTCGTACTCGCTTCGCTCGAGCGTGCCGAAGGGGACGAGCTCCACCCGAGCCTGCACGACCAGCACGTCGCCCAGTCTCGCACGAATCGCCTCTCCCAGCGACGGAGTCCAGCTGCTCTCCGGGCGCGAGCTCGACGCTGAATGGGGGCGGCGGAACCTGCTTCCACTCGCGGATGCCCGATCGTGCGTCCCGCGCCGCCTCGGCTCGGCTCAGATCATGCGGCGCTTGGCGGGCGCGCCCCACTTCGAGCGGCCGCGCCGCGAGGAGTAGACGATCCGCGCGGGCGCGACCTTCATCCCCTCCTTGGCGAACTGCTCGGTGTGGCCGGCGAGCCGTGCGACCCGGCTGACCTCTTCCTGCTGCTCGGGCAGGACGAACGTGACCCCGACGCCGCCGCGCCCCGCACGGCCGGTCCTCCCGACGCGGTGGACGTAGCCCTGGTGCTCGGCGGGCGGGTCGAAGTTGATGACGTGCGTGACGTCGACGAGGTCGAGCCCGCGGGCGGCGACGTCCGTCGCGACGAGCGTCGGCGCGGCGCCCGACTCGAACCGCCGCAGCGCGCGCTCGCGCTGCCCCTGGTTCAGGTCGCCGTGCATCGCCACGGCGTCGACGCCGTGGAACGCGAGCTTCTTCACGAGCCGGTCGGCGCCCCTGCGCGTCCGGACGAAGACGAGCGCGAGCCCGCGGTCGCCCTTGAGGAGCTCCGCGAGCGTCTCCACCTTGCTGTCGGGGTGAACCGAGACGAAGCGATGCTCCACCTTGGCGTCGTCCCGTACCGGCAGGGCCGCGATCTCGACCCGCACCGGGTCACTCGTGTACTGGCGGGCGAGCGTGCTCACTTCGCCGTCGAGCGTCGCCGAGAAGAACATGGTCTGGCGCTTCGCCGGGAGCCGCCGGACGATCCGGTCGACCTGGGGCTTGAAGCCCATGTCGAGCATCCGGTCGGCCTCGTCGAGGACGAGCGTCTTCACGTTGCCGAGCTCGATCGCCCTCCGCTCGAGCAGGTCGTTGAGCCGGCCCGGCGTCGCGACGACGACGTGCGCGTCGCGCGCTCTCTTCGCCTGGGCCTGCACCGGAACGCCTCCGTAGACGCTCGCGACCTTGACGCCACGGGCTGCGACCTTCTCGAGCTCGCCGGCGACCTGCGTGGCGAGCTCGCGGGTCGGCACGAGCACGAGCGCCGCGGGACGCGCGTGGGAGGCCTCGAGCCGCTCGGAGATGGGAATCGCGAAGCTCAGGGTCTTGCCCGAGCCCGTCGGGGACTTCGCGAGGACGTCCCGGCCGGCGAGCGCGTCCGGCAGGACGCTCACCTGGATCGGGAAGGGATGGGTGACGCCGGTGCCGGCGAGGGCCTGCACGATGCGCGAGCACACGCCGAGATCGGTGAAGGACTGCTGCATTCGGTTCTACTCCTGTCTTTCGCTGTCGAGATCCGCTACCCGTCTCGACCCGTAGGCAGAACCGAAGAAGCCAACCTCACCGGACGACACCACGCCGTCCGTGCCCGGAACGGTAGCAGCAGGTGGCGGAACGAGCGGGGCTCAGAGGCCGAGCGAGGCTGCTGCGTGCTCGAACTGGTCCTCGCGCACGTACACGACGTACCCGAAGGAGCCGCGCCCGTCGGTGACGCCGGACGAGGCGTAGACGTCCACGCCGGCCCGGAAGAGCTGCTCGTGGACGCTCGCGAGCGCGCCCAGCTCGTCGTCGCCCTGCACGAGGAACGCGTGGTACGGCCCGTCGAGCTTGAGTTGCGCGGCGCTCGCCTCGGCGGCGAGCTTGTTCGGGTCCTCGGGGAAGAGCGCGAACTGGGCGAGGTTCGGCCCGCTCGGGACGGCGGTGAACGCGAGGAGGTTGACCCCGAGGTCGGCGAGCTGCGCGAGGACGCGGTACGCAGCGCCGAGCTCGTCGCGGATGTTCGCGTAGAAGTAGTCGACGCGCCGGATCGTGTGGGCCATCGCGCCCTTCACCCTAACGCGAGACGAGCGGCCGACGCGCCGCTTCCTGCCGTCCGGGGGGTCGCTAGACCAGGCCGCCCGGCGGGTACCGCCACGGCCCGGGCTCGAAGCG
>CAZODN010000135.1:0-5795 GCA_964578545.1 uncultured Gaiellales bacterium
TGGACGGCATGAAGGTCGTCGGCGACCTCTTCGGGGCGGGGAAGATGTTCCTGCCACAGGTGGTCAAGAGCGCGCGCGCGATGAAGCGCGCGGTCGCCTACCTCGAGCCGTTCATGGAGGCCGAGAAGACCGAGCGCTCCGCCGCCGCGCGGATCCTGCTCGCGACCGTCAAGGGCGACGTCCACGACATCGGCAAGAACATCGTCGGCGTCGTCCTCGGCTGCAACGGCTACGAGGTGATCGACCTCGGCGTCATGGTCCCCGCCGACCGGATCCTGGACACGGCGGTCGAGGAGGACTGCGACGTCGTCGGGCTCTCCGGGCTCATCACGCCCTCGCTCGACGAGATGGTCGTCGTCGCGAAGGAGATGGAGCGGCGCGGCCTCGAGCTGCCCCTGCTCGTGGGCGGCGCGACGACCTCGCGCCAGCACACCGCGGTCCGGATCGCTCCCGAGTACGGCCAGCCGACGGTGCACGTGCTCGACGCGTCGCGGGTCGTGGGCGTCGTCGCCGACCTGCTCGACTCCGAGCGCCGCGCGCGGCTCGACGCGGAGAACCGCGCCGACCAGGAGCGGCTGCGAGCGCTCCACGCCGAGCGGGGGGCCAAGCCGCTCCTCGCGCTGCGGCAGGCGCGCGAGCGGCGGACGCCCGTCGACTGGCACGAGGAGGACCTCGCCGTGCCGGCCTTCACCGGGACGCGCGTCGTGGAGGAGAGCGTCGAGGCCTTGCGCGCGTACGTCGACTGGACCTTCTTCTTCCACGCCTGGGAGCTGAAGGGCCGCTTCCCGGCAATCCTCGACCACCCGGAGAAGGGCGCGGTTGCGCGGGAGCTCTTCGAGGCGGCGAACGCGCTCCTCGACCGAATCGCGGCGGACGGCTCGCTGCAGGCGCGCGGCGTCTACGGCTTCTGGCCGGCGCACGCGGACGGCGACGACCTCGTCCTCGAAGGCGGCGTCCGCTTCCCGATGCTCCGGCAGCAGGCCGACCACGGCGACTCGCGGCCGAACCGCTCGCTCGCCGACTACGTCGCGCCGGCAGAGGCCGGCCTCGAGGACTTCGTGGGGGGCTTCGCCGTCGCCATCCACGGAGCCGAGAACCTCGCGGAGGCCTTCGCTTCCGAGCGGGACGACTACCACGCGATCATGGCGCGGGCGCTCGCCGACCGTCTCGCCGAGGCGTTCGCCGAGCGCCTGCACGAGGTCGCGCGGCGCGCCTGGTACGCGCCGGGCGAGGCGCTGCGCCCGGAGGAGCTCGCCGCCGAGCGGTTCCGGGGCATTCGCCCGGCGTTCGGGTACCCGGCCTGCCCGGACCACTCGGAGAAGCAAACCCTCCTCCGGCTGCTCGACGCCGGCCGCGCCGGGATCGGGCTGACCGAGACGTGCGCGACGACGCCTGCCGCGAGCGTGAGCGGCCTCTACCTCGGCCACCCGCAGGCGCGGTACTTCTCCGTCGGCCGTATCGGGCGCGACCAGGTCGCCGACTACGCGGAGCGCAAGGGGGTCGATCTCGCCGAGGCCGAGCGCTGGCTCCGGCCGAACCTCGCCTACGAGCCGTAGGCCCGTACCCTGTGGTCATGCGCCGGGCTTTCGCCCTCCTGCTCGTCCTCGCCCTCGCCGCGGCGAGCGCCGCCGTGGCCGGCAAGGGCGACCCGCAGAAGCGGCTCACGCCCGCCGACCAGGCTCGCGCGAAGGCCATGCTCGTGCGGAAGTCGGACGTCGGGGCGACCTTCCGCGCCGGGCCGCCGCTCGTCGGCGCGAGCGACACGTCCTGCACGGCGCTCGACGAGTCCGATCTCGTCCTCACCGGGGAGGCGCAGTCGCCCACGTTCCAGGGCGGCGTCGAGACGGTCTCCTCGCGCTCGCGCGTCTTCAGGTCGCTCCGCGACTCGAACGCGTCGTGGCGGCGCGGGACGAGCCGGGCGGGTGAGCGGTGCGTCCGCGCCGAGCTCGCCGGCGTCCTCACCTCCGCGGGCGGCATGCTCGAGTCGTTCGGCCGTATCGACTTCCCCGGCCTCGCCGAGCGGACGTCCGCCTACCGACTCGTCGTCACGTCGCAGGGGCTTCGCGCGTACCTCGACGTCGTCGGCCTGAAGCAGGGCCGCGCGCAGGTGGCGCTCCTCTTCGGCTCCGCTCTCACGCCGGTGCCGCGCGAGGTCGAGGTTCGAGTCGCGCGAGCCGTCGCTCGCCGCATGCAGGCCGCGATGCGCGGCGCGTAGCGGCGCGGCAGGCGAGCCCGCGCGGGTGGCGAACTCGCGCACATGCCCCTTTGGGACAGGGCCAAAAAGCGCCGTAGAGAGAATCGCAGCGAGGTGGTAGCGTCACCACCGGTCGTGGAGAGCTCGAGCCGTCTAGGTCTCCTCCGTCGCTCGCCGTCGTTCGGGTACCTCTTCCTCGCGACGGCGGGGTCGAGCTTCGGCACGTACCTCGCCGCCGTCGCGCTCACCGTCTCCGTCTACGACGCGACCGGCTCCGGCACGTGGGTCGCCGCGCTCCTCATCGCGGACTTCCTCCCGATCGTCCTCATCGGCCTCCTGCTCGGGCCGCTCATCGACCGGCTCTCGCGCCGGCGGCTGATGATCGCGTCCGATCTCGTGCGCTGCGGGGTCTTCGCCGCCCTTCCGTTCGTCGATCAGCCGGCGGCGATCGTCGCCCTGGCGGGGGTCTCGGGGATCGCGACCGGCTTCTTCCACCCGGCCGCGAACGCCGGCCTCCCGAACCTCGTCGACGACGACGACCTGACGAACGCGAACTCGCTCCTCCAGACCGTCGAGACGCTCGCGATGATGGCCGGCCCGGTCCTCGCCGGGCTGATGCTCACCGTCTGGCCGCCGTCGGTGCCGTACGCGGTGAACGCCGTCACGTTCCTCGTCTCTGCAGCGCTCGTCGCGCGCATCGCCGACAGAGAGCTCCGCTCCGACGAGCCCGTCACCCAGGGTCACTGGCGGGACGTGGCGGACGGGATCAGGCTCGTCCTGACCTCGCGCCCGCTCCGCACGGTGCTCGTCGTCTGGAACGTCGTCGTCATCGGGTCCGCGGCCGTCAACGTCGCCGAGGTCGTCTTCGCGAAGAAGGACCTCGATGCGGGGAACGTCGGCTTCGGGGCGCTGGTCGCCGCGAGCGGGATCGGGCTCGCGCTCGGGAGCTTCCTCGCCGCGCCGGCGCTCGGGAAGGTGGGACTCCGGCGCCACTACGTCGGCTCGATCGCGCTCATGGGCGTGGGGTGGGGCGCCGCGGCGCTCAGCGGGAGCATCTGGCTCGCGATCCCCTTCGTCATCGGCGGCGCGGCCGGGAACGGGGCGGCGGGCGTCTGCAACCGGCTGCTCGTGCAGCGCGGCGCGCCCGACCAGTACCGCGGCCGCGCGCTCGCGACGATCATGAGCTCGAACTACGCGATCGTCGGGCTCGCGATGGCCGCGGCCGGCGTCCTGACGGACGTCTTCGGCGCGAGGGCGGTCTGGCTCGCCGCCGGCATCGTCTACCTCGTCGGTGCGCTCGTCGCCCTCGTCATGACGCGCTGGCTCCCCGTGCGGACGGAGGAGGAGCGGCAGGCGTTCGAGGAGAGCCTCGAGTCGGCGGTCGCGGGGCTCGCGACGAGGAACGGCCGCGTCTCGGTCCCCGAGCCGGAGTTCCAGCCGGACACCGGCCTCGAGCGGATCGCGCGCCTCATGGAGGAGATCGAGGCCCGCCGCGCGGTCGAGGCTCGCCGGTCCTCCTGAGCCGGTCTTCGGGGTCACGAGCGCCGCGTAGAGTCCGCCTCGTGGTGCGGAAGGAGTGGTCGCTCGACGAGCTCACCGCCGGCGTCGAGGCGTCGGACCGGCGCGCGCTCGCGCGCGCGATCTCGCTCGTCGAGGACGGCGACCCGCTCGCGTACGAGCTCGTGCGCCGGCTCTACGCCTCGACGGGACGTGCCGCGATCGTCGGCGTCACCGGGCCGCCGGGCGTCGGGAAGTCCAGCCTCATCGGCGCACTCGTCGGCCACGTGCGCGAACGGGGACTCACGGTCGGCGTCGTCTCCGTGGATCCATCGAGCCCGTTCTCGCGCGGCGCGCTCCTCGGCGACCGGATCCGGCTCGCCGACCACTTCCTCGACCCGGGCGTCTACATCCGCTCGATGGGGACGCGCGGGCACCTCGGCGGCCTCGCCGAGGCGACGCTCCAGGCGGTGCTCCTGCTCGACGCGGCCGGCAAGGACGTCGTCTTCGTCGAGACGGTGGGGGCGGGCCAGAGCGAGGTCGAGGTGACGGGCGTCGCCGACACCGTGCTGCTCGTGCTCATGCCCGGGTCGGGCGACTCGATCCAGGCGCTGAAGGCCGGGATCATGGAGATCCCCGACGTGATCGCGATCAACAAGTCCGACCATCCAGCGGCGAAGACGACGCTCACCGAAGTCCGCTCGATCGTCGCGCTCGCAGAGCCGGAGCGCCGTCCCGCGATCCTCCTGACGGAGGCCCTGCGCGGCGCGGGCGTCCCGGAGCTCTGGGACGCGCTCGAGACGCACCGCGCGGAGCTCGCGGGCGACGGGAGGCTCGAGGAGCGCCGGCGGCGGAACCTGAGCGCGGAGGTGTTCGCGGCTGCGTCGAGCCGCGCGAAGGCCCACCTCGAGGCTGCGGTCGCCGGCGACCCCGCGCTGCGCGACCTCCTCGCGTCCGTCGAGAGGCGCGAGCTCGACCCGCTCAGCGCCGTGCGCAGGATCATGGAGGAGGTGTTCCGGCTCGATGGCGCCGACGAGCGCTGACGTCGAGGCCGCGCGCGAGCGCCTCGCAGGAGTGGCGCGCGAGACGCCGCTCCTCCCCACGGAGACGTTCTCCAGGCTGTCGAGCCGCCGCGTCTTCCTGAAGGCCGAGAACCTCCAGCGCACGGGCTCCTTCAAGATCCGCGGGGCGTACAACACGATCTCGACGCTCGACGCGCGCGAGCGCGAGGCGGGAGTCGTGGCCGCGAGCGCCGGCAACCACGGCCAGGCGGTCGCCTGGGCGGCGCGGGAGGCGGGAATCCCTGCGACGATCTTCATGCCCCAGGACGCCCCGATGGCGAAGGTCGAGGCGACGCGCTCGTACGGCGGCGAGACCGTGCTCGTCGGCGAGGGGTTCGACGAGGCCGTCGCGGCAGCGCGCGCGCACGTCGAGGCGACCGGGGCCACGCTCGTCCACGCCTTCGAGGACGAGCGCGTGATCGCGGGCCAGGGCACGATCGGGCTCGAGCTCCTCGAGCAGGCTCCCGATGCGGAGACGGTCGTCATCCCGATCGGCGGCGGCGGCCTCGCGGCCGGGATCTCGCTCGTGCTGAAGGAGGGCAGGCCGGGCGTGCGCGTCGTCGGGGTCGTGTGCCAGCCGGGGTACACGATCGCCGACGGCATCGCGGTCAAGCAGAAGGGCGAGCTCGCGTTCGAGATCCTCGACCGCACCCTGGACGAGACGGTCTCCGTCTCCGACGACGAGATCTCCGAGGCGCTCGTGCTCTGCGTCGAGCGGACGAAGCTCCTCGTCGAGGGGGCGGGGGCGGTCGGGCTCGCCGCGCTCCTCGCGGGCCGGATCCCCGGCTCGGGCCCGGTCGCGGTCGTCCTCTCGGGCGGGAACATCGACGCCACGACCCTCATCTCGGTGCTGCGCCACGGGCTTACGCGGTCGGGTCGCTTTCTCGCCGTGCGCATGCTCATCCCGGATCGCCCGGGCGAGCTCCGCGACGTGCTCGACACCGTCGCGCGCGGGCGGGGCAACGTCGTGTCGGTCGACCACCACCGAGAGGGGCGGACGACGAGCGCGCTGCAGACGGAGATCGAGCTCGTCGTCTCGACGC
>CAZODN010000136.1:0-5659 GCA_964578545.1 uncultured Gaiellales bacterium
TCATCGCGCGGTCCGAGTGCGCGAGCGTCAGGTGCCCGTGCTGCGAGAACATGAGATTGAAGTCGAGCTCCGTCGAGAGCTTCTCGTACAGCTTCACGCTCTCCCGGTAGAACGCGGCGCCCTCGGGAGTCCGGTAGTTCGCCCGGATAATCGTCGTGTTCCGGCCGGAGGCGCCGGCGCCGATGTACGACTTCTCGAGGATGCAGACGTCGCGGACGCCGTGGTTCTTCGCCAGGTAGTACGCGGTCGCGAGGCCGTGCGACCCACCGCCCACGATGACGACGTCGTAGCGGCGCTTCAGCTCCGGCCGTCGCCGCCACATGCGCTTCGGGAAGAAGATCTCCTTCACCGGCCGGCCTCCACGCCCGGCAGGACATCGAGGACGGCTTCGGCGACGTAGTGGCCGAGCTCCTGCTGCACGTAGACGAGAACCTCCCCGCTCCCGCCGCGCCGGAAGAGCGCCCACACCCGCGCGAAGGGCCCCGCGGTCGGGATGGTCGAGAGGTCGAGGTCGGTGAGCCGCGACAGGATGCGCTCGTCCGCGATGGCCAAACCGGCGAGCGCGCCGGTGGCGTCGTAGGCGCGCACGCCCTCGCCCCGCACTCGCTCGGCGACGTCCGCAGGGTCGTCGGCGGTGAAGAGGAAGCCTCGCCGCGGCGACAGGCGGACGAGCTCGTCGTGCGCACCCGGAGAGACCCGGTCGAGGTCGCCCCGCACCTCGACGACGCCGTCGAGCGAGAGGTCGCGAACGAGAGCGGGATCCGCGCCTTCGAGCGCGCGGCGCAGTGGCGACGTCGTCGCGCCCGGCGCGCAGCGCGACGGAGAGAGGAACGCCAGGCTCACGAGCGCATCCGCTCCCCGGCCGGATCGAAGAACGCCCCCGTGGTCACCCGCGCGCCCTTGAGCAGCCGGTCGACGCGGATCTCGAAGCGCGTTCCCGGCTCGGCGCGGTCGGCCCGCACCCACGCGAGCCCGATGACCTTGCCGACGGCCTCGCTGCGGCGGGCGCTCGTCACGCGACCGGCCGGGTAGCCCTCGACGACGACCTGCGCGCCCTCCGCCGGCAGCACGTCCTCCTCCATCGTGAAGGCGACCAGGCGCTCCTTCTCGTCCCGCTGCGCGAAGTGCTCGAGCGCGTACTTGCCCACGAAGTCCGGCTTGTCCAGCTTCGGGAGCCAGTGCATCCCCGAGGAGTAGAGGTTGGACTCGGAGTCCGTGTCCTGGCCGACGATGACGTGGCCTTTCTCGAGTCGCAGCACGCGCTGTGGCTCGAGCCCGAAGGGCCGCGCGCCCTGGGCCACGAGCGCGTCCCAGAGGCGCTCTCCCGCCGGGCTCGGGAAGTGCAACTCGTACCCGAGCTCGCCGACGAAGCCGATCCGGAGCGCGAGCGTCGGGACGCCGGCGACGACGAGCTGCTTCGCGTCGAGGTACCTGAACTCGTCGGCCGAGACGTCGTCCGGGTCGTCGACGAGCCTCCCCAACGCCTCCCTGGACCGCGGCCCGGCGAGGTTCACGGCCGCGAGCGCACCCGTGACGTTGACGATCTCGGCCTCGTAGCCCCAGACCTCGTTCCACCACTCGAACCACGCCGTGACGGCGTCGGCGCCCGTGGACGTCGTCGTCACGTAGAAGAGGTCGTCCGCCAGGCGGGCGACGGTGCCGTCGTCCATGATCCGGCCGCCGTCCGAGGTGAGGACGCCGTAGCGAATGCGCCCGGGCCGCATGTCACCGAAGCGGTTCGGGTAGAGCCGCTCGAGCAGCTGCACGGCCTCGGGGCCCTCGACGAGGAGCTTGCCGAGCGTGGAGACGTCGATGACGCCGAGCGACTCGTGGACGGCGCGCACCTCGTCCTCGGGCCGGTCGCCGTACGCGTACGGGCGCTTCCACGGACCGGCCCACTGCATCGTGGCGCCCGCTTCCTCGTGCCGCCAGTGGAGCGCCGTCCGGCGCGTGGGCGTGAGCTCGCGCCCCGCGAGGAGGCCGAGCTCGACCGGCGCCCAGGGCGGCCGCGCGGTCGTCGTCCCGATGTCCGACTCGAACATCCGGGTCTCCTGCGCGTAGAGCCGGATGCTCCCGAGGTGGCAGAGCTTCCCCTGGCAGGGGCCCATGGTGACGGTCGTGTACCGCTTCGCGAGCTCGATCGAGTCGAACCCCTCCTCGATCGCCCGCTTCACGTCCTTCGTGGTCACGTCCTCGCAGACGCAGACGAAGCACTTGCCGCTGCCCCCGTAGGCGGGCTCCGCTACGACCCGGGAGAGGCCCTCGCCGGTCACGCTGCCGACGGCCTCGACACCCGGCGGGAGGTCGGCGGGGACGAACACCCCGAGCTCCGGCTCGTACTCGATCTTCGCGCCCGCCTGCGCGAGGAGCGAGTAGGCGGGCTGCCGGCCGCCCGAGGCGACGAGGAGGTCGCAGTCGATCTGGTCGCCGTCGACGAGGGCACGCTTCACGCGCCCCTTCGACCCCTCGGCGGCGATCTCGCGCGGCCGCGCGTCGCGGAGGTCGATCACGCGCGGCACGGCGACGCCGGCCTCGCGGAGGTCCTCCGCCACCTCGAGACACTCGTCGTCGGCGCCGATGACGACCGCCCGCGCGCCGGGGGCGATCGCGAAGTCGCGGAGGAGGCGGCGGACGGCGTCCGGGAGCATGACACCGACGAGGTCGTTCCCCGGGAAGACGACGGGCTGCTCGATGGCACCCGTCGCGACGATGATCCGCTCGGCCCGGTAGCGGTAGAGCGTCGTGCCGGCGTCCACGGGCACGAGGCCGCCTTCCCAGACGCCGAGCACGCGAGCGGGGGCCAGAACCTCCACTCCCTCGAGCGCGAGCTCGCGATGCCGCGCGTCCTCGTCCACGAGCACGACGCCGGGACCTCTCGTCGCCGCCGCGAGCGCGGCGGCGCGGCCCGCCTGCCCCCCGCCCACGACGAGGACGCGCGCCCGGCGGTGCTCCGTGTCGTACCGGCGCGAGTGCCCGGCGTGCGGGTCGAGCCTCCCGAGGCCGGCGGCGCTGCGCAGGAACTTCTCGTACAGCGGCCAGAGGAAGCGCGGACGCTTGAACGTGCGGTAGTAGAAGCCGACGGGGGTGAACGGGCCGCCGATCTTGTCCGTGACGGACATGAGGTCGAAGTCGAGCCCGCCGAGGACGTTCTGCGCCTTCACGACGGCGCCCTCCCGGATCGGCTCCACGCACGTCCGCACGTTCGGGACGCCGTCCACGGTCATCATGCAGTTCGGGCAGTGGCCGGAGCAGCAGAGGAGCCCGCGCGGCCGGTGGTACTTGAACGAGCGCGAGAAGACGCGCTTGCCCGCGGCGAAGGCGGCCGACGCGAGCGTGTCGCCCTCGAAGCCCTCGACCTTCCAGCCGTCGAACGTGAACGACACCGGCCTCGAGCGGTCGATGCGCTCGCCGCGCTGCGGGCCGAGCCTCATGCGGGCTTCCCGCTCGGCGTGGGGAGCTCGACCTTCAGCACCTCGTTCGTGCGGGTGTCCCGCTCGGCGAGGAACCACTCGCCGCACCCGGTTCGGTGCTGCCACCACTCCCGCTGCACGCCTGCGACGTTGTCGCGGAAGTAGACGTAGTCCGTGAGCTCGCGCAGCGACGGCGAGCCCGAGGGCCGCCTCGTCACCTCGCCGTAGTAGGCGAACTCGTCCACCGGTCGCGGGCCGCAGTACGGGCAGTCCAGGATGAACGACATCAGGCTATGAATTGCATATTGCGCAACGCTATGCCAGAATCCGCAACGACCCTACACCGATGTCGCGCACCCGTCAACCGTCCACCCGTCGAATTGGCGCTGCCGAGCGCGCGATCGCCGTGCTCGACACCCTTGCAGACGGCGGCGAGCTCGGCACGAACGAGATCGCGCGGCGCACGGGGATGACCCCGAGCACGGTGTCCCGCCAGCTCGGCACGCTCGCGGCGACGGGCCTCGTCGAGCGCGTGGACGCGACTGGCCGCTACCGGCTCGGGATCCGGATCGTCCACCTCGCGAACGCCGTCCTCGCGCGCCTCGACGTCCGCGAGGTCGCGCGTCCCCACCTCCAGGCGCTCGTCGCGGAGACCGGCGAGACGGCCACCTTGTCGGTGCCCGGCGACGAGCACGCGATCACCATCGACTTCGTGCCGGGTACGCACCACGTCCAGCCGGTGTCGCGCCTCGGGCGTCCGTCGATCGCGCACGCGACGTCCGCGGGGAAGGTGATGCTGGCGTTCTCCGGGCGCGAGCTCCCCGAGGGGCCGTTCCGCGCGTACACCCCGCGCACGATCACGGACGAGCAGGCGCTCGCGCGCGAGATCGAGCAGGTGCGCGAACGCGGTTGGGCCCTGGCCGTGGGCGAGCGCGAGCCGGGACTGACGGCCATCGCGGCGCCGATCCTGTCGTCCCGGGGCGAGCTCGAGGCGATCGTGGCGCTCCAGGGCCCGTCGAGCCGCTTCGACGACGCGGCGGTGAAGGCGGCCGTCCCCCTGCTGCTGGAACGGGCGGAGGCGATCTCGCGCCAGCTCGGCTGGCGCCCGAGGGAGGAATCGTGATGACGGCCGCAGACGAGAGGCGCACCCGCTTCCGGGAGCTCCACGCGAGCGAGGGCCTGTTCGTGATGCCGAACCCGTGGGACGTGGGCTCCGCGAAGCTCCTGGCCGCGCTCGGCTTCGAGGCGCTCGCGACGACGAGCGCCGGCTTCGCGTGGGCGCTCGGGAAGCTCGACCAGACCGTGACCCGCGACGAGCTCGTCGCACACGTCGAGACCCTGTGCCGCGCCGTCGACGTCCCGCTCAACGTCGACAGCGAGCGCTGCTACCCCGACGAGCCCGGCGGCGTGGCCGAGACGGTGCGGCTCCTCGGCGAGGCCGGCGCGGCGGGCTGTTCGATCGAGGACTACGACCCGGCGACGGGAGGAATGGACGCGATCGACGTCGCGGCCGCGCGCGTCGCCGAGGCCGCCGAGGCCGCGCACTCCTTCGCGTCGCCCCTGGTGCTCACCGCGCGGGCGGAGAACCACCTTCGCGGCGTCGACGACCTCGACGACACGATCGCGCGCCTCTGCACGTACCGCGACGCGGGCGCCGACTGCGTGTACGCACCCTGGCTCACCGACCTCGACCGGATCGCGCGGGTCGTGGCCGAGGTCGGGGCTCCCGTGAACGTGCTCGCGATCCCAGCGGCACCGAGCGTGCCCGAGTTGGCCGGTGTCGGCGTGCGCCGCGTGTCGACCGGGAGCTTGCTCGCGTCGGCGGCCTACAGCGCGCTCGTCGCCGGAGCGCGCGAGCTGGCCGGGCCCGGGACGAGCGAGTATGCGAGGGCCGGCGTCCCCCGCGACCTCCTCGGCGAAGCGCTCGGCTGAGCTCTGCAACGACCCCCTCGCGACTTGGCACCACCGTTGTGGCGGCGTCGGAGGGTGAAATCCCGAGGCGGGATGCACGCCTGAGCCGCGGTGCGACCGAGCGATCTTCCGGTTCGAGTCCGGCGCCCTCCGCGCCAACGGCGCCTACAAGCGGACGATCTCAGGCGTGCGCGGGCACGCGCCCGCTTCACCAGCGAAGCCCGCCCTCCGGCGGGCTTCGCCGCTCAGAGACCGTTCGCGCCGGGGACCCAGTCCGTCCCGGCGAGCGGCACGCGCGCCATCGCCGCCGCCTCGATCGTGAGCGCGACGAGGTCCTC
>CAZODN010000137.1:0-5658 GCA_964578545.1 uncultured Gaiellales bacterium
CCACGAGGATCGGCTTCAGCGCCGCCACCTGGTCGTTCACCGTCTTCAGGTACGACCAGGTGGCCGTTCTCCTACCAGCCCCGTTGATCGGCGCGTACTCGTAGCGTCCCGCGTAGTACGTGAACCAGGTCAGCCCACGAGCCCCCGCAGCGAGCGTCGCGTACGCCTGCAGCGCCAGGTTCGCGGGCGACGGCACCGTGGTGTACGGGCGAATCTGGCTCGAGGCGGCCGCGACCCAGAACGGCAGGCCGTGGTTCAGGGTGACCTCTCGCACCCGCATGAGGTTCGCGAAGTACTCGGCGGCCCGAGCCCGGTCTCTCAGGTCGAGCGAGTACTGGACGCCGAAGTTCCCGTAGCTCACGAGCTGCGGCCTCACGACCCTCACGAAGCGCGCGAGGTACTCCTCGTACGTCTTGGTGCCGAGCTGCGCCGCACTCGCGTCGTTCGGGTAGAGGTTGACGTACGCGACCTTCCCGGGGGCGAGCTCCTTCACCGCGGCCACGGCCTTGGCGAGGGCGCGAAAGTCGGCTGCGGCCGGCTCGTCCGCCAGGAAGAACCCGATCGCGGCGGTGCTGTCACCGGAGGCAGCGACGACACGCTCCACGTACTCGCGGACGGCTCGATCCGACATCGTCCTCCAGCTGACCCGCGCGCCGCCCGGTCGGCCGACGACAGCGCGCATGCCCGCCTTCTCGACGCTCGCGAGCTGATCGGGACGCACGAAGGCGACGGTGTCGAAGCCGCAGGCGCGCATGCTCTCGATGCCGTGGCCCTGCTCGAGGAAGAGCGCCTGCTTCTCCGCCTGGAGCTCCCAGGGCATGATCGGGAAGAGGTCGGAGATCCCGCGCGGGGAAGCGCGTCCGCCTGGCTCGCCCGCCCCTCCGCCCACGAGGACGATGGCGACAATCGCGCACACGACTCCAACACGTCTCGTGAGCCCCACCGTCTTCTCCGTTCATCTCCATGCTGGCGCGCCCGGGGCGAGGAAGCATCGGCACTGGCCCTGATACGAGCTACCGGGAAGGCCGCAGGCGAGCGGAGAGCGAGGGCTACGACGCCAGTGTCGCCTGGAGGAGCCCGGTCACGACGAACGCACTTCCCGCGGCGAGCGCGACCGTCGAGGTCGGTGCCCGTCGTCGCGCCTCGGGGAGGAGCTCGAACACGACGACCGCGCTCATCGCCCCCGCTGCGAGGCCGAGGACCAGCGGCAGCACCGACGCAAACGCCTCGGCGAACAGGAAGGCCGGAACCGCGATCAGCGGCTGGGGAAGCGCCGTGGCCATGCTCCAGCCGGCCGCGCGACCGACCCTGACCCCTCGCGTCGTCAGCACGAGCCCGACCGCGAAGCCCTCGGCGGCCTTGTGCGCGGCGATCGCGACCGCAGTGACGACGCCGAGCGACTCGCCCGCGGCGAACGCGGCGCCGACCGCGATCCCCTCGGCGAGCGAGTGCGCGGCGAGCACCGCGACGACGAGCGCCGCACTTCCGGCGAGCGGGCTCCCGAGCTCGACCTCGTCGGCGAGATCGCGCGGGATCGAGCGCCGTGCGACCAGGATGACGGCGACCCCGGCCGCGACCCCGAGCACCGTGGCGGCGACGCCCTCGTGAGCCCCCTCGACGACGAGGCCGACGCTCACCGACGCCATGACGCCCGCCGCGACGCCGTTCGCTGCCCCGAGGAGGGACTCCGACCGGGCGCGGACGACCGCAGCGGGAAGCGCGCCGAGGCCGGCCGCGAGCACGCTCGCGATGCCGGCGGCGAGCACCGCTCCGACGGAGCTCGCGCTCATCGGCCACCGTTGGCGGGCCAGGCTCGCATCGTCTCGATCGTCTCCGAGGGGGACCCGCGCGCGCCGGGAGGTCGGTCAGGCCCGGGCGGCGACGACGTGCCAGGCCTCGACCTCGCCCTTCCCCTTCACCTCGACGAGACCGCGCGGCTCGGTCTCGAACTCGTCGCGGACGAGCTCCCAGGTCGCCCGCGTCACCTGGATGGAGCCCGGGACGCCGTGCGACTCCATGCGGCTCGCCATGTTCACCGTGTCGCCCCAGAGGTCGTACAGGAAGCGCCGCCGCCCGATCACGCCCGCGACCACGGGCCCCGAGCTGATGCCGATCCGGAGCTCGAGGTTCTTCCCCTCCTCCCCGGCGAGGCACGCCCTCGCGCAGTCGAGCATGTCGAAGGCCATGTGCACGAGCGCCGACGCGTGATCGGGGCGCGGGCGCGGCACGCCCGCGGCGACCATGTAGCAGTCGCCGATCGTCTTGATCTTCTCGACGCCGTAGTGGTCGGCGAGCTCGTCGAAGGCGGTGAAGAGCTCGTCGAGCAGCCCGACCACCTCGCGCGCGTGGAGCTCGCTCGCGAGCGGAGTGAAGTCCACGACGTCCGCGAAGAGGACGCTCGCCTCCTCGATGTCGTCGGCGATCGTCTGCGGCTCCATCTGCAGGCGCTGCGCGATCTCCCCGGGCAGGATGTTGAGGAGGAGGCTCTCGACGCGGTTGCGGGCGAGCTCGCGCTGGTGCGCGAAGGCGACGACGACGGCGAACGCGACGAGCGAGACGGCCGCGATGTTCAACGCGGCGAACGCCATCACCGCCCAGGACGGCATGTCCGACTCGTCGGGGCGCACGAGCTCCGCGAGGGGGATCGTGGCGACGATGAGCGCGACGAACCCCGCGTACCAGCGCCAGGCACGCTCCGGCCTGTCGAAGACGGCCGCGCCGAGCGGGGAGAGGAACGACCACAGGATCACGCCGCTCGATGCGACGAGCCCGCCGAGCGAGACCTGCAACATGGCCGGCGTGACGAGGATCAGCGCGAGCTCGGAGTCGCGCAGGAAGCGGAAGCTCCGCGTACGTGCGTACACGGCGAGGCAGAAGACCGATAGCACCGTGTAGCCCCACGGGAAGAGGGCAGCGGCCCGCTCCCCGAGGGCCCAGTACATCGCGCCCCAGAGGACTCCCGCCGGGAGGACGCCGACGACGACGCCCACGAGCAGCGTCTTCTGCGCGCGCTCGTCGTGCGTGTCGGCCGGATCGGCGCCGAGGCCGAGCACCCAGACGACGACGGACTGCGCGAGACGGCGACCTCCGGCAATAGGGGGCACCGGCGCATGCTATTCCCCACGCACTCGCCACTTGCGCTCGGGCACACTGGCGGCGTGTTCAGCCGAGGGAGAGCAGCCGCCGCGGGCGCGGCCGCGGCCACCGTCTGGGCGCTCCAGGAGCCGCTCGACCGGCGCCTCCTGCGCTCCGACTTCTCGGACGTGGCGATCCTCGGCAAGGGGGTCACGCGAGGCCCGTCGTGGCGCGCCGCCGGCCTCGCCCTGCACGCGCTGAACGGCGCGCTCTTCGGCGTCGCGTTCCACGAGGCCCGCACGCGGCTCGACGTTCCGCCGCGGCGGCTCGCCCTCGGGATGGCGATGGCGGAGCACGTCGCCTCCTGGCCGCTGTGCGCGCTCGTCGACCGCTACCACCCGGCGCGCGGGGAGCCGGGCGTGCCGCCGCTCCTCACGAGCCCTCGGGCGTTCGCCCAGGCGACGTGGCGGCACGCGCTCTTCGGGGCCGTGCTCGGCCGCCTCGCCTGAGCCCCGAGGAAGGTACCGTCCTCGCGCGATGCCCTCGGACGACCTGACCTTCCTCGAGCGACCCGCGGAGGGCGAGCCCGCCGGCATGCTCGTCCTCCTCCACGGCCGGGGCGCCGACGAGTACGACCTGCATCCGCTGCTCGACTTCCTCGACCCCGAGCGACGGCTCCTCGGGATCACCCCGCGCGGGCCGCTCCACCTCCCGCCGGGAGGCGCCCACTGGTACGCGGTGCACGAGATCGGCCACCCCGAGCCGGAGACGTTCGCCGCGACGCTCTCGAGGGCGAGCGCGTGGCTGGATGCCGTCGCCGAGGAGCGGGCGATCCCGCTCTCCCGAACGGTGCTCGGAGGCTTCTCGCAGGGCGCGGTGATGACCTACGCGCTCGGCCTCGGCGCCGGTCGACCCCGCCCCGCGGCCCTCGTCGCGCTCAGCGGCTTCGTTCCGAGCGCGCCGGGCTTCGAGCTCGACCTCCGGCCGCCGCTCCCGCCCGTCGCGATCGGGCACGGGGGCATGGACCCGGTCATCTCGGTGGAGTGGGGCCGGCGGGCGCGCGACCTCCTCGAGGAGGCGGGAGCGGCGCCGCTGTACCGGGAGGAGCCGCGCCTCGGGCACTCCATCGACCCGACGTTCCTCCGCGAGCTCCGGGCGTGGATCCGATCTGCGCTCGACGCCGCCACGTGATCCTCCCGACCGGAGCGGAGCTGCGCGTGACCGGGCCGACCGACCGGTACGTCGTCGTCTGCGTGAACGGTGGTCAGGCGCGCGAGGTCGAGGGGACGTGGAGCGCCACCGTCGAGTGGCTCGTGCGCCGGCTCGCCCCGCAGCTCCCCCAGCTCGGGTTCGCCGAGGTGCGCTACCGCGTGAAGTCCTGGAAGCGGCTCGACTCCTGCTTTGAGGACGCGCGGGCCGCCGTGAGCGAGATCGCGGCCCCGCGCACGCTGCTGCTCGGGTTCTCGATGGGCGGCGCGGTGGCCGTCGGGGTCTCGGACGAGCCGCGCGTCGAGGGCGTCGTCGGGCTCGCTCCGTGGATCCCCGAGCAGCTGAACGTCTCCGGGCTCCGCGGCAAGCGGCTCGCGGTCTTCCACGGCGCGCTCGACCGCTGGCTCCCCGGAATCCCGGGCGTCTCGGCGCGTCACTCCCGCAAGGGCTTCGAACGCGCGCGCGAGCGCGGCGCCGAGGGCCGGTACGTCCTCATCCCGTGGGCCTTGCACGGCGTCGCCGTGCGCGCGCCCTGGGGCGGCCTGCTCGAGCTCCCTCGCGCCGAGCGCTGGGGCGAGCTCGTCGAGGAGGAGCTCCGCGCCTTCGCCGGAGCCGGGTGAGCGCCGGCGAAGGCGCGGAGCGGGGAGGCCCGAGCCCGCCTCAGCCCCGCGGGCCCTCGCCGACCGGGTGCATGACCACGCGCACCCCGGGCCTCGTCGGGAGCTCGAGGAGAGCACGCGTCCGCGCGTCGAGCGGGAGCAACTCGTACGTCTCGTAGTACGTCGTCGAGCCGGCGTCGGGGAACCGCTCGGCGACCGGGAGGTACGTCTCGCGATCGAGGTACAGGATCGGGCTCGTGGCGTCGTCGAATCGCGGCGTCGCCGTGCCGTCGGCAGCGATGAACGGAACGGCGAGCTGAACCTCGTACACCGAGCGTCCACCGATCGCACTCTCGCCGACGAGCCGCGCGTATCCCTCTCCGAACGCGCGATGGATGCTCTGCGGCTGGTCGACGCGGAAGCCCGGAAGCTCCGCGTAGCGCCGCCCGGCCTCGACTGCCTCGGGGCTGTAGCGGTAGACGTCGACGACGTTGCGCGAAGCGTCGAAGCAGCGCAGCTCCGTCTCGCTCGCGAGGCAGTCGCCGGGGCCGCTGCCCGAGCGGTCGAGCGAGCGGCCGCTGCCGTCCGGCCGGACCCAGCTCTCTCCTCGCGTGACCGTCCCGGTCTCGTCCTCGATGCGAACGACGACGTGCAGGATGCGCCCCTGCGGGTCGATCGCGGCCTCGGCGCGCTCGAGGACGCCCGCGTCCCGGTCGACGAGCGACGCAACGGTGAAGACGGCTGCGACGAGAGCGACGCCGCCGACGAGCGCGAC
>CAZODN010000138.1:0-5605 GCA_964578545.1 uncultured Gaiellales bacterium
CGACGTGCTCGTCGAGCTCCGCCTTCGCGAGGTAGTACATCTCCTCGATCCGAGCCGGATGGATGCGGCCGTCCTCGATGAGCTTGTCCAGCGTGAGCCGCGCGACCTCGCGCCGCAGGGGGTCGAAGGAGGAGAGGACGACGGCGTGCGGCGTGTCGTCGATGATGAAGTCGACGCCCGTCAGGTGCTCCAGCGCGCGGATGTTCCGTCCCTCGCGCCCGATGATGCGTCCCTTGAGGTCGTCGGAGGCGAGCTCGACCACCGACACGGTCGCCTCGGCGGTGTGGCTCGCGGCGACGCGCTGGAGCGCGTCGGCGACGAGCGCCCTGGCACGCCGCCTGGCCTCCCCGCGTGCCTCCTCCTCCATCTGGCGAACCTCTCGCGAGAGCTCGTGGCGCACGAGGTCCTTCGAGCGCTCGATGAGCTGATCCCGAGCCTCTTGCGCCGTCAGCCCGGAGATCTTCTCGAGCGCCGCGAGCGACTCCCGCTGGATCTCGCGCAGCTCCTCCTGGAGCGCCTTGACGTGGATCTCGCGGTCGCCCAGCCCCTGCTCGCGGCGCTGGATCTCCGTCAGGCGGCCGTCGAGCTCGAGCTCCTTCTGGAGGATCCGCTCCTCGATCTTCGCGATCTCCACGCGCCGGTCGCGGACCTCGCTCTCGATCTCGCTGCGGAGCCTGACCGCCTGCTCGCGTGCCTCGACCTGAGCCTCGCGGCGAATGGCGTCGGCCTCCCGGGTCGCGTCGCCGACGATGCGCTCGCACTCCGCCTGCGAGAGGCGCACGCGCGACCGCGACCGGCCGAGCAGGAACGCCGACGCCAGGGCGGCGCCGACGAGTGTTCCGATGAGCGCCGCGACAGCCGAGAGCATGAGACCTCCGTGGAAGGTTCCGTTGTCCGCGGCGTCCGCCGCGGTCGCTCTCACCCGGCAGCGACCTGCCCGGTCGCGGCCGGAGCCTGTCCAGGGCCTAGCTCAGGCCGCGGCTCAGCCTCCGTGCCGGGCCGCAGCGCGGCCCGTGTGGTCGGTGGTCGGGGATCGGTACGGCGTGCACAGGTTTCGGAAAAGCGCGTTCGAGCAGGTGTTTGCGGGATGAAGCCTGCTCATCCTAGCTCGCCGGCATCACCGCTGGCAACGGCGGCGACGGTCTCCGGGGAGTACCCGCGTCCCCGGAGGTAGCGGACGGTCTTCATGCCCGGCCCCCGCGACTCGACGATGCGCCGGGCGCGCTCGAGCTCCGGCTCCACGACCTCGAGCGCCGACGTGACAGCCTCGGCCTCGATACCGGCAGCGCGAAGGTCGTCACGGATGAGCTCGTCGCCCGCGCCCCGGCCCGCGAGCGCCTCCGCTCGGCTCCGCGCGAAGCGGTCGTCGTCGAGCAGCCCCGTCCGCCGCAACGTCTCGAGGGCGCTCGCGCGCTCGTCCGGGCCGAATCCCCGGTCGGCCAGCCGACGGTCGAGCTCGCGAGCGCTGCGGTCGCGGTGGCGCAGCGCTCGGAGGGCGCTCTCCAGCGCGTCGTCGCTCACTGCCGGGCGCGCCGCTACTCGACGGCGACGGCCTCCTCCTCGAACTCGACCTCCCGCGCCTCCTCGGTGTGCGGGCGCGCCGGGAGGAGGCGTGCCGACACGATCTGGTCCTCGGGCGCCTCGGCCTGGATGCGGGCGAGGATCTGCTGCACGAGGTCGGGGTTCTCGGCGAGGAAGCTCGCGGCGTTCTGCCGCCCCTGTCCGAGCCGCTCGTCGCCGAAGCTGAAGTACGAGCCCGCTTTCTGGACGATCTTCTTCTCGAGCGCGACGTCGAGGACCGTGCCCTCCCACGGGATCCCCTGCCCGTAGACGATGTCGAACTCGGCCTGCTTGAACGGCGGCGCGACCTTGTTCTTCACGACCTTGACCCTGACGCGGTTCCCGATCGCCTCGGCGCCGTCCTTGAGCGTCTCGATCCGGCGGATGTCGAGACGCACCGACGAGTAGAACTTCAGCGCCCGGCCGCCCGGCGTCGTCTCCGGGTTGCCGAACATGACGCCGATCTTCTCGCGGAGCTGGTTCGTGAAGATGCAGATCGTGTCCGTGCGGTTGAGCGTGCCGGCGAGCTTCCGGAGCGCCTGGCTCATGAGCCGCGCCTGGAGGCCGACGTGCGAGTCGCCCATCTCCCCCTCGATCTCCGCCTTCGGGACGAGGGCGGCGACGGAGTCCACCGCGACGATGTCGAGCGCGCCGGAGCGGATGAGGAGCTCGGCGATCTCGAGCGCCTGCTCCCCCGTGTCCGGCTGCGAGACGAGGAGCTGGTCGATGTCCACGCCGATGCGGCGTGCGTACTGCGGGTCCATCGCGTGCTCGGCGTCGATGAACGCGCAGATGCCGCCGCGGCGCTGCGCCTCGGCCATGACGTGGTAGACGAGGGTCGTCTTGCCCGACGCCTCCGGCCCGAAGATCTCGATGATCCTCCCGCGCGGGAGCCCGCCGATGCCGAGCGCGAGGTCGAGCGCGAGCGAGCCCGTCGAGATCGCGCCCACGGCTACCTGGGGCCGGTCGCTCATGCGCATGACGGAGCCCTTGCCGAACTGCCGCTCGATCTGCCCGAGGGTGACCTCGAGCGCCTCTTCCCGTTTCATCGCCTCATCCTCCAGACTCTTCTCCGACTCGACCTAGCGAACACCGCTCCAGCACCTCGTACCGCGCCCCCGTGGGGTGAAGGTGAGATAGGAAAGCAGCCGCGCCGGACGGCGCGAACGGCCCGACCTCCGGCAGCGGCGGGTCGAGACGAGGCTGCTGCCGGAACCGCAGGACAGTGACGTGGGGCAGCCACCGGCGCCGCTCCGGCTCGTAGACGCCGAGCCGCCGCAGGCGCTCGTGCAGGCGCCCGGCCAGGCGCGCAGCCTCGCCGCTCGGATCGTCGAGGACGAGCATCCCGACGGAGCGCGTCTCCCGGTAGCGCACGGGCTCGAGCGTGAACGGCGCGGTCGCTCGTGCCTCCTCTCGGAGCGCCGACGTGATCCCCGGCAGGGCGTCGCGAGGCTGAGACCCGAGGAAGGCGAGCGTGACGTGCAACGTCTCGGGGCGCCGGCCGCCCGCGAGGTGGCACTCGCCCCACGCGCGGAGGGTGGCGACGACGTCGTCCGGGAGCTCGAGGGCGAGGAAGAGCCGGAGGGGCGCATCGCCCTCGACGGTAGCGCCTCCGCTCACGCGGATGTGTGCCGGTTCTCCAACAACCTGCGCACGAGGTGGAGCGCGGCCGCCGTCGCGCGGCCGCGAACCATCTCGCGATCGCCGGGCAGGTCGAGCCGCCGTGCCGCCTCGCCGTCGGGCCCGACGGCGTGCACGAAGACGAGCCCGACGGGCTTCGCGGCACTCCCGCCGTCCGGGCCTGCGATCCCGGTGACCGAGACGGCGACGTCGGCTCCCAGGCGACCGCGCGCGCCCCGCGCCATCGCCGCGGCCACCTCCGCCGAGACTGCGCCGTACTCCTGGAGCAGGCCGGCCGGGACGTCGAGCTCGCGCTCCTTCACCTCGTTGGAGTACGCCACCACGCTTCCCGCGAACGCGTCGCTCGCCCCGGGGACGGCGGTCAGCCGCGCCGCGACCATGCCGCCGGTGCACGACTCCGCCGTCGCGAGCGTCAGCCCCTGCTCCCGGCAGCGGTCGAGGACGATCTCGGCGACCGTGCGCTCGTCCTCGCCGAACAGGTAGCGCCCGAGGCGCTCGCGGAGCGCTCCCGCGATCGCCGCACCGCGCTGCTCGGCGCCCGCCTCCACGAACAGGTCGACGTGGATCTCGAACTCCCGCGCGCAGATCGTGGCCTCCACCCCGTTCCCCTCGCCGCCTGCCTCCTCGAGCGCCTGCGCGACCTGGGACTCGGGCGTCCCGAAGAAGCGGAGGACGACGTGCTCGCGTGCCGGCGCGCGCTCGAGCACGTGGCGCACAGGCTCCGACTCGAGCGCACGCGGCCACAGGCGCCGGAGCTCGCTGGGCGGGCCGGGAAGGCTCACGACGACGCAGCGCCCGGTGTCGAGGACGACGCCGGGCGCGGTGCCTGCGAGCCCGAGGGAGATCGCGCCCTCGGGGAGGGTCGCCTGCTTGCGGACGCCCGTCGTGAAGTCCGAGTACGGCCGCCCGAGCCGCTCGGCGATCGTGCGGGACACGCTCTCGATCCGGCGCTCGAGGTCCTCGTCGAGGACGAGCGCCCGACCCGCGACGCGCGCGATCAGCTCGACGCTGCGGTCGTCGTGCGTCGGCCCGAGCCCTCCGGAGACGAGACAGAGGTCGGCCTCGAAACCGGCGCGAAGGGCCCGCTCGAGGTCGTCCGGGCGGTCGCCGACGATGTGGATGCGCTCCGGGTCGAGCCCGAGGCGCACGGCCTCGGCCGCGAGGAACGGGCCGTTCCGGTCCTCGCGCTCGCCCCGGACCAGCTCGGAGCCCGTGACGACGATCGCCGCCCGGGGCCGCGTCAAGACGAGGCGCGGACGATCCGCTTGGGCGTGACGACGAACGCCGTGCCAGCGGGAAGCTCGACCGCCCGGCCGTTGAGCCGGAGCCGGACGTTGCCCGGCTCGGCGATCACGAGCCGCAGCCGGCTGCTCTCGAACACCTTCCGCTGGCCCCGCTCGAGCGTGCCGCTGTAGAGGAGCTCGGCGCCGCCCTGGCCCGTGCGCACCTCCATCCAGGACGACCCGCCGACCGCGCGGACGACGACGCGCGTGGGCCCCGCGCTCGTCGTCGCGGGGGACGCTGCGAGGCCCGGGACGTTCTCGGTCTCCGGCCCACCGAACCTCCACGCGGCTATCACGAGCGCCGTCGCGACGGCGATCGCGAGGAGGGCGAGGACCGCGATCCGCGACTCGCGCGACTCCCGGTCGCGCCGCGCCGGAGCGGGCACGCGCCGCGCCCGGAGGGGCGCATCGTCCTCGCCGACCGCGAACCGCGAGTTGTACTCGTCCACGAACGGCTGGCCGTCAAGTCCGATCGCCTCGGCGTACGAGCGCAGGAACCCGCGGACGTACGTCGGCGCGGGCAGGATGTCGAAGCGCTCGTCCTCGAGCGCTCGCAGGTACTTGGGCCGGATCTTCGTCCGCTCCTCGAGCTCCGGGAAGTCGAGGCCCTGACGAAGCCGTGCCTCGCGCAGGCTGGCGCCGATCTCGAACATGCGCGCGGATTGTAGACGGTCGGTGCCGGACTTCAGTCTGGCTTCGACTCCGCTTCCTCGGTGCCAGGCTTCAGTCTGGCTCCGACTCCGCGTTCCCCCTACTCCCGCGAGCCCACGTACTCGAGCAGCCCGTACACGCCGAGCGCGACGAGCGCGGAGGCCGCGATGCACAGCCCGAGCAGCCCGAGCACCTGTCCGGCGCGCGCGACACCGCCCCCGCGGGCGGACGCGAGCGACACCGCGGCCTGGATGCGCGCGCGGCGCGCGAGCGCGAGCGCGGCGATCCCGAGCACGACGGCGACCGGGATCGCCCAGCCGGCATCGAGGAGCTCGTAGGCGTCGGAGAAGCGCGTCGCGTAGATCGCGAGGGGGAGCGTCGCGACCGACGCCACCCCACACACGAGCGACCCCAGCGCGGAGCCTGAGCCGGGAGCGCGCACGCTACTGCTTGACGTAGGGCTTGCCGAC
>CAZODN010000139.1:0-5577 GCA_964578545.1 uncultured Gaiellales bacterium
ACCGTCGACCCCCTCCTTACCATGGAGGTGCTCTACCGACTGAGCTAAGAGGGCGCGCCGCCTAGCGTAGCGCCTCAGACGGCGACGAGGTACACGGCCACGAGCTGCACCGTGAGCGCCACGACGACGAGCAGGTGGAACACCTCGTGGTAGCCGAACGTGCGCGGGAACGGGTTCGGCCAGTGCGTCGCGTACGTGAGAGCGCCGAGGCTGTAGAGGGCGCCGCCGACGATGAGGAGCACCGCTCCGGCCACGCCGACTTCGCCGAACAGCTGTGGCGCCGCGATCACGCCGACCCAGCCCACGAGGAGGTACGCGGGCGCGGTCACCCACTTCGGCGCGTCGATCCAGGCGACGTTCACGATCAGGCCGAGCGCGGCGCCGGTCCAGACGCACGTGAGCACGACGGCCGGCAGCCAGCCCTCGAACGAGAGCAGCGCGAAGGGCGTGTAGGAGCCCGCGATGAAGACGAAGATCATCGCGTGGTCGATCCTGCGTGCGAGCCCGCGACGCCGCTCGGTCTTCCACGAGACGCGGTGGTAGAGCGCGCTCGCGCCGAGCATGGCCGCCATCGCGACGGCGTAGACGGCCGTCGCCACCCGGGCGCGCGTCCCGTCGGCGACCGCGACGAGGACGACGCACGCCGGTACTGCCGCGACGAGGCCCCACTGGTGCAGGACGCCTCGCAGGCGCGGCTTCGCGGCGTCGGTCATCGAACGGCATTGTGCCCGCTGCTCCGGAGGCGTGGCGAGCCTTGCGCTCCGCGTGCTCGTTTGGAAGGCTCCGTGGGCGCCGGCCCGACTCACGGGGATCGGCCTCGAAACGGAGGTCGGCGCAAAGGGAGGTCACGTGCACGTACGGATGGCGCGGTACACCACCGAGGGTGATCCGCACGAGCTCACGAGGCGTGCCGAGAGCGGAATGCTCCCGATCTTCGAGAGCCAGCCCGGATTCAGGGCGTACTCGATCGCCGTGAGCGACAACGAGATCTTCTCGTTCAGCGTCTGGGACAGTGCCGAAGAGGCCGCAGCCGCCAACGACGCGGCCGCGGGCTGGGTCGCCGAGAACATGGCCGACGAGCTCACGCTCGTGGAGACGAGCTTCGGCGAGCTTCTGCTGTCGACGACGCTCGGCATCTCCCCGGCACGCGTGTAGCGCGGACCTCACGCCGGGGTCGTCCGAGAGACGCCTCCGCGCCCGGAGCCCACGCGCGCAGGGCTCCGGGCGCGGACGATGCAGGGAGGAGGATTCGAACCTCCGAAGGCTGAGCCAGCGGGTTTACAGCCCGCCCCCTTTGGCCACTCGGGAATCCCTGCGCGGCGGGCAATTGTAGCCGCGCCCGCCCGACCCGACGTTCGCGTCGGGGAGCGGTTCGACGCGGCCGACGTTGGAGGCTCTGGGCGCTGCGCGCGCCGGGCGTCTTCGCTGCGGTCGTCGGTCCGCTCCGCGGCGACCTCGGCACGGCCCTCGCTCCCAGCGCTCTCGCGCCTCGCAGGCCCGTCGCTCGCCGAGGAACGGCTCAAGCGTGGCTGCGCTCGTGCCGATGCACGGGCTGTCCATGGATCTCGACGCCGTGCTCCAGCGTGCCGTCGCCCTCGGTGCGAGCGACGTCCACCTCAAGGTCGGGCAGCCCCCGATCGTGCGGGTGGACGGCCGGCTCGACCCGCTCGACGGCCAGCCGCCCCTCGCCGCCTCCGATCTCGAGACGGTACTGAGCCAGGTCTCGGCGCACGTGCCGCGCCGGCGCGAGGCGTTCGACGAGACCGGCGACCTCGACCTCGCCTACTCGAAGCCGGGGCTTCCCCGGTTCCGCGTGAACGGCTTCCGGCAGCGGGGAGCGATCTCGTTCGCCTTCCGCGCCATCCCCGACCAGATCCCGGGCTTCGACGAGCTGCACCTCCCTCCGGGCGTCGCCCGTCTCGCGAACGAGCAGCGCGGCCTCGTCCTCGTGACGGGCGCGACCGGCTCCGGGAAGACGACCACGCTCGCCGCGATGCTCGACCACATCAACCGGACGCGCCGCCAGCACATCGTGACGATCGAGGACCCGATCGAGGTCCTCCACCCGGATCACGGGTGCATCGTCAACCAGCGCGAGGTCGGCCTCGACACGGAGAGCTTCGGCCAGGCGCTCCGCCGCGTGCTCCGTCAGGACCCGGACGTCATCCTCATCGGCGAGCTCCGCGACTCGGAGACGGCCCAGGTCGCGCTCCAGGCCGCCGAGTCCGGCCACCTCGTCTTCTCGACCCTCCACACGCTCGACGCCGCCGAGACCATCGGTCGCATGGTCGAGTTCTTCCCGTCGGAGAAGCAGCCGCAGGTCGTCTCCATCCTGGCGGGCGTCCTACGCGGCGTCATCAGCCAGAGACTCCTGCCGCAGGCGGGCGGCGGGCGGATCCCGGCGGTCGAGGTGATGGTGTCGAACGCCCGCATCGCGGAGCTCATCCGGGAGCGGCGCGCCGACGAGATCCCCGACGCGATCGCGGAGGGCGAGTTCTTCCAGATGCAGAACTTCTCGCAGGCGCTCATCGGGCTCGTGCTCGGCGAGCTCGTCGAGCGTGAGATCGCCCTCGACGCCGCGACCAACCGCCACGACTTCGAGATCGCGCTCCAGCGGGCCGAGAAGCTCGCGGAGATCAGGGCCGCAAACGCGGCGAAGGAGGCGGCACAGGCCGCCGAGCTCGGCGAGCCCATCGAGCAGGTCGAGCGTCCGCGCGACGACGGCCTTCCCACCCTCCGCGTCGCCGGAGGATGAGATGGCGCGGGCCGACTCGCTCCGGTCGCGGGCTCGGGAGGAGAGCGGGTTCACGCTCATCGAGCTCGTCACGGTGCTCGGGATGCTGGTCATCGTCGTGACGGCGCTCGCGTACGCGCTCGCCGCCGCAGCGAAGAGCGAGGAAGAGATGAACCGGCGTTTCGGGTCGCAGATCAACGCCCGGATCGCGCTCGACCAGATCCGGCGCGAGGTGCACTGCGCGAGCGCGGTCACGCCGACCGGAGCAGCGTCCTCGATCACGATCACGCTCGGCGGCCGGTGCCCGACAGCGGCCGCGGGCACGACTGTCAGCTGGTGCACGGTCGGGAGCGGCACGCGCTACGTCCTTTATCGGAAGGTCGGCGCATCTTGCGACGCCGCGGGGAAGAAGAGCGTCGACTACCTGACGACCGGCACCGTGTTCACGTTCACGCCGCAGTCGGCGTCGAGCCTCGCGGTGCTCTCGGTCACGCTGCCGGTGAACACCCGGCCAGAGAGCGGGCTGCCCGACTACCGGCTCGCCGACGACATCGTCCTCCGCAACTCCTCCAGGACGTGAGCGGCCGCATCTTCCCCCCGACGGGTGATGCTCGCGCCCTGCCGCGCTCCTTCACTGCGTCGGGATCTCCGAATCGAGGAGCTGGCGTGCCCGAGTCACCCCTGAGCAGCGTGCGGACACGGCTCGGCGACGAGCGCGGGCTCGCGCTGCCCATGGCCCTCGGCGTGATGATGGTGCTCTCGTTGCTCGCCGCCGGGATCTTCGCCTACACGACGACCAACCAGGGGGCCGCGAAGCGGGCGACGGCGGATCAGAAGGCGTTCGGGCTCGCCGAGTCCGGGCTCAGCTACGCGTTCGCGACGCTCGAGAGCGCGGAGGACCCGTACGACGCGAACGCGGTGTCGTCCACGACGGTGACCCTCCCGGGCGGGACGGTCACCTACTCGGGTGCGCTCAGCGGGACGACCTGGACGCTCACCGGGACCGGCACGGTCGCGAACCCCTCCGGCCCGGGCTCCGCCGACGTCGTCCGCACGGTGAGCGCCCAGGCGCAGATCACGACGACGACGCAGGCGGACATGCGCCCGTGGGAGTACCTGTTCATCGACCAACCGTCGGGCTGCATCAACATGGGGAACAGCGTGACGATGGACGTGTCCGTCTACGTCCGCGGCGACCTCTGCATCAACAACAACTCCCAGCTCTGGAGCCCCGCTGTGCACGTCCTGGGGAACCTCTACGTGGAGAACAGCGCCCAGATCGGGAGCGCGGGCAGCCCGATCCCCGAGTTCGCGGCGACCGGCACCTGCCATTACTCGGGTGCACCCGTCGCCTGCGGGCCGGCGAGCCACGTCTATGCCTCCACCGTTGCGACAAGCCCGCCTGACATCGCCAAGCCGACCGTCGACCTCGGCTACTGGTATTCGCACGCCGACCTCGGGCCGACCTCGCCGTGTACGAGCGGGACCTTTCCGGGCGGCTTCGACAACGACTCGACGCTGAATGTGAGCAGGGGCGAGGTCGACCTCACGCCTGCCGCCGCGTACAACTGCGTCAAGGATGCGAATGGGGATGGTGTTCCCGAGGCGCAGCTCCGCTGGCAGCCGGGATCGCCGGGGACGCTCACGATCAAGGGCGTCGTCTACTTCGACGGGCACCTGACGTGGTCGAACCTGAACCTCATCCAGTACGACGGCCGGGCCGTCATCTACGGCTCGGGTCAGGTGCGCATCAGGAACCGCGCCGACATCTGCGGCGTCCCTGCGTGCGACGACACGTGGGATCCCGACTCCGACCTGCTCGTATTCGTGGCCGGCTCGCTCTGGGCGGAAGGAAGCGACATCATCGGCGGCGAGGTCGGCAACCACGTCAACTTCCAGGGCGCTCTCTACATCGTGAACGACTTCGAGATGGACAACAACACGTCGATCTGGGGCCCCGTCATCACGAGGAGTGCGTCGATCGACAACTCGGCGCTCATCCACGCGCCGCCCAAGCCGATCGGGTTCATCACGGGAATGCCCGGATCGACACAGACGGTCGTCGAGGTCGAGCCAGTCCAGGGGAGCTACGCCGGGTAGGCCCGTGAGCTCCGCCGCCCTCGTCCTCGCTCCCGCGCTCGCGCTCGGGAGCTTCCTGAACGTCGTCGCGATCCGGGTGCCCGAGCGGCGCTCGCTCCTCCGGCCGCCGTCCTCCTGCGGCTCGTGCGGGGAGGAGATCCTCTGGCGCGACAACGTCCCCGTCCTCTCGTACCTCCTCCTGCGCGGCCGCTGCCGCCACTGCGATGCGCGCATCTCTCCCGTGTACCCGCTCGTCGAGGCGCTCACCGCGGCGCTCGTCGTCGCGTGTGTCGCCGTCTTCGGCCCGACGCCCGAGGCTGCGCTGGCTGCCGGGTTCTGCGCCGTGCTCGTCACGCTCTCCGTGATCGACTGGAACCACAGGATCGTCCCGAACCGCATCGTCCTTCCGGCGGCCGGCGTCGCGCTCGTCGCCCACACGGCGATCGACCCGAGCGCCGAGTGGCTCCTCGGGGCCCTCGGTGCGTCCGGGTTCCTCTTCGCCGCAGTGCTGGCCTACCCGAAGGGTCTCGGCATGGGCGACGTGAAGCTCGCGCTCCTGCTGGGCGCCGTGCTCGGCGCTTCCGTCGGCGTCGCGCTCATGGTCGGGATGTTCGCGGCGCTCGTCCCGGCGATCGTCCTCTTCGCGCGCCACGGATCGGCGGCGCGCAAGATGGGCCTCCCCTTCGTCCCCTTCCTCGCCTTCGGCGCGGTCGTCGCGCTCTTCGTCGGGGAGTGGACAGTGAACGCCTATCTCTCGCTCTTTT
>CAZODN010000140.1:0-3082 GCA_964578545.1 uncultured Gaiellales bacterium
CGGGCGTCGTTCCCGGCTGCTCGCCGTCGAGCTCGATCGGGAGCGACTCGTCGGCGTCGATCTCCACGACTCGGCCACGGAGGGGCTCGAGGCGAGGGTGGGGTAGGTGCTTGCCCTTGTACGTCTTCGGGAGCACGAACAGGAGGTCGCGCTTCGTGACATCGCCGATGAGCAGGACGTCGAAGAGCCCGTCGCCGGGATCGGCCTCGGGGCACATCATCATCCCGCCCCCGAGGTAGCGGCCGTTGGCGACCATGACGTCGATCATCCGGCCCTCGCGCGTCTCGTGGTCGACCGAGACGCGCACGTCGCCGATCTGCCAGCCGAAGAAGACCGCGAAGGTCGACCAGTAGTAGGAGACCTTTCCGCCCAGCGCCTTCGAGGACTCGTTCGCGCGCTTCGCGATCGCCCCGGAGATGCCGGCGCTCGCGACGTTCGCGAACCACGCGTGCGCGTCCTCTCCCGCCCAGCTCCGGTACGAGACGCGGCCGGCGTCGATCTCGCGGATGTCGCCGTCACGCGCGATGTCGATCGCCTGGTCGAGCTCGCGCGGGATCCCGAACGTGCGGACGAAGTCCCACCCGGTGCCGCGCGCGATCACGGCGAGCTCGACGCCCTCGGCCTCCGCGACGCCGTTGACGACCTCGTTGACCGTGCCGTCCCCGCCGACGACGACGAGGCGCTCGGCGCCGCTCGCGGCGGCTCGGGCGGCCAGCTCGGTCATGTGCCCGGCGCTCTCGGAGATGAGCGCGTCGCCGACGAGGCCGCGCGCCGCGGCGCGGTGCGCGATCTCGGGCCAGCGCTTGCCGGTCGAGCCGCCAGCGGAGGCAGGGTTGACGAGGAAGACGGTTCGGGGGTCAGGCATGGGTTCTGGGGTCAGGTCTTGAATCGTGCATGTTCCATGCACGATTCAAGACCTGACCCCTACGCCGTGGCGGTATCGAGCGCGATCCGCGTCATGCGGTCGACTGCCGCCTGAAGCTCGTCGTCGGAGATGCGCACGAACTCGCCGTCGACGACGATGTCGCTCACCGTGAGCAGGCACCCGCCCTGCACACCGCGCAGCGCCGCGAGGGTGAACAGCGCGGCGGCCTCCATCTCGACCGCGAGGATGCCTCGCTTCGACCAGCGCTCGTACTGGCCCTCGTCGGGGTTGTAGAAGAGGTCGCTCGAGACGATGGGTCCGACGCGTATCGGCTGGCCCGACTGCTTCGCGACGTGCACGGCCTCGTGCACGAGCTCCCAGCTCGCCGTCGGGCAGTGCGGCTCGCCGCCGACGAGGTGGCTCGCGGTCGCGTCGGCGGGAACTGCCGAGATGGCGACGATGAGGTCACCGAGTGCGTGGTCCGGCTGGAGGCCTCCGCAGGTCCCCACGCGGAGCAGGCGCTTCACGCCAAGCTGGATCAGCTCCTCGAAGACGATCGTCGCGCTGGGGCAGCCCATGCCCGTTCCCTGCACCGAGATCGGCTTGCCGTTCCAGGTCCCCGTGTACCCGAGCAGGCCGCGCTCCTCGTTCACCTGGGCCACGTCCGAGAGGAACGTCTCTGCGATGTACTTGGCCCGCAGCGGGTCGCCCGGGAGGAGGCACGCCTCCGCGTAGTCGCCGGGCTCGGCTCGAAGGTGGATCGGCATGAGCGGAACCCTACGTCTTTCGGAGGGCCGATCCGGTGGAACCGTCTCTAGAGTGTCGATCCGTGTTCCGGAAGGCCACCGAGCCGAAGCGGGACGAGATCCTGCGCTTCTGCGCGCGGGACCCCGTCGAGCGCGTCTTCCTCGAGGACGTCGCGTTGCGTGGGCTCGGCCGGTTCGTCGGGAGCTGGGAGGGGGCCGAGCTCCGTGCCCTCTGCCACATCGGGATCAACGTCGTGCCGTCGGGCGCCGGGTGCGGCGTGTTCGCACGAGACGTGGCCCGGTCGGCGCCGAAGATGGTGATCGGCGAGGAGCGCGCGGTGTCGGAGCTCTGGGACGCGGTGGCGTGGTCGCTGCCACGTCCTCGTGAGGACCGGCCTGGGCAGCCCGTCTTCGAGATCCGCGTCGCGCCTCCCACCGGCGGCACGGGCCTGCGCCCGGCGGAGATCGGCGACCTCGAGCTCCTGCTCCCCGCGTGCGCGGCCGCACACGAGCTCGAGATCGGCGTCGACCCGATGCGCCGCGATCCCGAGGGGTTCCGCTGGCGAACGCGGAGCCAGATCGAGGAGGGGCGGTCGTGGCTCTGGGTCGAGGACGGGGTCATCCTGTTCAAGGCCGAGGCGTCGGCATGGACGCCGGAGGCGGTGCAGCTCCAGCAGGTCTGGGTCGATCCGGCCGTGCGGCGGCGGGGGTACGCGGCGCGCGGCCTCGCGGACCTCTTCGGGCTGTTGCTCGAGCGGGTCCCGATCGTGTGCCTCTTCGTGCGGGCCGACAACGATCCCGCGATCCGCCTGTACGAGGCGATCGGGATGCGGCACGTCCTCGACTACCGCTCGATCCTCTTCTGAGCGTGGAGCGGCTCGTGCTCGCCCGCCACGCGGCGGCGGAGTCGAACCGGGACGGCGCGACGTCGTGCACGCCGCCGGGCGGAGGGCTCACGGCGGAGGGCGTCGAGCAGGCACGGCGGCTCGGAGCGTCGATCGCGGGCGACGACGTGTCGCTCGGCGTCGCGACGCGCCTTCTCCGAACGCAGGAGACGCTCGAGCTCGCGCTCGGCGAGCGACCCGTCCCGCGCCTCGTCGTCCCCGAGCTCGACGAGATCGACTTCGGCTCGTTCGAAGGCAGATCGCTCGCGGCCTATCGCCTGTGGGCGCGCTCGCACCCGCCTGACGTGCCGCCGCCGGGCGGCGGCGAGAGCCGGGCGACTGCAGCGGCGCGCTTTGCCCGCGGCCTCGGGATCGTCGTCGCGCGCCCTGAGCCCGTCGTCCTCCTCGTCGGCCACGCGCTCTTCGTCCGCTACATGCTCGATGCCGCGAGCGGCCTCGTCCCTGCGTCGGTGATGGAGCCGGTCGACCATGCGACGCCGTATCGTCTCGGCATGGCCGACTGCGAGCGCGCCGTCACGCTCCTCGAGAGTTGGAGCCGCGATCCCGTGTTTCGCGATCCCCCGGAG
>CAZODN010000140.1:3182-5472 GCA_964578545.1 uncultured Gaiellales bacterium
GCTCCCGGGGGCGGAGGAGGCGCTCTCGTTCTCGGGCGAAGGAGCGTTCGACCGTGCGGCCGAGAGGTCGTCGTTCGCCGTCGACATGTCCTCGTTCGCCAAGCTCCTCGGCGGCTTCTTCGCGGCGCTCGCCGGGCCGCGCGCGGGGGACGGGCCGGACTTCGACGATCCGAGCGGGTGGAAGATCGAGGTCGTGCAGGACGGGACGGTCAGCTACCTTCGCTTCCCGGCGATCGGGGAGAAGCTCCCGGACGGCAAGACGTGGATCCGGGGGGACGGCAGGCGCGTAGAGATCGACGGCTTCGAGTTCAGCCAGCTCGAGGACGCGGCGAGCGCCGATCCGCGCGAGCTCCTCGAGATGCTGAAGGCCGCGGGGGGCGACGTCGAGACGGTCGGCGTCGAGGAGCTCCGAGGCACGGAGACGACGCACTACCGCGCCACGCTCGACCCCGCGCGGTACGCGGAGACGGCGGCCTCCGGGGCGCCTGCGGGTCTCGAGGTGCTCGGCCAGCCGTTGCCCGCCGGTGTCGGCGAGGTTCCCGTTGACGTGTGGCTCGACGGGAACGGGCTGGTGCGCAAGGTGTCGCTGAACGTCTCGGCCGAGGACCAGGGCCGGGGCGCGGGCAGCGCCTCGATGACCTTCGAGCTCTGGGACTACGGCGAGGACGTCGAGATCGAGCTCCCGCCGGCCGACGAGGTCGTGGACGCCGCGGCGCTTCGCTCGTAGCCCGGCACAATGGACGCATGGACGGCGTCCTCGAGCAGCGAGTCGGAGCCTTCGTCCGCGAGCACCACCTGATTCCGCCCGGAGGCGACGTCACGTGCCTCGTGTCCGGCGGAGCGGACTCGACCTGCCTCTGGCACCTCCTCGGGAGGCTCGGCTACCGCGTCGCGGCCGTCCACGTGAACCACGGGCTCCGCGGGGAGGAGTCCGAGGAGGACGCCCGCTTCTGCGCCGAGGCGCTCGGAGCGGACGTGATCCGGCAACCGGACGCAGTGTCACGAGGAGCGACGGAGGCCGCCCTCCGCGAGGCGCGCTACGCGCTCACCGCCGACCGCGGCCTGCGTGCCACCGGCCATACCGCCTCGGACCAGGTCGAGACCGTGCTCTACCGCCTCGTCTCCTCGGGGAGCACGAAGGCGATCAAAGCGCGCCGCGAGGACGGCGTCGTGCGCCCGCTCCTGCCCGTCTGGCGCGAGGAGACCGAGGCGTACTGCGACGCGCACGGGCTCCGGTTCCGGCGCGACACGTCGAATCCCGGGACGAAGCGCGGGCTCATCCGGGACGAGATCCTTCCCCTCCTGCGGCGCCTGCATCCGGGCGCCGAGCGCAACCTGCTCGCGCTCGCCGGGGAGCGACCCCGCCTCCCGCGCGGGCTCGAGCGGGCGCTCGTGGAGCTGCTCGCGACAACCGACGGGACGAAGCTCGCGGACCTCGGGCACGGCGTCCGGGCAGTACGCGAGTACGACGAGCTCCGGCTCGAGGGCGTCGTCGCCTTCGGTCCCTGGAAGCTCGAGAGCTCGCGGCCCGGCCTCGTCGTCCGCGCACGGCGGCCGGGCGACCGGCTCGCCGGCCGGCGCAAGAAGGTGCAGGATCTCTTCGTGGACGCGAAGGTGCCCGTCCGTGAGCGCGACGCGTGGCCGCTCGTCGTCTCGGGCGGTGAGGTCGTCTCGGTTCCGGGGATCGCCGATGCGCCTGGGTGGGAAGGAAGCGTCCGCGCATGGAAAGATTGCGGGACATGACGCAGACCGAGCTGGAACGCGGCGTCGGCGAGATCCTCATCGAGGAGGACGCCCTCCAGGCGCGCATCCGCGAGCTCGGGGCGGAGATCTCGGCCGACTACGCGGGACGCGACCTCCTCCTCGTCGGCGTCCTGAAGGGCGCGGTGTTCTTCATGGCCGACCTCATGCGCGAGCTCACGGTGCAGTGCGAGATCGACTTCATGGCGATCTCGAGCTACGGCGCGGCGACCGACTCCTCGGGCGTCGTTCGCATCCTCAAGGATCTCGACATCAACGTCGCCGGGCGCGACGTCCTCGTCGTCGAGGACATCATCGACTCGGGGCTCACGCTCTCGTACCTCATGCGCAACCTCGGCGCGCGGAAGCCGGCGTCGCTCGAGATCTGCGCGCTCCTCACCAAGCCGGAGCGGCGCGAGATCGACGTCCCCGTGCGCTACGTCGGCTTCGAGATCCCGAACCGCTTCGTCATCGGGTACGGGCTCGACTTCGCCGAGCGCTACCGCAACCTGCCCTACGTGGCAGTGCTGCACGCGGACCTGATTCCGAC
>CAZODN010000141.1:0-5441 GCA_964578545.1 uncultured Gaiellales bacterium
GGGGTCGCTAGACCAGGCCGCCCGGCGGGTACCGCCACGGCCCGGGCTCGAAGCGGATCCCGCGCTTGCGGCAGAACTCCCGCACCGAATCGAGGACGACGCCGCCCTCGCCGTGCACGCGCCGCCCGACGAGATCGAGGACGGCCACGCCCTCGGTCGGCTCCGCTCGCGACTCGAGCGCGAGCACGACGGCCGGCGCCTCGATCCCGCCCTCGAACCGCGAGGTGAATGCGATCCGCGTGCCCTCGACCTCGAACGAGCGGGGGTCGTCGCCCGCGATCGCCGAGACCGCGTGCCCGCGGAGCGAGAGGAGCTCGTGGAGGTCGTCGAGCATGCGCCGCGCGAGCTCGGTCCGCCGGCCGGCTGACAGCGTGTGGCTGGCGCTGCCCGTGACCTTCGCGGGCACGCCGATCGCGAACGAGCCCGCTGGGACGTCGCCCACGACGTACGAGCTCGAGGCGACGATCGCCTCGGCGCCGATCCGGCAGCCCGCGTAGACGACGGCCCCCAGCCCGACCTGCGAGCGGTCCTCGAGCACGACCGGCGCGAACCTGTTCTCGAAACCTTCGAGGATCGAGTGCCCGATGTTGTGCGTGACGATCAGGGAGCGCATCGTCAGGAACACCTCGCGGCCGATCAGCACCGGGCGGCACACGTTCACGAACGCCTCGTCGCCGACGAACGCGAGGTCACCGACGACGAGCGTGGCCCAGGGGTCGCGGTGCCCGCCCCCGCCGAAGCGAACCGCCCGTCCTCCCCAGATGCCCGCGCCGAGGAAGGCCCGGCGGCAGCGGATCTCGAGGCCGTGCGCGAACTGGGTCAGCTCCCCGATCGCCACGACCTCCTCGCAGACGACGGTCGCGCCGGGCCCCAGCCGCACGCCGTCCTCGATGACGACACGGGGTGCGACGACGAGCGACCCCTCGCCGAGATCGACGCCGTCGCCGATCCGCGCGCCATGCTCGCGGAGCGCGCGCGCCTTGTCATCGGGAGAGAGCGCACGGAAGCCGTCGGGCTCGGCGCGCAGGGACTCGAGGAACGAAGCCTCGAGCGCGCCGTCACTTCCCTCCGGGTCGAACGTGACAGGCAGCGAGACGCCCTCGGTGGAGAGACCGGCGAGCACGGGCTCGGGCCCGGGAGACTCCGCCGCCTTGCGCCGCGCGAGCACCTCCTCGACGTCCTTCTCGGTGATGAATCCGCGCTTCTCGATCGCGGAGACGTCGACGTCGTGGAGCGCCGCGAGCTCGAGGGCCTTCCGCGTCGCCTTGCGCTCGCCCGCGGCGGGCCTCGGTGCCGGCTTCGCGGTCACGCCGGCGTCGAGCGAGGCGAGCTCCTCGGCCGACTCGGCGACGTAGGCGATCACCGTGCCGAGCTCGACCTCGACGTCGTCGGCGTAGAGCTGCACGATGGTGCCCGCGCCCGGCGACTCGATCTCGACCGTGGCCTTCGTCGTCTCGACGACGCACACGGGCTGGCCCGGGGAGACCTCCGAGCGGTCCTCGACGAGCCACTCGGCGAGGAGCGCGTACTCGGTGTTCGCGTCCTCGCGGGTGAGAACGATCTCCAGCACGGGCGCTAGCTTCTCACGGCAGCGAGGGAGAGGACGGCGCCGACGAGGTCGTCGACCCCGGGGAGCATCGCGTCCTCGAGGGGGCGCGCCGAGGGGATGATCCCGTCCCGCGCCGCGACCCGGCGCACCGGCGCGTGCAGGTCGCTCCACGCCGCCTCCTGCACGCGGGCCGCGATCTCGGCCCCGAAGCCGCCCGTCAGCGTCCCCTCCTCCGCGGTGACGAGCGCGCCCGTCCGCGCAAGGGACTCGAGCACGGGAGCGAGCTCCATCGGCACGAGCTGCGAGAGCGCCACGACCTCGCAGAAGACCTCGTGCTCGAGGACGAGCTCCGTGGCGGCCTCGAGCGCGAGCGGGAGCATCCCCCCGTAGGTGACGATCGTGGCCGAGCCCTCGGTGAAGCCCGCGGCGGAGAAGGTGAGCGCCGGATACGGGCCGCCGCTCTCCCGGACGGCGAGCTCGTCCACGTGCCCGTCTACCGGGCGCCTGTTCTGCCGCCCGTACATGAGCTTGTTCTCGATGAAGAAGACGGGGCGCTCGTCGTCGACCGCGGCCCGGAGGAGCGCCTCGAGGTCGTGGCACTCGCTCGTGGCGACGACACAGAGGTTCGGGACCCCGAGCAGGAGCTTCTCGAGCGACTGGCTGTGGGTCGGCCCGTACCCGCGGCGCCCGCCCATGGGCGTGCGGACGACGAGCGGCACCGTGACCTGGCCGTCGTACATCTCCGCGAACTTCGAGATCCCGTTCACGACCTGGTCGAAGCCGAGCGTCACGAAGTCGCCGAACATGATCTCGAGGATCGGCCGCTGCCCACGGAGCGCCATCCCGGCCGCCACGCCGAAGAGCGACGCCTCGCTGATCGGGGTCGTGAGCACGCGGTCCGGGTACGCGTCGCTCAGCCCCTGCGTCACCTTGAAGGCGCCGCCGTAGGGGTCGAGCACGTCCTCGCCGAGGAGGACGACGTCGTCGCGCGTCGCGAAGATCGCGTGCAGCGCCTCGTTCAGCACCTGGACGCACCGCTTCGGCTGCTGCGCGGCCGCGCTCATGCGGCCTCCGGTGCGGCCACGGGCGCCGCGTCCGCGGCGGCGACGGTCTCGGCGAGCCGGGCCTCGCAGCGCTCTTCGATCGCCTCGCGCACGTCGTCGTCGAGCCGGGCGCCCGCGACGAGCAGGGGGTCGCGCGTCCGCCGCTCCTCGATCTCGGCCGGGTCGCGCTGGTCGTCGGACTTCGAGTGCGGGCTGAAGCGGTACGTGTCGAGCACGAGGAAGAAGGGCGACCCGGTCTCCCGCACGTGCGCCACCGCGCGGCCCGCGGCTTCGTGGATCACCTCGACGTCGGTCGTGTCGAGCTCCTCGACCTCGATCCCGAACGCCGCCCCCCGGGCCGGGATCGACCCCGCGACCGCGAGCTCGATCGGGGTGGACTGCGCGTAGTGGTTGTTCTCGACGACGAAGAGGACGGGGAGGCGCCAGAGCGAGGCCATGTTCAGCGACTCGTACGTGACGCCCTGGCCGAGGGCGCCGTCGCCGAGGAAGACGGTCGAAACCGCGCCGGTGCCCTTTCGCTTCTCCGCGAGGGCGATCCCCGTCGCCACGGGGACGATGCTCCCGAGGACGCCGTTCGAGTAGAAGTTCCCCTTGCAGAGGTGCTGGCTGCCTCCCTTGCCGCCGCAGACGCCGTCGGCGCGGCCCATCACCTCGCAGAGCAGGCCGTACGCGTCGTCGGTGAACGCGAGGTAGTGCCCGTGGCAGCGGTGGTTCGAGAAGATCGTGTCGCGCGCGGGATCGAGGTGGTCGATCAGCCCGACGGCGTTCGCCTCCTCGCCGATGTACGTGTGCGTCGTACCGACGAGCTTCCCGAGCGAGAAGAGCTCGAGGAGCGTCTCCTCGAAGCGGCGGATGAAGGTCATCCGCTCGTAGAACGTCGCGAGGTCGGGCATGGGCCTACAGGTAGCCGAGGTCCTCGAGCCGCTTGGCGACGGCGGCCTCCTCCTCGGCGGTCAGCTCGTGGCGCTCCGCGCTCTCGAGCTCCGCGAAGGCGATCTGCCGAAGCTCCGGGGGCACGTCGTCGGGCCTGCTCTCCCGCTCGCGGGGGTCGAGGTCGAGCCGGTACGCCTCCTCCTCGCCGGTGTCCACGTGGAGGACGAGCTTCCACGGCGGCATCCGCACCGCGAGCTTCGTCAGCGCGCCCATGTCGGTGCCCGCGACGACCGCGACGCGGTCGCCCTGCTCGCGCCCGTCGAGGAGGGGGAGCAGCGAGGCGCCGTCGGTCTCGCGCGACGGCAGCCCCGCGAGCTCGAGCAGGGTCGGCATGAGGTCGACCGTGCGCACCTGCGACGCGACGACTCCCGGGTCGAGCGCCCCGGGGACGGAGACGATGAGCGGGACCTGGACGATCTCGTCGTTCACGGTCGCGCCGTGCATGTGGTAGACGCCCTGGACCTCCTCCTTGGAGGCGAAGCGCTCGCCCCAGGACTCCCCGTGGTCGGAGAGGAAGGCGAAGGCCGTCTGCTCGCGCAGCCCGAGGGCCTCGAGCTCCTCGAGGAACGACGCCACGAGCACCTCGGACTGGCGCTCCACCGCCCGCCGGTACCCCTCGCGCATCGCCTCGAGCGCGCTCGCCGAGTCCGACTGGATGCCGCCGATCACCTCCTGCTTGGCCGACTTCCAGTCCTTGCCCGCGTGGAGCGTGTCGTAGGGCATGTGCGTCGCCCAGCTGTGGACGTAGAGGAGGAACGGGCGCTCGCGGTTCGCGCGCAGCCAGGCGAACGCGCCGTCGAGCGTCTCGCTCGTCCCGAGGACGTTCGCCTCCGGCAGGTCCCGGAAGAGGTAGCTCGTGTCGAAGACGAAGCTCCCGACCTCGTACCCGTGCGCCCCGAACGCGCGGAAGAGCGTCTCGACGCTCCCGTCGAGCTCGGCGTCCCAGTGCAGGTACCCGTGGTGGTGCGGGTAGAGCCCGGTGACGATGGACGTCGTCGAGGGCGCCGTCCACGGCGCCGCGGTGATCGCCTGGTCGAAGCGGGCGCCGCCCGCCGCGAGCTCGTCGATCGTCCTCGTGTTCAGGAAGCGGGCGCCATAGCAGCCGAGGTGATCCGCGCGCAGGGCATCGGAGACGTAGACGACGACGTTCACGGCGGGGCGGATTGTAGTTGCGGGCCCGTCGCGGCCCGCCGGCGCTCAGAGGCGGATCAGCGAGACGAGGTACTCCTGGGGGAGCGAGAGCGACCCGTCCTCGGCCTCGTTGCGCTCCTCGTAGATCCCGATGAGCTCGCCCCGCAGCTCCTGGAAGCGGTAGCCGAGCAGGTGCTTCGCGGTCACGAGCGGGCCGAACCGGTCGCTGAAGAAGTCTGCGAAGCCCTCGGCCGACTCCCACTCGACCCGGGCCACCCGGTGCTCGAACTCGAAGCTCTTCGCGACCGATCCGAACATCTCCTCGACGTGCTCCTCCGCGCCCCAGAGGATCGGCGGCGACGCGTAGTCCGGGGCCGGCGGCAGGTAGCGCGAGGCCGCCCGGAAGAAGTCGCCGACCGTCCCGTCGGGCGTCCAGCAGCAGATGGCGATCGTGCCGCCGCCCTTGCACACCCTCGCCATCTCGTCGGCCGTCCGCCGGTGACGAGGGGCGAACATGTGCCCGAACGTCGAGAGGACCCGGTGGAAGGCGCCGTCCTCGAACGGAAGCTCCTCGGCGTCGCCCTCGACCCACTCGATCTCGACTCCTGCGCCGTCGGCCTTCGCCCGCCCGGCTTCGAGCAGCTCTGGCGTGAGATCGAGCGCCGTCACCGCCGCCCCCCGGCGGGCCGCCGGCAGCGCGGCGTTGCCAGTGCCGCACGCGACGTCGAGGACGCTCATGCCCGGAGCGACCCCGGATCGGGCGA
>CAZODN010000142.1:0-5172 GCA_964578545.1 uncultured Gaiellales bacterium
ACCGCGAGCTCGAGCTCGTAGTCGAGCTCCTCGGTCAGGTGCTCGGGGTAGACGACGGGCTCGTCCGGGCCGACGATCGCGTCCACGTTCTGGAAGAAGACGATCCACGGCGCGATCTCGTGCTCCCAGCCGACCCGCTTCGACTCCTCCTCGTGCTCGCGGAAGTTGCCCGCGGTGTGGAAGAACTTCTTCGGGACGATCGGCGCGCGGAGCCGCGTCTCGCCGAGCGCGACGCGCTCGCCCGTCTCCTCGGCGCTCCCGCGCGCGAAGTACTCCCGCATCGTGGGGACGTCGAGCACGGCGATCTCGTCGCCGTCGAGGACGCCGACGCGCCCCTCGCCCTCTCCGAAGGTGACGAGCTTCACGCGACCGCCTCCGCACGGCGCTTCGCGGCGCGCAGCCAGAGGATGCGCGTGAGGCCGCTGAAGCGGCGCACGACGAGCCAGTAGCGGCGGAACTTCCGACGCGCGGCGGGATCCGGGACGTGCACGCGCGTCTCGGTCGTGAGGAGCGAGCGCGCGTCGGGCCGCGGGCTGACGCGGACGTCGACGACCGCGCGAGCGACGTCGCGGCGCGGGTACGCCGCGAACTCCTCCGGGGTCCGTGGGGCATCGCTCGGGAAGCCGCCGCGAAGCTTCCAGAAGCGGCCAGTGATCCCGAGCACGAGCCCCTCGCCCGGCGCGTCCTCGAGCAGGACGCCGTTCCGGAGCATGGCCTCGACCAGCGGGCGTCCCGCCAGGTCGCGACCGCGCCCGACGCCCCGCAGGGCGAGCAGCAGACGCGCCAGCGGCATCTCCGCGAGCGTGACCTCGCGGACAGCGCGGTCCACCCGCTCCGGCGGAGCGGCGACGGCCAGCGCGTGGCGCTCGGAGAACTCGTGCGCGGGGAGGAAGTCGTCGAGCCGCCTCATGCTCGCGCCCCCGCCCACGCCGCGAAGAACCCGCGCAAGTTACAACTTGCAACTTGCGCGCCCAGCGTGCCCCGCGAGTCGAGAAAGCCGCTCGGAGAGCCGGAATCCCAGCGCAAGTTACAACTTGTAACTTGCGGGTCGACGCGTCTCATCCGGACACTCCGCAGACCTTCACCGCCGCTCGTGCGTACACCTCGGCCGTTGCGACGAGCCCGTCGATCTCGAGGTTCTCGCCCTTGACGGTGTCGAGCAGGCCGGTCGAGGTTCCGTAGTTCACCGTCGCGATCCCGTACCGCGTGAGGACGGACGCATCGGAGAACCAACGCGTGACGTCCCGCTCGGGCGGCGAGCCGAAGACCTCGGCGTGGGCCTCGTCGAGCGCGCCGACCAGCGGATGGTTTTCCGCGATCTCGGCGCCGGGCGCCGTCACGTACACCTCACCCTCGACCCCGTGCTCGGGGAACCGCTCAGCGAGGCTCCGGACCATGTCGAGCACCTCGGCGCGCGCGGTCGCCATGGGCTTCGTCGGCGGTACCCGGACGTCGAGGAACAGGTCGGTGCGGTGCGACGTCCGCGACACCCTCCAGCCGAACCCGCCCTGGATCGCGCTCACGCCGACGATCGCCTTCGCGCCGCGGTGCGCATTCGCCGGGTCCTCCTCCCAGGTCGGGATCCACTCGAGCACCGCCTCGAGGACGTCACGCATGCGAAGGATCGAGTTCCGGTCGCGCTTCCCTTCAGTGAAGGCCGTGTGGATGAACGTCCCCCGCGTCGAGATCCGGAGCCAGAGCGAGCCGAAGTGCCCGAGGACGACCTTCGACTCCGTCGGCTCGCCGAGGATGCACATGTCCGCGACGCCCCCGTGCGAGACGAGGTAGCGGGAACCGGCTGCGTAGCCGCGGTACTCGGCGCCCTGCGCGTCCCCGTACTGCGTCTTCTCGATCTCGCCGGCGACCGCCGCGATCATCACGTCGCCGCGCAGCCGAACGCCCGCGTCGTCGAGTGCGCGGAGCGCCTCGACGTAGCACGCGAGCGCCCCCTTCATGTTCGAGATGCCGAGGCCGTAGAGGCGCCCATCCTCGACGAAAGCGCTCGGCTGGAATCCCGGCACGTGGCGTAGCCACGGCTCGCGCCCCGAGTAGGACGTGTCCAGGTGGCCGTTGAACATGAGGCTCGGCCCGCCGCCCGTCCCCGGCCGTATGCCGAGCACGTTCGCGCGGCCGTCCTCCACCTGCTGCCATTGCACCTGGAGCCCCATCTCGAGGAGCGTCTCCCGGACGAGCTCCGCCATCGCCTCCTCGGAGCCCGTGAAGCTCGGCGTGTCGATGGCCCGGGAGGCCCACTCGACGAGGCGGTCGCGATCGATGCGGAGGTCAGCCACGGACGGCCGGGAGGACCTTCTCCCCGAAGAGCCGGATCTGGTCGTGGCGACGGTCGCCCCAGAGCTCGAGCATGACGTGCGTGCAACCCGCCTCGCGGTACTCCTCGATCGCCGTGATGCAGTCCTCGGGCGTCCCCGCGATGGGCTTGCAGCGATCGAGCAGCGAGTCCGTCACCTGCGCCTTCGCCGCGAGCCGCCCGCCCCGCTCCATCGCCTCCGCGACCGGCGCGAGCTCGGCCATCTCGATCCCTGCGAGCTCGAGCAGGGTGTCGGCCGAGCCCTTGATATTCTGGAACTTGTTGGCGAGGTACATCCCCGCGATCTCGCGCGCACCGTCCCTCCCGGCGTCGCGGTCGGACTCGTGGATCGAGGCGACGACCGTGCAGCCGATGTCGATGTCGGCGGCGATCTGCTCGCGCGCGTAACGGACGAAGGCGGGGGTCGTGATCGACGCGGTGAGGCAGCCGTCCCCGATCTCGCCGGCGAGAGCGAGCATCTTCGGCGCGGTCGCCGCGACGTAGATCGGCGGCACGCCGCGCGGCGCGTGCGCGTCGGGGCTCAACCCGGGGACGGACGCGCTCCACGTCGAGCCCTCGTACTCGAACGGCTCGCCCGAGAGCACGCCGCGCACGATCGTGACGGCGTCGCGCATCGGCCCGAGCGTCTTCGAGGTCTGGGAGCGGATGTTGTTGAGGAAGATCTTCGACGTCCCGAAGCCGAGGAGGAAGCGGTTCGGCCCGGCTGCCTCCTGCACCACACGCGCGTCCATGGCGACCTGAACGGGGTGCCTCGTGAAGGGCGAGATGATCCCCCACCCGATCGTGAGGCGCTCCGTCTCGCGAGCCATGAGCGCCGAGACGACGGTCGACGAGCGCGCCTCCATGCCGTGCTTGCGCCACCAGGGGTACGCCTCGGCGAGCCAGATCGTGTCCATCCCCGCGCGATCCATGACGCGGGCGGACTCGAGCATCTCCTCGAGCGGCTCCATGGTCAGCTGCATGACGCCGATGCGGAACGGCACCGTCACCCCGATCCCCCAGCCGGTGTCAGACACCGAATCCTGTCAAGAGGGAGACGCAACGAATGGGTACCAATGCATCCACAGGCAAGACCCAGGCGGGGTCGCGGTCGGCTGGCATGCGACATGTCCGTCATCGCCACGTCTAGGTACGCCGTCCCACCGGTCGCCGAGACGGAGTGTCTGACACCGGGCTTATGACGCGGCCTCGGTGACGCGCTTCTCGAGCGCGTCGAGGACCTGCGACACCTGCTGGTTCACGATCGGCTGGAGGACCCGCTGGCCCATCGCGCCGACAGGGCCGGCGATCTTGATGTCGGCCTCCCACGCCATCGACGTGCCGCCGTCCGCCTCCGAGAGCGTGAACGACGTCGTCATGTCCATGAGCGCGCCGACACCCTGCCCCTTCGCGCGCATGGAGGCGAACTCCGGCTCCCGCTCCTCGAGCTTCTCGAAGTTCATCGTCATCTTGAGCCCGCCGAGCCCGAGCGGCACCTTGACCTTCGCGCTCCAGTGCCGCTCGTCCTGGATCTCGAAGCTCTCGACGCCGGGCATGAGCTTCGCCATCTCGGCCGGCTCGTTGATGACGCCCCACACGGTCTCCCGCGACGCGCCGAGCTCCTTCGTCCCCGACACGTTCACTTCGAGACCACCTCCACGTTCGCACGCGTCGACTCCGGCTCGCGGAGCAGCGACCAGACGCGGTGGTAAGGGTTGTGGCTGTCGGACACGAGCGCTCCGCCGCGTGACCGGAGAGCGTCCTGGAGAGCCGCGCAGACGGCGTGGATGCCCGCGCCTCCACCTTCCCCCATGCCCTTCGTCCCGAGCGGGGTGAACGGCGAGGGCGACTCGATCGCACCCGTCTTCAGCGGCGGCATGTCCAGCACGTGAGGCACGTGGTAGTCGTAGAAGTTGGGGGTCAGGAGGTTCCCGTCCTCGTCGTAGGCGAACGTCTCCCAGATCGCGGCGCCGATGGCGTGCGCCGTCGCTCCCATCACCTGCCCCTCGACGATCTTCGGGTTCACCCGCGAGCCGCAGTCGTCCACGGCGGCGTAGTCGACGATCTCGTAGTAGCCCGTCTCGGGATCGACCTCGACGACGCACGCGTGGATCTGCATCGCGTACGTCAGCGTGAGGTTCCCGAACTTCTTCTCCTTGTCGGGCACCTGGAAGGCGGGACGGAAGACGTAGCGCGCGTTGAGCGGCGGGGGATCCTCCGGGAACCCGGCGTTCCCCGCGTTCACGATCGCCCCCATCGCCATGAAGGGGAGCGCCGCCTCGGGGTTGCCCATGATGCGCGCGTGCTTGTCGACGAGCTCGATGTCGTCGGGCGAGCAGCCGAAGACCATCGAGGCGAGCTTCTGCATCTGGCGGGCCAGCTCCTCGGTCGCGCCCTTGACCGCCCCGAGCCCGGTGACGGCGAACTGGCTCGCGTACGTTCCCGAGAAGCCCGCGTGCGTGTTCCAGTAGGAGTCGTGGCCGACGCGCACGGTCACGTCGTCGGGCGAGCAGCCGAGGATGTCCGCCACGACCTGCGCGGCCGTCGTCTCGTGCCCCTGCCCTTGCGGTGCGGTACCGAGCGTGACGACGACCTCGCCGAGGATGTCGAGCTTCACCGTCGCGACCTCGTTGTTCCCCGAGAACTGGAGCTCGGGATTGATGAGCTGCGACTGGCCGAAGTTGTTCGTCCCCGAGTCGAGCGTCGAGCCGATCCCGAAGCCGAGCAGCTTCCCGCGCGCCTCCGCGTCGCGACGTCGCTCCTCGAGCCCGTCGTACCCGATGAGCTCGAGCGCGAGGTCGAGCGCGCCCGGGTAGTCGCCGGAGTCGTAGACGCAGCCGTTCGGCGTCTCGTACGGCATGTCC
>CAZODN010000143.1:0-5033 GCA_964578545.1 uncultured Gaiellales bacterium
CGCGGTCTTCTTCCTCGCCTTCCTCCTCTTCTCGTGGACGACCGGCTCGATCATGTCGGGAGCGCTCATCGAGCGCGTGCGCCTCTCCGCCTACCTCGTGCTCACGGCCGTCCTCGGCTCCTTCGTGTGGATCCTCGACGCCGCCTGGGGCTGGAGCGCGGGCGGCTGGCTGACGATCCGGTTCGGCTTCCACGACGCGATCGCATCCGGGGTCGTGCACGGCGTGGCAGGCCTCTTCGCCTTCGGCGTGCTCCTCAACCTGGGGCCGCGGATAGGCAAGTACACGAAGGACGGGCTGGCGAGGAGCTTCCGGGGGCACAACACGCACCTCACGCTGATGGGCCTGATGCTGATCTTCACCGGCTTCTACGGCTTCTACGCGGCCTGCCTCTTCATCACGCCCACGGCGTTCCCCGGCTGGCTGAACATCTACGGGTCGTACACGACGCTCGGCGCGATCGCATTCGTCATCACCATCGGCTTTGCCGGCGGCTTCACGGGCGGCTGGTTCGCGAGCAAGGGCGACCCCTTCTGGACGCTGTCCGGGGGCCTCGCAGGAGTGATCGCCGTCTCGGCCGGCGCAGACGTGTACCACCCGTCGCTCGCCTACCTCCTCTCGATCAGCGGCGGGATGCTCGCCGTGTGGACGGGCAACTACATCGAGAAGAAGCTTCGGATCGACGACGCGGTCGGAGCGGTCGCCGTGCACGGCGTGTGCGGGTTCTACGGCGTGTTCCTGGTCGGCATCTTCGCCGGCGGCTACCCGACCGGCCTGGCGAATGTCGAGTCCTCGATGGGCGGGCAGCTCATGGGGATCATGACCTTCATTCCGCTCGCCTTCATCCCGGGCTACGTCTGCAGCTGGATTCTGAAGAGGCTGAACCTGCTGCGCGTGCCGCCCGAGGTGGAGCTCGAGGGCCTCGACATGGCGGAGTTCGGGATGGACTTCTACCCCGAGTTCGAGCGCGTGCCCGAGATCGTCATCGAGCCGGACGGGCGCGAGGTCGAGGGAGCGCCGGTGCTGCTCGACGCGTACTGGCAGACGAACGGGAAGCCCACGCCCGTCGGCGTCGGCTCGGCAGAGGAAAGGAGCTAGGCGATGTTCGACACCTTCCCGTACGACGAGTGGAGCGAGGACATCGCCGGTTTCTGGACGTGGGGGCCGGGGAGCTCGACGGGCACGTACATCCTCACCGCGATCGGAATCGCGGTGATGCTCGCGGCATTCATCGGGTTCTTCGTCCTCGAGAACCGCAAGCTCGATCACCAGGAGGCGAGGCTCAAGGCCTCGGGCGCGCTGGACCGACCGACGACGACGGGCTCCGGAGCCTAGGAGGGAGGGAACGATGGCCGGTAAGCAGATCGACTTCCCGCCGATGCAGAAGGAGGACCCGCGCGTCGCGCCGTTCATGCTCATCCTCTCGCTCGCCTGCATCGTCATCGTGGCGCTCATCCTGGCCACCGACGTCTTCGAGGGGTCGTGGCTCGGGCCGTGGTAACGGGAGTCGACCTGGGCTAGATGTCGCGTCTCTACCTCCGCTGCGCGATCTGTGACAGGCAGCAGGCGGACGGTTTGATCTCCGGCGCCGCGTGGGGGAAGCTCGAGCTCCCCCCCGGCGCCGAGGTCGAGCACCCCGCTCTCAAGGGCTCGATGTTCCGCGTCTGCCCGAGCTGTAGGCAACGCCACCCCGACTGGGAGCAGGATCTCCTGCGCTCGCTCGGCCTCGACTCGGGGCCCGAGCTACGGGCGGAGGCTCAGTAGAAAGCCAGGCGTCGTGAACCGCGCAACCGCTGATGCCGACGCCGCTGCCGGACGCGATCATCGCCGACGACACGTGACCAGGGAGGCTCGATGAACATCCTTCTCGCGTACAACGACACCGACGCCTCGAACCGGGCGCTCGAGCGGGCGGCCCAGCTCGCGCGCATGTACGAGGCGAAGCTCGTCGTGACGAGCGTACGGCCCGTGCTCGTCGCCCCGGCGCGGCTCGACGGCCCCGGCCCCGAGCTGCTCCGGGCGGAGGAGCGCCTGAAGGAGCTCGGCATCGAGCCGGAGCTCGTCGAGGCGGTCGGCGACATCCCCGCCGCGATCGTAGAGGTCGCCGAGACGCACGACGTGGGGCTGATCGTCATCGGGACGCGCGAGCCGAGTCAGGTCGAGCGCATGCTCGGCCACAGCGTCTCGCAGAACGTCCAGCGCATGGCGCACTGCGACGTTCTCATCGTCCACTGAGGAGCGGTGTTAGAGGGGCGGTGTCAGACACCGCACTCGACCCGTCGCGGGTCCCGTCTCGCTCCGACAGGTCTACTCGGGCCGTCCCAACCGCACCAATGTGCGCTCACGACGCCGACTCTCCCTGTGGACGAACTTGATCGAAGTCGTCACCGGTTCCTCTTGACAGGAATCGGTGTCTGACACCGAGGGTCAGAAGAGGCCGACGGTCTCGCCCGACGCGTCCACGTCGATCGCGAACGCCGCGGGCGACTTCCCGAGGCCGGGCATCGTCATCATGTCGCCGCAGAGCGCAACGATCCAACCGGCACCCGTGTACGGGCGCAGGTCGCGGACCGTGACCGTGAACCCCGTCGGGGCGTTCCTGAGCGCGGGGTCGTGGGAGAGCGAGAGGTGCGTCTTCGCCATGCAAATCGGGAGATCGCCGAGCCCCTGAGCCTCGAGCTCGGCCGCCCGCTTCTTCGCCGCCGGCAGCAGCTCGACCCCGTCCGCCCCGTACACCCTCGTCGCGATCAGCCGGATCTTCTCCTCGATCGGGGCGTCGGCGGGATAGGTGAAGTCGAACTCGTTCGGCTGCTCGGCGGCGCCGATCACCGCCTCCGCGAGCGCCCTCGCGCCCGTACCGCCCTCCTCGAACGCGGTGTTGACCTCGGCCGCGTAGGCGCCACGCTCGAGCGCGAGCGTCCGGACGAGCTCGAGCTCCTCCTTCGTGTCGGTCGGGAACTTGTTGACGCCGACGACCGCCTGCAGCCCGAACCCGTTGACGATCCCGATGTGCCGCGCGAGGTTCGCGGCGCCCGTCTCGATCTCCGCGAGCCCGCCGTCGACGTCGCCGCCGTGGTGCTTCAGCGCCCGTACGGTCGCGACGAGCACGACCGCGTTCGGGCGCAGCCCCCCGATGCGGCAGGTGATGTCGAAGAACTTCTCCATCCCCATGTCGGAAGCGAATCCAGACTCGGTGATGAGGTACTCGCCGAGCTTCAGCCCGACCCGATCGGCCACGAGCGAGTTGTTCCCGTGCGCGATGTTCGCGAACGGCCCGCAGTGGACGAAGGCCGGCTGCCCCTCGAGCGTCTGCACGAGGTTCGGCTTGATCGCGTCCTTGAGGAGGACGGCCATGGCGCCTGCAGCCCTGATCTGCTCCGCGGTGACGGGCTCCCCCTCGACCGTCTGCCCCACCGTGATCCGGCCCAGCCGGTCGCGCAGGTCGGCCAGGTCGCGCGCCACCGCGACGAGGCCCATGATCTCGCTCGCGGCGGTGATGTCGAAGCCCGTCTCGCGCGGCGCTCCGTGAGCGCGCCCACCGAGGCCGGTTATGACGTTCCGCAGGTTGCGGTCGTTCATGTCCATACACCGCCGCCACGAGATCGACAGCGGGTCGAGCCCGAGCTCGTTGCCGTGCGTCAGGTGCGCGTCGATCATCGCCGCGAGCAGGTTGTTCGCCGCCGTGATCGCGTGAAGGTCGCCGGTGAAGTGGAGGTTCAGGTCCTCCATGGGCACGACCTGCGCGTACCCGCCGCCGGCCGCGCCGCCCTTCACGCCGAAGACGGGCCCGAGCGAGGCCTCCCGGAGGCACAGGACCGGCTTGCGCCCGAGCACGCCGAGCCCCTGGGTGAGGGACACCGACGTCGTCGTCTTCCCCTCGCCGGCCGGCGTCGGTGTGATCGCGGTCACGTTGATGAGCTTCGCGTCGGGCCGGTCGGAGAGCCGGTCGATGACCGACAGGTCGACCTTCGCCTTGTAGCGGCCGTACGGCTCGACCTCCTCCGGGAGGAGGCCGATCTCGTCGGCGAGCTCGAGGACGGGACGGAGAGTCGCCTGCTGGGCGATCTCGAGGCTCGTTGGCATGCTCATGATCGGAGGTGCTCCTGGGTCGAGGCTAATGGCTCACGGCCGCCGCTGCGAGCTCGGAGACGAGGGTGTCGGTGTGGAACCGCTCGAGCGCGAACGGGGCGATCAGGTCCGGCGTCTTCCCGGTCGCGACGAGCTCGGCCAGCGTCCAGCCGACGATCGGCGCCGCCTTGAACCCGTACGTCCCCCACCCCGCCGACACGTGGAAGTTCTCGATCTCGGTCCTCCCCAGGATCGGGCTGTAGTCGGGCGAGAGGTCGCAGAGGCCGGACCACGTCCGCAGCACCTTCGTGCGCTCGAGCTGCGGGAGGAGCTCCAGCGCGTGCCCGGCGCAGGACTCGAGGAACGAGAGCGTCCCCGTCGTGCGGTAGGTCGTGTACGGCTCGATCTCGGAGCCGATGAGGAACTCCCCGCGGTCCGTCTGCGACACGTACACGTGGAGCTGCGAGGAGACGAGGATCACGTCGAGGAACGGCTTCACGGGCTCGGTGACGAACGCCTGGAGGATGTGCGTCGTGATCGGGAGGCGGAGGTCGACGAGCTTCCCGACGATGGACGACCACCCCGCAACCGCGCTCACCACCTGGCCGCACTCGATCCGGCCGCGGTTGGTCTCGACGGCGGCGATGCGGTCACCCTCGCGGAGCAGCCCCGTGACTTCCGTCCCCTGGTGGATCTCGACGCCGCGACGGTCGGCCTGCCGGGCGAAGCCCCAGACGACCGCGTCGTGGCGGATGATCCCGCCCGGCGGGTGGTAGAGGGCTCCGAGGATCGGGTACGGCGGGCGGTCGGAGAGATCGAGCTCCGGGCACAGCTCCCGGATCCGATCGGGGTAGACGACGCTCGAGTCGATGCCGAGGAGCCTGTTCACCTCCGCGCGCTCGCGCATGGTGTTCATCGCGCGGTCCGAGTGCGCGAGCGTCAGGTGCCCGTGCTGCGAGAACATGAG
>CAZODN010000144.1:0-4893 GCA_964578545.1 uncultured Gaiellales bacterium
TCGTACGGGATCGACGAGTGGCTCGAGCTCAAGTACTGGGCGATAGGGGGGGTAGGAGGACGATGATCGTCGAGCAGCGCGACTACCACGTGTACGCGGGGAAGCTCCCGGAAGTGCTTCGGCTGTACGAGGAGGAGGGGATCCCCATCCAGCAAGAGATCCTCGGCGGCCTGGTCGGCGCGTTCACGACCGAGATCGGGGCGCTCTCGACCTACTCGACGCTCTGGCGCTACGACTCGTTCGCCGAGCGCGAGCAGCGCCGGGCCCGCCTGCAGGCCGATCCGCGGTGGAAGGCGTTCCTGGCGAAGGTGCAGCCGCTCTTCCATACCCAGCAGAACCGCATCCTCGTCCCGACGTCCTTCTCGCCGCTGCGCTGAGATGGGCGCGCTCGACGGCAAGGTGGCGATCGTCACCGGCGGTGCGCAGGGGATCGGCGCCGCGATCGCCCGCGGGCTCGAGGCGGAGGGGGCGGCCGTTGTCGTTGTCGACCTGAGCCCGCCCGAGGGCGGCATCCAGGCCGATGTCGCGTCCGAAGAGGACGTGGCTCGGATGGTCGAGGAGGTGCTCGCTCGGCACGGCCGCATCGACGTCCTGATCAACAACGCCGGCCTGTACGCCTCGCTCGCGATGCGTCCCTTCACCGAGATCTCGCTCGAGGAGTGGAACCGTGTCATGGAGGTGAACGTCGCGTCGATGTTCCTCACGTGCCGCGCGGTCGTCCCGGTCATGCGCGAGCACGGCGGAGGCAAGATCGTGAACATCTCGTCCGGCACGCCGTTCCGCGGCGTCCCGTTCCTCCTCCACTACGTGACCTCGAAGGGCGCCATCGTCGCGCTGACCCGTGCGCTCGCGAAGGAGCTCGGGAAGGACTCGATCCACGTGAACTGCGTCGCGCCCGGGTTCACGATGTCCGATGGCGTCAAGGCGCATCCGGAGGTGATCGAGAAGCTGCGCGACGTCTCCATCGCCGCCCGCACGATCCAGCGCGACCAGGTGCCCGAAGACGTCGTCGGCGCAGTCGTCTTCCTCTGCAGCCCCGCTGCCGACTTCATCACCGGCCAGACGATGGTCATCGACGGCGGCCAGTACTTCCATTGATCTTCGCTCTCTCGCGGACTCCCCACGACGAGGCGCGGCATCGTGTCGAGCACGAGCTCGAGGACGGCACGCCGCTCGTCTGGGAGGTGCTCGACGAGAGCCCGCCGGACGCGGAGGTCGCCGTTCCGATCGATCTCGACCCCGAGACGGGATGGATCGCGCGCCTCGACCGCATCGACTTCCCGCCCGGCGGCATCGCCTACCGGCATGTCCATCCAGGTCCCGGGATCCGGCGAATCCTGCACGGCGCGCTCACGATCGACCGCGGCGACGGCGAGCCGCGCACCTACCGAGCCGGCGAGTCGTGGTTCGAGGACGCTGACGACCCCGTGCTCGCGACCGCTTCGCCCACCGAGGAGACCGCGTTCGTGCGGGTGCTGCTCCTCCCGGCCGCGTGGGCAGGCAAGCGGACGATCCGCTACGTCGACCCGGCCGACGAGGAGCGTCCGAAGCTCCAGCGCGCGACGGTCCTGCTCGAGGCGTCGCTGTGAGAACGGGCGGCCAGGTCGTCGTCTCCGCCCTCGAGCGGAACGGCATCGACCTCGCCTTCTGCCTTCCGGGGGAGAGCTTCCTGCCCGTCCTCGATGCGCTCCACGAGTCGTCGATTCGGTTGGTCACGTGCCGCCACGAGCAGGGCGCCGCCAACGCCGCCGAGGCGTACGGGAAGCTGACCGGGCGTCCCGGCGTCTGCCTCGTCACCCGCGGCCCGGGAGCGACCCAGGCTGCGGTCGGCGTCCACACCGCGCGTCAGGACTCGACGCCGATGCTCCTCCTGGTCGGCGACGTGCCTCGCGCCTTTCGCGGGCGCGAGGCCTGGCAGGAGGTGGACTACGAGCGTGTCTTCGGCGGTCTTGCCAAGGCGTCCTGGACGCTGACCAGCGCGGACACGGTCGGCGAGGACATGGCCGTCGCCATCGAGACCGCGATGTCCGGCCGCCCCGGCCCCGTCGTGCTGGCGATGCCCGAGGACGTCCTCCAGGAGACCACGGGTGCGGACGACGCGCCACCCGTCGAGGTCGACTCCCCCGAGCCGAGCGCCGAGGATCTCGTCCGCCTGCGGGAGCTCCTGGCGGCGGCCGAGCGGCCGCTCGTCGTTGCTGGCGAGGGAGGCTGGACACGGCAGACCGGTGAGGACCTGCTCGCGTTCTGCGAAGCGAACGCCCTTCCCGTGGCGTGCGCCTTCCGCTGCCAGGACTTCGTCGACAACCACTCGCCGAGCTACGTGGGCGTCCTCGGCGTCGCCATGGACGAGCGGATCGCGGGAAGGCTGCGCGAGGCCGACCTCGTGCTGGCGATCGGAGGCCGGCTGGGGGAGGTGCCCACGCGGCGGTACGCGCTGATCGAGCCACCCCGCCCGAGCCAGACGCTCGTGCACGTCCATCCCGACCCGGCCGAGCTCGGCTTCGTGTACGAGACCGACCTTCCGATCGCATCGGGCCTTCCGCAGCTCGCAGCGCGCCTCCGCGAGCTCGAGCCGGTCGCGGCGCGCTGGGGCGAGTGGACGGCCGCCGCGCGGGCCGACTACGAAGCCAACCTCCGGCACGAGCCGATGGAGGGCCCGGTCGACCTCGGCGAGATCATGGCTTTCCTCCGGCGGCGCCTCCCCCCGGATGCGATCCAGACCTGCGGTGCGGGGAACTTCACCGTCTGGGCGCATCGCTTCGCCGAGTTCCGCCAGTTCGGGACCCAGCTCGGGCCTCGGAGCGGATCGATGGGCTACGGGCTCCCGGCGGCGGTCGCCGCCAAGCTCGTGCGCCCTGAGAGCGTCGTCGTCTGCTTCACGGGCGACGGCGACTTCGTCATGAGCTCCCCCGAGCTCGCGACCGCAGTGCAGTACGAGCTTCCGATCGTCGTCTTGCTCGTGAACAACGGGATGTACGCGACGATCCGGATGCATCAGGAGCGGGTCTATCCTCGGCGCGTCATCGGGACCGATCTCATGAACCCGGACTTCCCCGCGCTCGCCCGGGCGTACGGCGCGAGCGGCGAGCGGGTCGATCGCACCGAGGACTTCGAAGCTGCGTTCGAACGGGCGCTCGCCGCGGGCCGGCCGGCGCTCGTCGAGCTTCGGGTGGATCCCGAGCGCATCAGCCCGCGCGTGAGGCTGAGTGAGCTCAGGGGGAGGGCGACGTGAGAGAGGAGATCCGGGTCGACGGCCTCGCCGAGCCCATCTCGCACTTCACCGACGCGGTACGGGCGGGAGGCTTCCTGTACGTGTCCGGGATCGTGGCCGTCGACGGCGAGGGCCGCCTCGTCGGCGGAGACGACGTCGTCGCGCAGGCGCGGCAGGTCTTCGAGAACATGCGCGCGGTGCTGGCGGCCGGCGGCTGTGGCTTCGACGACGTCGTCAAAGTGACGATCTTCCTCACGAACGTGGACGATCGTCCCAGGATCAACCCGCTGCGGCAGGAGGTGTTCGGCGCGACGCGTCCGGCATCCACGCTCGTCGAGGTGCCGCGCCTCGCCGTGTCCGGAGCCAAGGTCGAGATCGAGTGCGTCGCCCTCGTCCCGCAGTGACCGGCCTCGGCGCAGCCCCCGCACGGCACACGGCACTCGCCCAAGTTACAAGTTGTAACTTGGCTCTCCCTCGACGCTCGAAGCCTGCAGCGACAAGCGAGATCCGCTCGCCTGCGGGTGGCCTCGACCCAAGTTACAACTTGTAACTTGGCGTCTCTTCCGGACATGGCGACCGACACGTGGAACGCGTTCATCACGCGGATCGAGCCCGACACGGTGGAGCGCTCTGGGCCGCTCGCCGGGCGCAGGCTCGCGGTCAAGGATCTCTTCGACACGGCGGGGATCCGCACCACGTACGGGTCGCGGATCTACGCGGAGCACGTGCCCTACCGCACCGCCCTCTCGGTGAAGCGCCTCCTCGTCGCCGGGGCGGTGCTCGTAGGGAAGACGCACCTGCCCGAGTTCGCGTGGAGCGTCCTCGGCCAGAACCCGTGGTACGGCACGTGCCACAACCCGGTGCGCCCGGGCCGGACGACCGGCGGCTCGTCGAGTGGATCTGCGGCCGCGCTCGCCGCGGGCCTCTGCGACCTCGCGCTCGGCACGGACACCGGCTGCTCGGTTCGCCTGCCGTCGGCCGCGTGCGAGACGGTCGGGCTCAAGTCGCAGTGGGGGCTCATCTCCCTGGACGGCGTCTTCCCGCTCTGCCCGACGCTCGACACGGTGGGGCCGATGGCGCGGAGCGTCGAGGACGTGGCGCTCATGTGGTCAGTCCTCACCCAGCGTTCCGTTCCGGAGCCGCGTCTCGCCGGGCTCACGGTCGGTCTCCTGCGGCAGCCGCCGGGGATCGGTGACGGCCGGGAGACAGAGCGGAGCGACGCCGCCGAGGCCTGGGTCGCAGACCTCGAGCGCCTCGGCGCCCGGGTCGTCGAAGCACGCGTTCCCGGGCCGACCGCCAACACGTGGCCGCAGTTCCAGTACGAGGCGCTCCGGTCGCACGCAGCGACCTTCCCGAGCCGCGCGCAGGAGTACTCGGATGTCATGCGCATCAAGCTCGAGGCTGCGCAGCGCGCGACCCCGCAGGAGATCGGGGCCGCGTACCGCGCACTCGAGGAGTGGCGGTCCTACGAGCCGGAGGTCGACCTGTTCGTGAGCCCGTGCTACGCGATCGAGCTTCCGCCGGAGGACGCCGACGAGCTCGAGATCCGGCTTCCGCTCAGCTCGTTCCTGCGCTGGGTGAACCTCACGGGCTGGGCCGGCCTTGCCGTCGGGAACATGCAGCTGATCGCGCCGCGCGACGAGGTCGTGCTCGCCGCCGGGCTCGCCTGGGAACGCGGGTAG
>CAZODN010000145.1:0-4798 GCA_964578545.1 uncultured Gaiellales bacterium
AGCTGCACGCGATCACGAAGAAGAACGTCCACATCAACATCAACGAGATCAAGCGCCCCGAGCTCGACGCGAAGCTCGTCGCGCAGTCGATCGCCGAGCAGCTCGAGAACCGCGTCAGCTTCCGCCGCGCGATGAAGCGCTCGCTCGCCTCGGCGATGCGCTCCGGCGCGCAGGGGATCAAGATCACCGCCGCCGGACGCCTCGGCGGGGGAGAGATGAGCCGCCGCGAGATGTACTCCGAGGGCCGCGTGCCGCTGCACACGATCCGCGCGGACATCGACTACGGCCAGGCGGAGGCGAAGACGACGTTCGGCATCATCGGCGTCAAGGTCTGGGTGAACAAGGGCGAGATCATGCCGGAGGGCTACGACGCGCCCGGCGCTCGCGACTCCCGGCTCGGAGACCAGGATCAGGCGCGCCGCAGGCGCGGCGCCTCGGCCGAGGGCCTCGGCGCGTCGCGCGAGGGCCGGGGTCGCGGTCCCGACCGCGAGGGTCTCGGCATCGTCCCGCGCAAGCGCCGCGGGCCGCGCCCCGGTGGAGGCCGCCAGGGCGGGCGCCCGCGCCGCGAGGCTCCGGCCGCCGAGGCGCCCGAGGTGCAGGCGCCTCCGGTCGAGTCGGAGACGCCGAGCGTCGACGTCGCGCCCGAGCCCACGCCCGAGACGGAGGCCGAGGCCTGATGCTCATGCCGCGCAAGACGAAGTTCCGGCGCCATCACCGCGGGCGCCGGGCGGGGCTCTCGAAGGGCCAGACGTCGGTCCAGTTCGGCGACTACGGGCTGAAGGCGCTCGAGGCCGGCTGGATCACCAACCGCCAGATCGAGGCCGCGCGCATCGCGGCGACGCGCAAGATCCGCCGTTCCGGGAAGGTGTGGATCAACCTCTTCCCCGACAAGCCCTTCACGAAGAAGCCCGCCGAGACCCGCATGGGCTCGGGCAAGGGGTCGCCGGAGGGCTGGGTCGCCGTGGTCAAGCCCGGGCGCGTGATGTTCGAGCTCGGCGGCGTCCCCGAGCCGCTGGCCAAGGAGGCGCTCCGCCTCGCGGGCCAGAAGCTGCCCGTCAAGACGAAGTTCGTGAAGAGAGAGGCTGATCTCTTTGAGAGCTAGAGAGCTCAGGGACCTGACCGACGACGAGCTGGGGCGGAAGCTGGCGGAGACCCGTCAGGAGCTCTTCAACCTGCACTTCCAGTCGGCGACGGGCGTGCTCGAGAACAGCGCGCGCCTGCGCCACGCGAAGCGCGAGATCGCCCGCATCCTGACCGTCCAGAACGAGCGCGAGCGAGGACAGCACACACATGCCTGACGAGACCGAGATCGAGAACGTGACCGAGAGCGACGAGGCTCAGGCCGACGCCGTCGAGGCGGCCGCCGAGGCGGAGGCCGCTCCCGAGGTCGTGGCAGAGGCCGAGGTCGTGGCGGAGCCCGCGGACGAGGCGCCTGCCGAGCCGGAGGCGGAAGGCGGGGAGACCCCTGCCGGCGGGGAAGCCCCTGCAGGCGGGGAGACCCCTGAAGGGGCCTCCCGCAAGCGGAAGAAGAAGCGGCTGCCGCGGTCCGAGCGCCCGAAGCGGTCGAAGCCGAAGCGCGAGAAGCCGGCGGAGCGCAAGCCGATCACGCGGCTGCCGAAGCCGGAGCGCGCCCGCGGGCGCCGGCAGGAGCGGCAGGGGACGGTCGTCTCCGCCGCGGCCGACAAGACGATCGTCGTCCGGGTGGACGTCGTCAAGGTGCACCCCACCTACAAGAAGGTCGTCCGGCGCAGCACGAAGTTCCACGCCCATGACGAGCGGAACGAGGCGAAGCCGGGCGACGTCGTGCGCATCGTCGAGACGCGGCCGCTCTCGAAGCTCAAGCGCTGGCGCCTGCAGGAGATCGTGGAGGCCGCGAAGTGATCCAGCAGGAGTCGCGTCTCCGGGTCGCGGACAACACGGGCGCTCGCGAGCTCCTGTGCATCCGCGTGCTCGGCGGCTCGCACCGGCGCTACGCGCGGGTCGGCGACGTGATCATTGCTACCGTGAAGTCCGCCACGCCGCAGGGCGCGGTGAAGAAAGGCGAAGTCGTGCGGGCGGTCGTCGTCCGGACGAAGAAGCCCTACAGCCGGGACGACGGCACGCTCATCGGGTTCGACGAGAACGCCGCCGTCCTCATCGACACCCAGTCCAACCCGCGCGGGACGCGCATCTTCGGGCCCGTCGCCCGCGAGCTCCGAGAGAAGAACTTCATGAAGATCGTCAGCCTCGCCCCCGAGGTGCTCTGAGAGATGGCCACCACGATGAGAGTGAAGAAGGGCGACCTCGTCCAGATCCTGACCGGTAAGGACCGCGGGAAGCGGGGCCGGGTCATCGAGGCGCGCCCGTCCGAGCGCAGGGTCATCGTCGAGAACCTCAACGTCGCCAAGCGACACACGCGCCCGCGCCCGATCCGCGACTCCTCGCGGATGGGCGGCGCGCAGATCGTGCCGGGCGGCATCCTCGAGAAGCCGGCCCCCGTGTCGGTCTCGAACGTGATGGTCGTGTGCCCCGTGTGCGGCAACCCGACGCGGGTCGGCATGGCCGAGAAGGAGGTCAAGGGCGAGACGGTGCGTGTCCGCGTTTGCAAGCGCGAGGGCTGCGGCCAGGAGATCGACCGGTGACGAGCGCCCCCACCGTCGAGACCTACGTCCCGCGCCTGAAGGCGCGCTACGAGGAGGAGATCCGCCCGCAGCTCCAGCAGGAGCTCGGGTTCTCCTCCACGATGGACGTCCCGCGCGTCACGAAGGTGACGCTCAACATGGGCGTGGGCGAGGCGAAGACCGACGCGAAGGCGCTCGACGCCGCCATCGACGAGCTGACGCTGATCGCGGGACAGCGCGCGCACGTCCGCCGCGCGAAGAAGTCGATCGCGAGCTTCAAGCTGCGCGAGGGGATGCCCGTGGGCGCGCGCGTGACGCTGCGCGGCGCCCGGATGTACGAGTTCCTCGACCGCCTCGCGTCCATCGCGCTGCCCCGCATCCGCGACTTCCGGGGGCTCGACCCCGGCTCGTTCGACGGGCGCGGCAACTACTCGATCGGGATCCGCGAGCAGATCATCTTCCCCGAGATCGACTACGACCAGGTGCCGGCGATCCGGGGGCTCGACATCGCCATCACGACGTCGGCGAAGACGGACGAGCACGGGCGCGCCCTCCTCGGGGCGCTCGGCCTCCCCTTCGCCGCCTCGAGAAGGGAACAGGGACAGTAAGTGGCCAAGAAGTCGCTCGTCGTCAAGCAGAAGCGCCGGTCCAAGTACAAGGTGCGCGAGTACACCCGCTGCAACCGCTGCGGCCGGCCGCGTGCCGTGTACCGGAAGTTCGGGCTCTGCCGGATCTGCCTGCGCGAGCTCGCGCACCAGGGTGCGGTTCCCGGAATGACGAAGTCGAGCTGGTAGAGAGGACCGAACGTGCTGACCGACCCCATCGCCGACATGCTGACCCGGATCCGCAACGCGAACCGCGCGTTGCACGACTCGACGTCGATGCCGACCTCCCGGATGAAGGAGGAGATCGCGCGCATCCTCAAGGACGAGGGCTACATCAAGGACTTCCGCGTCGTCGACGTCCCCGACGCGAAGGGCCGGCCGCTGCCCTACCGCACGCTCGTCGTCGAGCTCAAGTTCGGCCGCGACCGGCGCCGCGTGATCACCGACCTCAAGCGCGTGTCCAAGCCGGGCCGCCGCGTGTACGCGGGCAAGGACCGGCTGCCCCGCGTGCTCGGCGGCCTCGGGACCGCCATCATGTCCACCCCGACCGGCGTCATCACCCACCGCCAGGCCGCCGAGCGCGGCGTCGGCGGCGAGGTGATCGCCTTCGTCTGGTAGCCGACCGGCGACGAGCAGGAACGCCTGATGAGCAGAATCGGAAGACGACCCATCCCAGTCCCGGCCGGCGTCGCGGTCGAGATCGCCCCCGGGCACGTCAGCGTCAAGGGGCCGCTCGGCGAGCTGAGCCAGGTCGTCCCCCAGCGGATGCGGATCGAGCTCGCCGACTCCGAGATCACCGTCACGCGGCCGACGGAGCGCGGGGAGGACCGCTCGCTCCACGGGCTCACGCGGACGCTCGTCGCGAACATGGTCGAGGGCGTCACCCAGGGCTTCGAGAAGCACCTCGAGATCCAGGGAGTCGGCTACCGCGCGCAGCTCAAGGGCTCGGACCTCGAGCTCGCGATGGGCTACTCGCACCCCGTGCTCGTGCAGCCGCGGCCAGGCATCACCTTCGACGTCCCGACGCCGACGCAGATCGTCGTCAAGGGCATCGACAAGCAGATGGTCGGCCAGACGGCCGCCGAGATCCGGAAGGTCCGCCCGCCGGAGCCGTACAAGGGCAAGGGCATCCGCTACCGCGACGAGCAGGTCCGCAGGAAGGTCGGGAAGCGCGCATGAGCACGTTGACGAAGCGCGAGGCGCGCCTGCGCCGCCATCGTCGGGTTCGCGGCAAGGTCGCCGGGACGGCCGAGCGTCCCCGCCTGACCGTGTTCCGCTCGAACCGGGGGATCTTCGCCCAGCTCGTCGACGACGAGGGCGGCCGCACGCTCGCCGCTGCGAGCTGGCTCACGCTGGGCAAGCCCGCGGGCTCGAAGATCGAGCAGGCCGAGGCGGTCGGCAAGGCGCTCGCCGAGGCGGCAAAGAAGGCCGGCATCGAGCGCTGCGTCTTCGATCGCGGCGGCTACCTGTACCACGGACGCGTGAAGGCCCTCGCCGAGGGCGCTCGCGAGGGAGGACTCCAGTTTTGAGCGTGACCGAAGCAGCCGAGCCCCGCGAGCTCAAGGAGCGGGTCATCGAGATCAACCGCGTCGC
>CAZODN010000146.1:0-4618 GCA_964578545.1 uncultured Gaiellales bacterium
AAGCAGCCGAGCCCCGCGAGCTCAAGGAGCGGGTCATCGAGATCAACCGCGTCGCGAAGGTCGTGAAGGGCGGCCGGCGGTTCTCCTTCACGGCGCTCGTCGTCGTCGGCGACGAGGTCGATCGCGTCGGCCTCGGCTACGGGAAGGCGCGCGAGGTTCCGCTCGCCATCTCGAAGGCCGTCGAGGACGCCCGCAAGAACCTCTTCACGGTGCCGAAGCACGGCCAGACCATCACCCACGAGATCGTCGGCCGGTCCGACGCGGCGCGGGTCGTGCTGCGCCCGGCGAGCGAGGGAACCGGCGTCATCGCCGGCGGCGGCGTCCGTGCCGTCCTCGAGCTCGCCGGCATCCGCGACGTGCTCGCGAAGAGCCTCGGGACGACGACGCCGATCAACATGACGCGGGCCACGATCGACGGGCTCCGCCGGCTCGTGCGGCCCGAGGAGGTCGCGCAGCTCCGCGGGAAGACCATCGCCGAGGTCCTGCCCATCCCGCGCGCCGCAACGCGCGAGCGCGAGGCGGCGGCCGCGGCGGCGACCGAGGCCGCGGAGGCCTCCGAGGCCGTGGAGGCGGAGGCGTCCGCGTGAGCAAGCTCAAGATCACCCAGGTTCGGAGCACCATCGGGCAGACGTACAAGCACGAGGGCACTCTGCGGGCGCTCGGCCTCGGCAAGATCGGCCGCAGCGCCGAGCACGAGGACTCGCCGCAGCTCCAGGGCATGCTCCGGCACGTCCGACACCTCGTCCGCGTCGAGGAGGCGTAGCGATGGCCGGCGAGCTGAACCTCTCGAACCTCGAGCCAGCGCAGCCGCGCAAGGCGCGCAAGCGCGTGGGGCGCGGGCTCGGCTCGGGCAAGGGCCGGTACTCGGGTCGCGGCATCAAGGGCCAGAAGTCCCGCTCGGGCTCGCACGCGATGCCCGCCGGCTTCGAGGGCGGCCAGATGCCGATCGACATGCGCGTGGGCAAGCTCCGCGGCAACACGTCCGCGGACGCGATGCCTATCGGCCCGTTCCGCACCTACAACCAGCCGGTGAACGTCGCCGACCTCGAGGCGCGCTTCGATGCCGGCGCCGAGGTGACGCCCGAGACGCTCAAGGCGGCAGGGCTCATCCGGAAGCTGTCGGTGGACGTGAAGGTGCTCGGCGCAGGGGAGCTCACGAAGAAGCTCTCGGTCACGGCGCACTCGTTCTCGACGTCGGCCGTCGAGAAGATCGAGGCCGCGGGCGGCTCCGTCACGCGCCTCAAGGAGCCGGTCGAGCGCAGGCGGAAGCGGCACAAGGCGGCCGCGCCGGCCGTGGAGCCCTCCGAGCCGGGGGCCGTGGCGCAGGCGGACGAGGCATCGGCCGAGGCCGAGCCGACGGAGTAGCGCTCTCGCCCGATGTTCAGCTGGCTCGCGAACGCATGGCGGGTGCCGGAGCTCCGTCGGCGCGTCCTCTTCACGGCGATGATCCTCGCGATCTACCGCCTCGGCTCGTGGATCCCGGCGCCGGGCGTCGACTCGCAGACGATCAAGGACTACTTCTCGGGCCAGGGCGGCACGATCCTCGGCCTCCTGAACCTCTTCTCGGGAGGGGCGCTGTCGCAGTTCTCCCTGTTCGCGCTCGGGATCATGCCGTACGTCACGGCCTCGATCATCCTCCAGCTCATGACGGTCGTCATCCCGCGGCTGGGCGAGCTGCAGAAGGAAGGTGAGGCGGGCTACGCCAAGATCACGCAGTACACCCGGTACCTGACCGTCGTGCTCGCCGCCGCGCAGGCGACCGGCTACGCGTTCCTGTTCAAGAACCAGGGCGCCCTCGACGCCGGCTCGGGCGAGATGATCCTCATCATCGTGTCCCTCACCGCCGGGACGACGCTCCTCATGTGGATGGGCGAGCTCATCACCAAGCGCGGCATCGGCAACGGCATCTCGATCCTCATCTTCGCCTCGATCCTCGTCGGCGTCCCGCTCGGGCTCGCGGCCTGGTGGAACGGCGGCCCGATGGAGAAGCTCTTCTTCCCGCTCATCGCGGTCGGCATCACCGCGGCCGTCGTGTTCGTGCAGGAGGGCCAGCGGCGGATCCCGATCCAGTACGCGAAGCGGATGGTGGGCCGTAAGATGACGGCCGGCGGCTCGACCTACCTCCCGCTGCGCGTGAACATGGCGGGCGTCATCCCGATCATCTTCGCCGCCGCCATCCTCGCCTTCCCGCCGACGATCGCGCAGTACTTCCCGACGACGCAGGACTTCGTGAACCAGCACTTCCAGCCCGGCAGCTGGGCGTACCTGATGATCGAGGGCCTCCTGATCGTCGTCTTCACGTACTTCTACACGGCGGTCCAGTTCAACCCCGTCGACCAGGCCGACAACCTCCGCCGCTACGGCGGCTACATCCCCGGCATCCGCCCGGGGCCGCCGACCGCGCAGTACCTCGACCGCGTCCTCTCGCGGCTGACGCTGCCGGGCTCGCTGTTCCTCGCGCTCGTGGCCGTGCTCCCGAGCCTCTTCATCCGCTACGGGGGGTTCTCGCAGGCGAGCGCCGGCGCGCTCGGCGGCACCTCGGTGCTGATCGTCGTCGGAGTCGCGCTCGACACCATGCGGCAGATGGAGTCGCAGATGATGATGCGCTCCTACGAGGGCTTCCTCAAGTAGCGGGGCCGGCGTGAGGGTTCTCATCCTCGGGCCGCAGGGGTCCGGGAAGGGCACGCAAGCGAAGCGGATCGCCGACGCCCACGGCGTGCCGCACGTCTCCACCGGGGACATCCTCAGGGCGGCCGTCGCGAGCGGGACCGAGCTCGGGCGCCGTGTCCAGCCGATCCTCGAGCGCGGCGACCTCGTGCCCGACGCGCTCATGGTCGACCTCATCCGCGAGCGGCTCGCGGACGAGGACGGCTTCGTGCTGGACGGCTTCCCCCGGACGCTCGCCCAGGCCGAGGCGCTCGACGCGATGCTCGACGAGATCGGGAAGCCGCTCGACACGGTGATCCTCCTCGAGGTGTCCGACGCCGAGGCGCTGAGCCGGATGCTCGGCCGCGCCCGGGAGGAGGGCCGCGCCGACGACACGCCCGAGGTGATCGAGAACAGGCTGCGCCTCTACCACGAGCTGACGCGCCCGGTCGTCGAGCGCTACCGCGCCGCCGGCGAGCTCGTCGCCGTCGACGGGGAGCGGACGGTGGACGAGGTCTATGCGGCCATCGAGGCGGCGCTCGCCGCGTCGGGAGCCGCGTCATGATCATCCGCAAGAGCGCGCGCGAGATCGAGAAGATGGCCGCCGCCGGCGCGCTCGTCGCCGAGACGATCGCGCACGTCGGGCGCCTGCTCGCTCCGGGCGTGACGACGGAGGAGCTCGACGACGCGGCCGGGGCGTTCATCCGCGAGCACGGCGGCATCCCGACGTCGGAGGGGTACAAGGGCTACCCGAAGGCGATCTGCATCTCGGTGAACGACGTGGTCGTCCACGGCATCCCGGACCGCTACGTCGTGCAGGACAGCGACCTCGTGACGATCGACGTCGGCGTCACGCTGGGCTCGGTCATCGCCGACAGCGCCTACACGTTCGCGGTCGGCGAGATCGACGAGCGCTCGCAGCGGCTCCTCGACACCGCCCAGGACGCTCTCGAGGCGGGGATCGCGCAGGCGGTCCCGGGGAACCGGGTCGGCGACATCTCGGCGGCGATCCAGGACGTGGTCGAGTCGGCGGGGTTCTCCGTCGTGCGCAGCCTCGTCGGCCACGGCGTCGGCCGGTACTACCACGAAGACCCGCACGTCCCGAACTTCGGCCTACCCGGCCGCGGGCCCCGGCTCTCCGAGGGGATGACGATCGCCATCGAGCCGATGATCACCGCAGGCGACTCCGAGGTCGTCGTGATGGACGACGGCTGGACGATCCGGACTGCCGACGGGTCGCGGTCCGCCCACTTCGAGCACACCGTCGCCATCACGAAGGAGGGCCCGCGCATCCTGACGCCGCGCGTCGGCGTCCCCGTCCGCGCCGCCGCCGAGGTCGAGGTGGATCAGGCGCCGTGAGACGCTTCGAGACGAGCGATCCGCTCGCCGTCGGGCACGACGACCGCGACGGGCACGTCTCGGGGGGCCGAATCGCCCGCTCTGCTACGATGACGGGCCGCGGCGCCGACCGCTTGGTCGCTGCGCTGTCTCTCCAGGAAATCCGACCACCGAAAGGGTTCGCTCGCGCACGACGTGGCTGTCAAGGAAGAGAAGATCGAGGTCGAAGGCGAGGTCGTCGAGGCTCTGCCGAGCACGATGTTCCGCGTCCAGCTCGACAACGGGCACAGCGTGCTCGCCAGGATCTCGGGGAAGATGCGCAAGCACTACATCCGCATCCTGCCCGGCGACCGGGTCAAGGTCGAGCTCTCTCCCTACGACCTGACGCGCGGCCGCATCACCTTTCGGATGAAGTAACCGGAGCCCCCGTGAAAGTACGCCCGTCCGTCAAGCCCATGTGCGAGCGCTGCCGCGTGATCAAGCGGCACGGGCGCACCATGGTCATCTGCTCGAACCCGCGCCACAAGCAGAGGCAGGGGTAGCGCATGGCCCGTATCGCAGGCGTCAACCTCCCCACGCAGAAGCGGCTCGAGATCGGGCTGACCTACATCTACGGCATCGGCCGCTCGACCGC
>CAZODN010000147.1:0-4530 GCA_964578545.1 uncultured Gaiellales bacterium
GACAAGGTCCCGGTCAAGAGCGACTACGCGGCGCGCGGCGTCCGGGTCGTGCCGCCCGGGGTCGCGCGCTACGGCTCGTTCCTCTCCGAGGGCGTCGTGCTCATGCCCGGGTACGTGAACATCGGCGCCTGGGTCGGGCCGCGGACGATGGTGGACACCTGGGCGACGGTCGGCTCGTGCGCCCAGATCGGCGCCGACGTGCACCTCTCGGGCGGCGTCGGGATCGGAGGCGTCCTCGAGCCGCCGCAGGCGCGCCCCGTGATCGTCGAGGACGGCGCCTTCCTCGGCTCGCGCGCGGTCGTCGTAGAGGGCGTGGTCGTCGGAGCCGGCGCCGTGCTCGCGCCGAACGTCGTGCTCTCGGCGTCCGTCCCCGTGATCGACGTCACGGGGACGGAGCCCGTCGAGCACCGCGGCTACGTGCCGCCGCGGTCGGTCGTCCTGCCGGGAACGCGCCCCAAGGAGTACCGGGCCGGCCGCTACGAGATCCCCTGCGCGCTCATCGTCGGCGAGCGCAGCGCCTCCACCGACCTGAAGACGTCGCTGAACGACGTGCTCCGCGAGTTCGAGATCGCGACGTGAGCGGCGTCGCGGAGATCGCGCTCTTCACGGACGACGTCGAGGCGACCGTGGCCTTCTACCGCGTCGTGCTCGACTCCGAGCCGGTCTCGGAGTGGCCCGGAGGCGCCCTCTTCGCCGCGGACGCCGTCAAGGTGCTCGTCCACGCGCGTGCTCCCGCCGCGGAGGACGGCCCTCCGAACGAGGATCACGTCGCCGTCTCGGTCGCAGACGTCGATGCCTCCTGCGCGGTGCTGAGAGAGCACGGCCTCGCGATCCTCGTCGAGCCGCGCGACTTCCCGTGGGGGCATTCGGCGTACCTCCGCGACCCCGACGGCCGGCTCGTCGAGCTCGCGCAGCCCTGACGGTCAGTCGACGCGCTCGACCGGGCCGACGAGGCTCCCCCGACCGTCGCGCAACCCGACGCGGAGGTCTCCGCCCGGGAAGTGCACGAGGACGTCTCCCGAGGGGTGCGTCGCGGCGGCGACCGCGACCGCGCTCGTGCCGGACGACCGCGTCTCGCCCACGCCGCGCTCCCAGACCCGCGCGGTCACCTCACCCGGACCGTCGATGCGAACGACCTGCACGTTCGTCCGATTCGGGAACCGCGGGTGGCACTCGAGGAGCGGGCCGATGCGGGCGATGTCGTCCGGGTCGCCGACGACCACGGCATGGGGGTTGCCGACCGACACCGGCGTGACGACGACGCCGGCGACGCTCTCCGGCTCTCCGACGGTCACCTCCCCGAGGTCCTGCTCGATGTTCCCGTCCTCGAGGAGCCGCGCCCGCGTCACCCGACCCGCCGTCACGACGTCGGCCTCCTTCGCCCCGGTCTCCGCCAGCAGCCAGGCGGCCGCGATGCGCGTGCCGTTCCCGGAGAGCTCCGCCTGCGAGCCGTCGGGGTTCCAGATCACGATCTCGACGGCGCTCGGGCGCACGGCGACCACCTCGAGCACGCCGTCCGTCCCGGCCGCGAGCTTCCGCGCGCGACGCGCGTCGAGCGGGCGGCCTTCGGGCTCGACGAGCCGGTAGGTGTTACCGAGCGCCTGCCAGGTCGAGGATCGCATCCACCACCTCCTCGGGCGGGCGCGACGCGTCGACGGGGACGAGACCGGGGATCCGCCGCATCCACTTGCGCTGGTAGGCGGCGTAGCGGCGCGTCCGGGCGACGAGCCGCGTCGCGGCCACGTCGGTGGGGAGCGTCGCCAGCTCCTCGAGCCCGAGGGCCTTCGCCGCCGTTCGTGAGATCGGCTCGGCGTAGGCCCGTCGAGCCTCCTCGACGGCGCCACGCGCGAGCATTCGCGCCGTCCGCTCCTCGATCCGACGCTCGAGCACCTCGGCGGGCAGGTCGAGGCCGACGACCAGCGTCGGGCGCCGAACCGCCTCCGACCAGAGCCCGTCCTCGCGGGGAACGAGCGAGGCGCCGACCTCCGCGAGCTCGAGCGCCCGCACGACGCGCCGGCGGTCGTGCGGGTGGACGGCGCGGGCTGCGGCCGGGTCGAGCTCGGCGAGGCGCGCGTGGGCAGCCTCGGGACCGGCGTCGTAGAGGCGCTCCCAGCGCTCGCGGACGCCGTCGCCGGGAGCCGGCGGAATGGAGAGGTCGGCGAGCGCCGAGCGGAGGTAGAGGCCCGTCCCGCCGGCGACGACGGCCGTGCCGTGCGCGGCGACGAGGGCGTCGATCGCCTCGTGCGCAAGCGCGGCGTACTCCCCGACGGACATCTCCTCGTGGAGGTCGCGGATGCCGACGAGGCGCGTCGGTCGGGCCGGCTGGTTCGTGAGGACCGGAAAGCCCCGGTAGACCTGGAGCGCGTCGGCCGAGACCACCGCGGTGCCGAGGCGGTCGGCGAGGAGCTCCGCGACCTCGGTCTTGCCCGACGCCGTGGGGCCGAAGATCGCGTAGACCTCGGGGGCCGAAACGGTCATGCCCTGTGGGGCACCCCGGCCCACCACCCGCCTCCAGCGTAACCCCGAAACGTGTACGCGTGTGTCACAGACCGTGCCGAGAGTGTCCACGTTCTGCGCCTACACGCTCGCGAGCGCTGGCCGTCCGGCCCCGCAGCGTCGTGGAGGTCGCGCTCTCGACGAGCACCTCCGCGAGGTCGCCCGCCCGCTCGTCCCCGATGAAGTTGACCGTCGTGTTCCGGCGCGTCCGACCGCGCAGGTGTGTCGGATCGGTCCGACTCGGTCCCTCCACGAGCACCTCCTCCACTGCTCCGATCCGCTCCGCGTTCCGCTCGGCGGCGATCCGTTGCACGACGTCCACGAGCGTCTCCAAGCGCGCGTGCTTCAGTTCCTCCGGCACCTGGTCGGGCATGGCGGCGGCCTCCGTTCCCGCGCGAGGCGAGAAGATGAAGGTGAAGGCGCTGTCGAAGCGCACGTGCTCGACCACGGCGAGCGTCTCCTCGAAGTCGGCATCGGTCTCGCCCGGGAATCCGACGATGAGGTCGGTACCGAGCGCGAGGTCCGGGATCGCCGCGCGAAGCTCGTCGACGAGTCGGAGGTAGCGATCGCGGTCGTAGGTCCTCCGCATGCGTTTGAGGATGCGGGAGGACCCGGACTGGAGCGGGAGGTGCACGTGCTCGCACACGCTCGGGCACTCCGCCATCGCCTCGATCACGGGAGCCCGGAAGTCCTTCGGGTGCGGGCTCGTGAACCGAATGCGCTCGATCCCCGCGACGGCGTCGCACGCCCGGAGCAGCTCACCGAACTCCGTGTGGAGGCCCGGCGCGAGGTCCCGGCCCCAGGAGTTGACGTTCTGACCGAGGAGGGTGATCTCCCGCACGCCCTCGGCAGCCAGCCGCGTGACCTCGGCGACGATCTCGCCCGGCCGCCTGCTCTGCTCCCGCCCCCTGACGGCGGGCACGATGCAGTAGGCGCACGCCGAGTTGCAGCCCATCGAGACCTGCACCCACGCCTGGAATCGCCGCTCGCGGTGCTGCGGGAGGTCGGCCGCGAAGTGCTCGTGACTCCCGAACCTGCCCCGTGGGAGAGCGTGCCCGCCCGCGCCGATCCACTCGCCGAGGTGCGGGATCGACCCCGGCCCGAACGCCACGTCGACGAATGGATACAGCTCGAAGATCCGCTCACGTTGGGCCTCCGCGAAGCAGCCTCCGACCGCGATCACGAGGTCCGGCCGCTCGCGCTTCCACGCGGCGGCGTTGCCCAGGTACGCCGCGAGGCGGGTGTCCGGCTTCTCGCGGATCGTGCACGTGTTGAAGACGAGCACGTCCGCGGCCTCCGGGCTCTGCGTCTCGCCGAGCCCGAGCGACTCGAGCATGCCCTTGATCCGCTCCGAGTCGTGGGCGTTCATCTGGCACCCGAAGGTCGTGACGTGGTACCGCCTCATCAGCGGGCCAGTGTAGACCGCGCGCTGCCGTTCCCACTGGGCGCGGGGCGCGCTCGACCGCGGCCCTACTTCGCGACCTCGACCGCGCGGCTCTCGCGGATGACGATCACCTTGACTTGGCCGGGGTACTCGAGCTGGTCCTCGATCTCGCGGGCGATCTCGTGCGACAGGAGGGCGGCGCCGTCGTCGTCCACCTCGCTCGGCTCGACGATGACGCGGATCTCGCGGCCGGCCTGCAGGGCGTACGCCTTCGCCACGCCGGGCTTCGAGGTCGCGATCTCCTCGAGCGCCTCGAGGCGCCGGATGTAGCTCTCCAGGCTCTCGCCTCGCGCGCCCGGGCGGGACGCGGAGATCGCGTCGGCCGAGATGAGCAGGACCGCCTCCACCGTCTGTGGCTGGACCTCGTAGTGGTGCGCCTCGATCGCGTGCGCGACCCCCTCGGACTCGCCGTAGCGGCGGGCGAGCTGCGCGGAGATGAGCGCGTGCGAGCCCTCGACCTCGTGGCTCATCGCCTTGCCGATGTCGTGCAGGAGCGCGGCGCGCTTCGTCGTCTTGACGCCGGCCTTGAGCTCCGCGGCCATGATCCCGCCGAGGTGGACGACCTCGAGCGTGTGCTTGAGGACGTTCTG
>CAZODN010000148.1:0-4434 GCA_964578545.1 uncultured Gaiellales bacterium
CCTGGAAGTGGAGGGCGACCCGTTCGTGGTCGGGATCTGCCACTGCCTCGCCTGCCAGCGGCGAACGGGGAGCGCCTTCGGGATGCAGGCGGCGTTCACGCCGGATCAGGTGCACGTGGTCGGCCGCTACGAGACGTACACCCGGATCTCCGACGAGGCCGACCGCAAGCCGCACGACTTCCACTTCTGCCCCGAGTGCGGCTCGAACGTCTTCTACACCGAGCCCGACGAGCCCGACCTGATCGTCGTGTCGGTCGGCTCGTTCGCCGACCCGTCCTTTCCGGCGCCGACCGAGTCCGGCTACGACTCGCGACGGCAGCACTGGCTCCCGGTCGCGGCGTCGATCGAGCGCCACGACGGCCAGTAGCGCGGGGCTCAGAAGTCGATGCGCATGACGACCCGTCGCGGGGTCGGGTGGCTCACCTCCCTGAAGCCGGCCGCCTCGAAGACGCTCCGGCTCCCGACGTGGAGCTCGCCCCACGTGATCTCCTTCCCCGGCTCGGTGAGCATCGGGTAGCCCTCGAGGGCACGGGCGCCGCGCTCCCGCGCGAACTCGACGGCGGCGCGGGCGAGCGCGTAGCTGATCCTGCGGCGCCGGTATCCCGCCCGCACGAGGAGGCAGGTCACGGCCCAGACCGTGTCGTCGGCCTTGTCCTCGTCGCGCCCTTCCCAGGGAACCCGGTACACGCGCAGCAGACCCGGGTAGGCCGTGCGCGGCTCGACGGCGCACCAGCCGACCGGCTCGCCGTCGAGGTAGGCGACGAGGCCACTCGTGGTCGTCGACCCCGGGTGACCGCACTCGGTCTGCATGCGCAGGCGGTGGGCGCGCTCCTCGACGGGGAACGTCTTGAACGCCTCGCCCCGCTCCAGCTTGTACCGCTGGCACTGGCACTTGCGTGCCTCGCCGCGCGATCCGAACACGGCCTCGAGGTCCTCGCAACTGGCCTCGTTGGCGGGGACGATCCTGAGCTCGGCGGTCATGGTCGGCGTCAGGAGAGCGCGCGCTCGAGCGCGGCGCGATCGAACGGCCCGCCGTGCGTCGCGAGCACGTGCTCGACGGGCTTGTCGAGGAGCGGGCGCAGCCGCTCGACGCGCGACTCGCGCGTCACACCTTCGCGGAGCCAGCGCGCCGAGACATCGAGGCCCTCGCCGAAGTCCGCCAGCGTGTCGCCGGAGACGACCGCGCGGTGGCTCTCGACCCAGAGGACGACGTCGTTCGGCTCCCTGCCCTCGAAAGGCTCGAGACCGGAGGGCAACGGCCCGTCGGCCGTGTACGGCCGCCAGTGGTCAGCCGCCTCCGCGCGGAGCCAGACGAGATCCGGGCTCCCGTCTCCCGCCTGCTCCGCGGTGACGCCCCACTTGTCCATGAGGTCTTGCGCCGAGTCCGGCCGGGGCGCGTACACGGGGACGCCGAGCCGTTCGACGAGGAGCTGCATGTCGCGCTCGTGCCACGGTGACGTGAGCACGACCACCGGGTCCCGCCCGGCCGCGAGCTCGAAGAGCTCCGCCGGCGGCGCGATCGGGTCGAACACCAGGAGCCGCCGCCCGTCGTCGATCGCATACGACGAGACGTTCGGATCCCACGGCTCGCCGTCGCGCCACTGCGGGTGCACTCCCTGCCAGTGCCAGACACCCGGAGCGAGCTCGCGCACGGCGCGATGCTAGTGGACTCGGAATGCTCCGGGGGCGGCACCTCGAGCGAGCGATGCCGCGTAGACGTCGCCGGCCGAGCGCAACAGGGGGTCAGGTCCCGATCGTTGCGTACGATCGTCGACTCGTGCAACACCAGGAACCTGACCCCCCTGGTGCAGACCCCTTGGTGCAGAAGCAGGTCGTGCTCGAAGGTGCGATCAGGGCGCTGCATTGAGCGGCCGAGGCCGGGCCGTCTCGCCTGCGCGAGTGTGGGTCTCTTTGACGACGTGAACCCGGTCGGCCGGGGGAGCGATGAGTCTTCGGCGGTCTGTCAGTCTCTACGGCGTACGCAGCGAGGCTGTGATGCGGCCGAGGCAGGCCGCCGTGAAAGGAGTCGCAGATGCCGAGATACATGATCTCGTTCCCAAGCAGCGCGATGGATCACATCCCCCCCGAGGAGTTCCCGGCCGTGGGAGATGCCGCTCGTGCGGTCGCCCGAGAGGCGATGGACGCTGGTGTGTGGGTGTTCGGCGGCGGTTTGTCCGAGGACGTCGCTCCCGTCCTGGTGTCCGGCGGCGGGACGATCACCACCGGCACGTATCCGCAGACCAAGGAGCTCGACGGTGGGCTCACCATCCTCGACGTGCCATCTCGCGAGGCTGCCGTGGAGTGGGCTGCGAAGATCGCGACCGCCTGTCGCTGTGATCAAGAGATCCGCGAGTTCATGCCCGACCCGGTCGTGGGCAACTGAGAGCCGACCGGCGATGCCACGCAGGTCAGTGCCATAGGATCGCGCCGTGCCGTTCACGCTCCGAAACATCAAGGAGGATCTGGAGGACATCGGCCACAGGTTCCACGGCGCGCCGGACCTGGAGTTCCGCGCGGCGACCAAGGCGCTCGAGCTCGAGAAAGCCGCCCTGAGCTACCAGCGCGTCCCGCCCGGCTATCGCTTTCCGTACGGCCACACGCACGAGACGCAAGAGGAGGTGTACGTGGTCCTGCGCGGGAGCGGGCGGATGAAAGTCGACGACGAGATCGTCGAGTTCGAGGAGTGGGACGCCGTGCGCGTCCCGCCCGGCACGTGGCGAGGCTACGAGGCCGGGCCGGAGGGTCTGGAGATCCTCGTTATCGGCGCGCCCAATCTTGGCGAGGATCCACGCGCCGATGTCGATGGCCAGCGCGATTGGTGGGCTGACCAGCCGCTGGCGAAGTAGTCAGGGTTCGCGGTAGCGACCGCCATAGATGTCAGCCGCTCGGCTGCGCGAGTGTTCAGGAGTGTCGCTTGACCGTGCGGTAGCCCCGGCGTGTCGGAGGTGCTGCCACGTGCTTGAAATTTGCTTTGGCAACTGAAAGCGAAAGCAGAACATCGGGCACATACTCGGTGATGGAGACCAATCCGTCGGACGCAGATGTCCTGGCTCGCTCGTTGGGCGAGCCGAAGGCGTTCGAGCTGGTCTTCGACCGGCATTTCGATGCCGTCCACAGGTACCTCCATCGACGGGCGGGTTACGACATTGCCGACGAGCTCGCTGCAGAGACGTTCGCGCTCGCGTTCGAGCGGCGCGCGAGCTGTCGCTCCACGGGCAGCGTCCTGCCGTGGCTCTACGGCATCGCAACCAACTTGCTTCGTCGCCGACGGCGGGTCGAACGCAGACAGCTGAACGCCTTCGCACGCCATGGAGTCAACGACTGGGTCGCTTACGAAGACGAGACGACCCGAGTCGACGACTCGTCTCACGGCGTCGAGCTCGCCCGAGCTCTCGCCGCGATGAAGCCGCGAGAGCGTGATGCTCTTCTTCTGTACGCGGTCGGGGATCTGAGCTACGACGAGATCGCTTCGGCTCTCGAGGTCCCGGTCGGCACGGTGGCCAGCTGGCTCCACCGCGCGCGCGTGATCGCCAGGCGCGAGCTGGCAACCGAGCCCGACGTCTTCACTTTCGCGACCACAGGAGCAAACGGGAATGGATGAGCTCGACGTCTTTCGCAGCTTCAATCGCGGCGCCGCCCGTCCAAGCGAAGAGGCGCAACGGCGCGCATCGTTCTTGCTCGCGGGTGCGATGGAGCGCGAGCCCGCGCACGGGGATGGCGTGCGCCGGAGCCGTCGTCGTCGACGCTTCGTCGTGGTCGCTGCTGCGGCTCTCGTCATCGCGCTGGCAAGCACCTCCGCCTTCGGCACCGTGCGCGACTTCCTCGTCGGGGCACGGCGAAGCGCGATGACAACCCTCGCCCCCACGTGGTCGCCCGACGGGCGGCGCGTGACCTTCGGGGCTCTGGCGATCGCAGGTCGCCAGTGGGGCCCCTTTGAGTTCTACGTGATGAACGCGGACGGCAGCGGGCTGCGCAACCTGACGAGCGAGTTGGGACTCGAGGGCAGCCAGGGTGGGCCGTCCTGCCCGTTCCCCTACCCGGAATGGTCTCCGAACTGGCGCGAGCTCGCGCTCGCACGAGTGCGAAGCGCTGATTGCCGCTCGCAGATCTACGTCGTCAACGCGGACGGGAGCGAGCGCCGCTGGCTGACGCGGAGCCCGCACCGAGACGGGGACCTCGCTTGGTCGCCCGACGGACGAAGGATCGCCTTCGTCCGTATCCGTGGCCATCTCAATGGCCACTTTGGCGGCCGCGCCGACATCTACGTCGTGAATGCGGATGGCAACGAACTGCACAGGCTCGCTCACGGCATCGCGCCTGCGCTCCAAGCAGGCGCCCCGAGCCCAGGCTTCGCCTCCCATCCTGCGTGGTCTCCGGACGGCCGGAGGATCGCGTTCGTGAGCAACCGCGACGGCAATCACGACATCTTCGTCG
>CAZODN010000149.1:0-4423 GCA_964578545.1 uncultured Gaiellales bacterium
TGGGGCACGCGACCGTCGTCATCGACCTCGACGGCGTGCGCCTGCTCACCGACCCGCTGCTCCGCAACCGCGTGGCGCACCTCCGTCGCGCCGTGCCGGTGGACGCGAAGGCGCTCCGCGGCGTGGACGCCGTGCTCATCTCGCACGCGCACTACGACCACCTCGACCTCCCCTCGCTCGAGCGCCTCGGGAAGAAGCTCCCGCTCGTCGTCCCCCGCGGGCTCGGCGGGCTGCTGCGGAAGCGGAAGTTCGAGTCCGTCCTCGAGGTCGAGCTCGGCGAGCGGTTCGCCATCGGCGCTCTCGAGATCCTCGCGGTCGAGGCGGATCACGATCGCAGCCGAGGGCCGTTCGGAGCGTCGGCGGATCCGGTCGGGTACGTCGTGACGGGCTCCCGGTCCGTGTACTTCGCCGGCGACACCGACCTCTTCGACGGGATGTCCGAGATCGGCCCCGTCGACGTCGGGCTCATCCCGATCTGGGGCTGGGGGCCGGGTCTCGGCGCCGGGCATCTCGATCCGGCGGGGGCAGCCGAGGCGGTCGTGCGCATCCGTCCCCGGCGCGTCGTCCCGATCCACTGGGGCACGTACTTCCCCATCCACCTCGGCCTGCGTAGGACGCCAGGCTTCGTCGACCTCCCCGCGAGCGCGTTCGTCGTCGAGATGCAGAAGATCGCGCCGGGCGTCCCGGTCACGGTTCTCCGGCCGGGGGAGAGCACCGAGCTCTGAGCCGTTCGGGACGAACGGCCTACGCCGCGTGCGCGCCGACCGAGCGGTTGACGATGGTCTGCGACACCATCGTCTGGTTGGGGACGAAGACGTGGTCGCCCTCGTCCGTGACGAGCGTCGTGTAGCTCAGCGTGATCTCCTTCACGGCTCCCGTGTGCTCGGCGACCGTGATCCGGTCGCCGAGGCGAACGGGCTGCGTGAAGGCGAGGAGGACGCCCGACCCGAGGTTCCCGAGCGGGTTCGAGAGCGCGACGCCGGCGACCACCGCGAGCACTGCGCTGGAGGCGAGGAAGGCGTTGGCCACCTCGGTCGTCGCGGGGAAGACCCTCAGGACGCTCCAGATCCCGATGAGCACCGCCAGCGCGACGACGACGCGGAGCAGAATCGCGAACGTCGTCCTCCGCCGGGCTGCGACCGCCGAGTCCTTCTCGGCGAGCCGCCGCTCGTAGCGGCCGTAGAGCCGCCACAGCACCGCCCTGAGCACGACGATGGCGGCTCCCCACACGGCGGCGAGGACGAGCGCGTCGACGACACGGGACGACGTTCCCATGCGGGCGGGATTCGCCGCCGCTCGTCCGGAGCCTGCCTCCGTCCCCCTACGCGCCGGCGAGGACCTGCGCCTTGGCGGCCGCGTACTCCTCGTCCGTCAGCTCGCCCTTGGCGTGCAGGTCGGCGAGGCCTGCGAGCCTCGCCGTGACGTCCACGGTCGCCGGAGCCGCCGCCGGCCCCGAAACCCCGGCGCCGCGCGCGCTCCACCACGACGAGAGTCGCGCTCGCGTGTCGCCGATGAACGCCGGCCCCCCGACGTCCGGGTACTCGAGCAGCGTCGTCGTCCGCACCATCTCGATCCAGATGGCGCCGAGGACGAGGAGCAGGAGCATCCAGAGCACCCTGACGAAGTCGACCGTCGGGCCCATGACGAGCAGCAGGAGAACGACGAGGACGAGCGCGGTGTAGGCCCACGCGCGCTCGCGAAGCGCAGGTGCGAGCCAGCGCTGCACCGCGCGCGCCCGGCGCCCCGTGCCGGCGAGGGTCGCCCCGACCACGATCAGGACGCCGACGACGACGAGCCACCGGAACGAGCTGCGCATCGCCACGGTGAGGATGTCCCAGGCGTTCCCGGCGGCGGTTCGCGTTTCCTCGTCCTTCACGAGCGAGTCGACGATGTAGCCGCCGGTGACGTTCGCGGCCACGAGCCCGAGGACGCCGACCACGATCGCCACGATCCCGAAGCCGCGGATCGCGCGGCGCCGGTCGCGCGCGACCCAGATCGCGAGCCCGAACGCGACGAGCGTCAGGACCGGCAGGAACCACGCCAGCGTCTTCAGGAGCTGGAACGCATCCTGGGCGGTGTCCAGCTGATCCGACCGGAGCACTTCGATCTTGCCGACGTCCTCGGGCAGCTTGTCCTCGATCTGGGAGCGGATCCCGATGCGGTCGGCGGCCTCGAGGACGACGGCGCTCAGGTCGAGCGTGACGACGCCGCCTTCGGTGGACGCCGTCTCGCCACCCCCTTCGAGGACGTCGACCAGCGTCGTGTGCGCCTGCTCGACGGAGAGCGCGAAGGCCTTCTGGAGCGCGGGCTGCTCGAGCGCGCGGTCGACGATCTCGTACGAGGCCTGGCGGATCCCGGCCGACGCGAGCCCCGCGAGCGACTTGAAGTCCTCGGGGAGCTGGCCCTCGATCTCGGCCTTCACGTCCACCGCCGCGTAGAGCTCGTCGACGGCCCTCGTCGCCACGGCGGAGCGGATCGCGTCGTCCGCGAGCAGCTCCGAGCTCGTGTCGGTGAACGCGGCCGTGTTCAGCGCGACGCGGTTGACCCAGACGGCGAAAGCGGAGAGGACGAGGAGGAGCCCGGCGAGCACGAGCAGGGCCCACATCGCGGCCGTACGGCCGCGGCCCTGCGTCGGCGCCGCCGCGGCCGGCTTGGGCTCTGCGTCCGTCATGCGGTGAGACTACATCCCATCGCCAGGCGTGGTGTCCCCGAGCGAGAACGCTGTGTGGAGCGCGCGAACGGCGGCCGCGAGGTCCGACCTCGAGACGAGGCAGGAGATCTTGATCGGAGAGGTCGAGATGAGCCGGAGGTTGATCCCCTCGTCCGCGAGCGTTCGGAACATGCGCGCCGCGACGCCGGGGTGGGAGCGCATTCCCGCGCCGATGATGGACACCTTCCCGAGGTCCGCGATCTCGTCGACCTGGATCGGCCCGAGCGACTCCTCCGCGCGCGAGAGCGCTCGCCGCGTCGCGGGCACGTCCTCCTGCGGGACGGAGAAGGAGAGCTCTGCCGAGCCGTGCACGACGTTCTGCAGGATCGTGTCCACGTTGACGTGCTCTGCCGCGACGGCGTCGAAGATCGCGGCCGCCGAGCCGGGGCGGTCGGGCACGTCGCGAAGGGCGAACACCACCTCGTCCTCCGAGTGCGTGACCGCCGAGACGATCGGCTGCTCCATCCCCGCGACGTCTTCCACCCGTGTCCCCTCCTCGTCCGAGAACGTCGAGCGCGCGTGGATCGGGACGCGCTGCCCGCGTGCGAGCTCCACCGCGCGGAGCATGAGCACCTTCGCGCCCGAGGCCGCCATCTCGAGCATCTCCTCGTACGAGACCGTCGAGAGCTTCCGTGCGTCGGGGACGATTCGCGGGTCGGCCGTGAACACGCCGGCGACGTCCGAGTAGATCTCGCACGTCGCGCCAAGGGCGGCAGCGAGGGCGACCGCGGTCGCGTCCGTGCCGCCGCGGCCGAGGGTCGTGATGTCCATCGTCTCGCGGGAGAAGCCCTGGAACCCGGCGACGAGCACGATCTGCCCGCGCTCCAGCGCCTCGAGGATCCGGACGGGCGTGATCTCGCGGATCTTCGCCTTCCCGTGAACCGGGTCGGTGATGATCCCGGCCTGCGAGCCGGTGAACGAGACCGCCTCGTGCCCGAGGTCGTGGACGGCCATCGCGACGAGCGCGCAGGAGATGCGCTCGCCGGTCGTGAGCAGCATGTCGAGCTCGCGCGGCTGCGGGTGTGGCGAGACGCGCTCGGCGAGCTCGAGCAGCGTGTCCGTCGTGTCGCCCATCGCGGACACGGTCGCGACGACCCGGAGCCCACGCTCGCGCGCCTCCACCAGCCGGCGCGCGACGTGGCGGATCTTGTCCGGGTCGGCGACCGACGAGCCGCCGAACTTCATGACGACGGTCTCGGGGCCGGGCTGTGGCGCGACGCTCACGGAGCGATTGTCGCGGTCCCGCCGGTCACCCGCGCGGACACCGCGTTCGGGCGCTGACTGGCGAGGCCGGCGTCTCGGAGTAGCACCCGGGCGCGCCGGACACCGACGCTCCGTCCCGCACGTCCGGGGCCGGAGGGCGGTCCATCTCGCGGAACGCGGGGTTGAAGAACCCGAACGCGGTGACCGCGACGTAGCAGATCCCGATCGTCAGGAAGGTGGCGGCGACTCCCAGGACGTCCACCGCGACGCCGCCGAGCAGCACGCCCAGAGGGATCGCGGCCCATGCGCCCGCCGTCGTCGCTCCCACGACGCGGCCTCGGAGCTCGGCGGGCACGCGCTCGAACCCGAGCGTGCCCAGCAGCGGGTTGACCGGCCCGATCGCCAGGCCGCCGACGGCGAGCGCCACGAGCGTGACCGGGAGCGAGGGCAGCGTGGCGAGGACGAGGTAGTCGCAGGCCCAGACGAAGAAGCACGTCACGAAGACCGGCC
>CAZODN010000150.1:0-4414 GCA_964578545.1 uncultured Gaiellales bacterium
ACGGATGATCGGGTCAGCCTCAGGCGGTGGATCGAGAAGGGAAAGGACAGCCTGAAGTCGCTTCGACTTCGTTCCAGAACCCATGTCGTGAACCGGAATCGTGCAGAGGGCCACCAGGTCAGCAGCAAGCAGAACGGTCGCGTCAGACGCACCGGAGAGCTGTCGAGCGAGCTTCTCGAGAAATGACGATGCAGTTAGATCCTCATTGATCACGAAGCGCTCGTAGAAGTCATCCGCCACATCTGGCGTCCAGACTCCAGGTGACCCAGTCACGAAAGACGCACTCGCACGGAGAGAGCGCTCGACGAAGAGCTCCGCTGCGGGATAGATCTCCTCGGCCCAGCCGCCTCGTGCCACGCTAGCTCCCTCCCTCGGGTGGTTCGTCTTGAAGGCCGAAGCCGTACAGCCTCCAGTGCATTGCCAGCGGCGACACGTCGAACCGTCGGGCGCAGGCGGCGACTTCCTCCAGTTCTCCCCACGCCTCGCGCACCGCCGGCTCCGGCATGAGGAGCTCCGCCGCGAACACGTTCGCCTCGCGCTCGAGGGCGCGGTCGGCGGCGTCCGTGAGATCGACCGGGCGACAGTAGGACGGCTCGGGATCGGGCGCGCGGCCCTCGAGGCAGTGGCAGACCCAGTGGCCGATCTCATGGGCGATCGTGAAGCGGTAGCGGCGGAAGGGAGGGTCCGCCTGGCCCGGCGCCCCCTCCTCCGCGTTCAGCACGATCCGCCTCTCGGCGGGCAGGAGCATCCCCGAGCAGTCGATGTCCCAGCGCTCCTCGACCCGCAGGCCGAGGAGATCCTCGGCGATCGCCTCGACGGGCACCGGCAGCTCGTCGCCCGGGAACCTCTCGAGGTAGCGCTCGCGGACGGCGTGCGCGCGCGGCTCCTCGTACTTCGTTGCCACAGTCAAGGGCATCCTCGCCCTTCAGGACGCGCCTGTAAAGAGCGCGTCCACCTCGTCGCGCTCGGCTGGCTCGGAAGCGGGCGCCGCCGGAGCCGCGAGCCGCTCGGCGTCCGCCACGCTGTCGGAGAGCCGGTAGTAGGCGGCGACGAGCACCGGCGGCGGCTCGTTCCGGCCGAGCATGAGCGGGCGGATGCCGGTGCCGAAGATCTTCGCCAGGTGGTGCCAGACGAGAGGCTGCACACCCCGCGGGTCGAGGAGGCCGGTCTCGAGCTCGTGGTAGTAGCGGGCGACCTTCTCCTCGCGCTCGGGTGGAAGGCCGCGGAACCGCATGAGGTGGCGCACGACCTCCGAGCGGCGCAGGCCGAGGCGCACGCGGGCGGCGAGCATCGGGGGCGTCTCGGTGTCCTCGGGCAGGAGCTCGGCGAAGGTCGCGAGCGTCTCGGGCGAGGGGGGCCGAGCCGGGGTCGAGGCGAGGTAGCCGTCGACGAGCGCCGCGAAGTCGTCGCGCTCGTCGCCGGCGCGCTCGAGGTAGTCGCGCACGTCCGGGTGCTCGCCGCGCGCGTAGCGGGCGGCGAAGTCCTCGAACAGGAGCTCGGCCCGCGACCTCACGCGTACAGCTCCCGCAGGCGGTTGCAGACGCGGTGGAGCGCCTGGTCGACGGCGTTTCGCTTCATGCCGAGCTCGGCGGCGATCTCCTCGATCTCCATCCCCAGCACGAGCCGCATGTGCGCGATCCGGCGGGCCTTGGGCGGAAGCTCTTGGAGCGCCCGCTCGAGGTCGTGGCGCGTCTCCCAGTCCGCGTACGGGTTTCCCTCCTGCGCGAAGACCTCGTCGGGGACGTTCTCGTCCAGCTCGACGAGGACGGCGCGACCGCGCTGGTAGAAGCCCTTGACCGTCCACTCGATCACCTTCGCCACGACCACGCGGTAGGGCACGGCGTAGCGGCGACCACGCTTGAGCTCGGACAGGAGCCGGAGCGCGACCCCCTGCGCGCAGTCGAGGGCGTCGTCCTCGCTGCGGCAGCGGAGGCGGCAGCGGAGGAGGATCGTCTCGTAGTAGCTCTCGACGAGGGCGTTCGTCTCCCCGGCGTCGAGGAGTCGTCTGTCCTCCGCGTCTCTCGCATCGTGCATCGCAGACGTCGTCACCTCGGACACCGTCCGATCTTACGAAGGTTTCCGTGCATCGGGTCCTCCTTTCGGAGGGCTCGTGCGATCGCGCACCGTTCCTTTCGCCGTTGCCCGGAAGCCGGGCCGCATCGTTGAACCACCTTGCGGCGAAGCAGGTTGGTGGACGATCGGGCCTGGCCCTCACGTCGCTCGTGATGCAGGGCAGATTCTACCTGCCGGAGCTCTGGTAAGAAGGCGCCCGGCGGCGGCAGACTGACGTGCGAATGAGCTCTTTGGAGCTGCTCCAGACCGTCTACGAGTGGCTTCCGCGCCTCTTCGTCCTCGACGTGCTCGCGTTCCACCTCCTCGCCGACCACCCGATCGCGGCGCGGACGTGGCTGCCGCGGCGGCTTCCCCTGCGGAGGAGGCGACGCACGCTCGCGGCACGAGGACGCGCGTGACGCGGCCGACGCTACGGGCGGAGCTCGACGAAGCCGGCCGCCTCGAAGTCGCCGTCGAAGGCGAGCGCCTCGGTCAGGCGGAGCTTGCGCATGAGCGCGAAGCTCGTCGCGTCGACGAACGAGTACGGCCGCTCGTCGTGAACGCGCAGCCACGCCCACGCCTCGGCCTCGACACCCGCGTCGATGCGGTCTACCCGCACCCGTGGCGCGGCGTGGACGGTGTCGAGCCAGCGCATCGCCCAGCGATGCCCGACGCGGCGCCGGATGTACGTCCAGCTCTCACCGAGGATCAGGTTCGTCGTGAGGAGACGTTTGTCCGAGTGCGCGCGAGCGAGCCGCGCTGCGTCGTCGTGGAGGCCATCGCGTCGTAGCGACTCGGCGATCCAGAACGAACTGTCGACGAAGATCACGTGTCGACTTCGAGGTGCCCGTACAGCACGGTGTCGATGTCCGCGGGCTCGACGTCGGGGAACTCCTTCGAGAGCTCGAGCAGCGCCAGGAGGCCGTTGTCGCCGTGCTCCGGGGGAATCCCGCGCTCGACGCACTCGCGGACGAGCGCGCTCTTGGACACGTGCCGTGCGGCCGCCTCCCGCTCGAGGCGGTCGTCGAGCTCGGGGTCGATCACGACCTGGATCCGTCGCATTCGCGCCATGGTTACACACTACTTGCCAAGAGTGTGTAACGCAATCGCGCCGTAAGAGCCGCGGCGACCGGGGCGGACTCCCTCCCGACACGACCGAAGGAGCCACCCCATGCTCGAGACCCTGACCCACATCCAGCTCGGCGAGCCCGTGGAGCACCGCGGGATCGTCGTCTGCCCCCTCTTCCCCCGCCGCGACCCGGTCGCCGCCTACGTCACGCTGGACGAGGCGCTCGCCCGCGGGCTGCGCGTCACCGAGGTGGACGAGGCGGGCACCGTTCCCGAGCTCGTCGTCCGGAACCCGCTCGACGAGCGCGTCCTCCTCTACGACGGCGAGGAGCTCGTCGGCGCCAAGCAGAACCGCATCCTGAACGTGAGCGTGCTCGTGGACGCGAAGACGACGCTCCGCATCCCCGTCTCCTGCGTCGAGCAGGGGCGCTGGCGGCGCGACAGCGCCGACTTCCGCGCGGCGCCGCACATCTCACACGCGGACCTACGGCGGCGCAAGACGCAGGCGCAGGCGGCCCGGCCGCTCGCACGGGGCATCGCGCAGGGCGAGGTCTGGGACGCCGTGCACGAGAAGCTCATGCGCATGGACGTGGCCGCGCCCACCGGCGCCGCGCTGGACGCGCACCGCAGGTATCGGTCGGACATCCGCGCGCTCGAGGACGCCTTCCCCGCCCAGCCGGGCCAGTGCGGGGCGATCCTCGGGCTCGGGCCGAAGCTCTGCCTCGACCTCGTCTCGCGGCCGGACGCGTTCGCGCTCCTGTGGCCGAAGCTCCGCGCCGGCTACCTGCTCGACGCGCTCGAGCGGCTGGACCGCCCGGCGACGCCCACGTCCGAGATCCACGGGCTGGTCGAGAGCCTCGGCACGGCGCTGACGACGCGGCAGCCCTCGGCCGGCCTCGGCGAGGACGTGCGCCTGCGCGGCGAGCGCGTGGTCGGATCCGGGCTCGAGTTCGAGGGCGAGGTGCTCCAGCTCTCCGCCTTCACGAGCGAGGACGGCGGCCGCCGCGCGTTCGGCCGGATTGCCCGCCCGAGCCGGAGGGCGTGAGATGGCCCCTCGACTCCGGCCCGCGCGGCACGACACACGGAGACGGCCCGCGTTGACAGGCGTCTCGAAGCGAAGGAGACTCGAGGCTGCCGTGAGACTCGCTGCCGTCCTCGTCGGCGCCCTGCTGCCGCTGCTCCTGATCACAGGGGGCGGGGAGGAGGATCGCCGGTCGAGGCAGGGCTTCGCCCCGTGGTCGCCCCCGACGGCGTTCGCCGCGCAGGCGGCGCTCGAGGTCAGGGGGCACCGTTC
>CAZODN010000151.1:0-4153 GCA_964578545.1 uncultured Gaiellales bacterium
GAGCGGAAGAGGTCGGTGCGCATCGCCTTGTGGCAGGTCATGACGTCCGAGATCCAGCAGTTGTAGAGGACGTTCGTCGCGAGCGTGACCGCCTTGTTGCCCATCACGTACCAGAAGCTGAACGAGGACTGCGAGGTCCAGGCGCGCGTGCCGAAGACGACCGACGCCTCTCCCGACACGAGCGGCTCGAGGACGTGCGCGAGGTCGGCCGCGCGGTACTCGAGGTCGGCGTCGAGGATGGCCGCGAAGTCGCCCGTCGCGTGCTGGAGCGCCGTTCGCACCGCGGCGCCCTTCCCCCGGTTCCGGTCGTGGTGGACGACCTTCACGTTGTCGGGCCACTCGCGGGAGGCGAGGAGCTCGCGCGTCCCGTCGGTGGAGCCGTCGTCGACGATCACGAGCTGGCGGCTCTCGACAGGGAGGTCGGCGCTCAGGGCGTCCTCGATCGCGGCCTCGACGGTCGAGCGCTCGTTGAACACGGGCATGAGGATGGAGAGACTTCCGGGCATCGCGCGAATCCTGCTCGACCTATCGGCTGCCGTGTCAACGGTGTGAAGCAGACGGGATGTACCAGAGGTCGGCGCGTCCGCCGCGCGCGTACTGGTCGAACCTCCAATGGCGCGCGTTCGGCCGGCCGGTGCACGTCACCTCGAGCGGCGTCAGCAGCAGTCGGTACCGAACGAAGAAGAGGGGACTCCGGCCCGAGCACATGGCGGCGACGTCGGCGGCCGTGCGAACGCGCACGATTGGCCGGCCCACGTGGTAGAGGAGGTCGTCCGCGTATCGAATCTGCGCGTACACCGGGGTGGATGCCGGAGCCTCGGCTCGGATCGTCGACGCGACAGCGCCGAGCGACTCGCGGGGCATGCGTGCCACCTTCGCCGCGAGCGAGGTGAACGAGAAGGCGATGGCAAGGATCATGGCCACGGGGAGCACGAGGCGAAGCCTCGGGGCGCGGACGGTGGGCGTGAGGATGGCCGCGATGCCGCTGGCGAGGAGGACGAAGAGCGGCACCAGCAGGAAGCTGAAGAACCGTGGCACGACCTGCGCGTCCGTGACCCACACGGCGAGGATCGTCGCGAGCACACCCGAGCAGAGGATGAGCGCAGGCGCTCGTGCGCGAAGCAGCGGACTGGCCGCGAGGAGGGGGATCAGGACGGCCACGAAGAGCAGCGAGGCGAGGTTCGGGCGCAGGAGCGCGTCGTCGGCGATCGTGAACGCGGGGACGAGCGTCTCGTCGAGGGGTGCCGTCGCCAGCCACCGCGTGTCGATCGCTCGCCCGTAGTCCTGGCCTGCCGTCTCGAGGATCGGCCGCAGGTGTGGCAGGTACCAGACGAGGATGACTGCTGCTGCCAGCGCGAGGCCGGCGGCGATCGGGAGTCGGAGGCGCGGACGCGAGAGGAGGGCCACCCCTATGGTGAAGAAGGCGACTGCGAAGTGTGGCAGCGTCAAGGTCCCGGCGACGCCGGCCGCGCAGAAGGCGACGATCGTCCAGGTTCGCGGGCTCCGGTCGGCCTCGAGCGCCGCGACGATGACGATGCTCATCGCGAGGTACGCGAGGCCGTACCCGCGTGCTTGCCGGGAGAGATCGAGAAGCAGAGGCGAGGCAGTCGCGAGGAACAGATAGAGAAGACCTGTCAGCGCGCCCAGGCGGATGTGTAGCCAGTACGTGACGATGGCGACTCCGACGAAGAACGGGACTACCGACCAGAGACGAAGCGCGATCTCCGACTCGCCGGCGACCTGCGTCGTCACCCACGTGACGAGGCTGTACAGCTCGTGGTTGTTCGCGACGTACGTGCCGGCGAGGATCTCCCTCGGACCGCCGCGTACGAACCTCGTCACCGTCTGGATCTCGTCGCTCCAGAGCGGCTGACCGAGTCGCACGAGCCGTGACCAGCACAGGGTCGCACCGAGGAGCACATACGAGGTGACGACCAGGATGCGTCGGCCGGACGGGTGTCCGACCTGCTCCTCGGTGACAGCAGTCACGGCGTCGCTCGGGCTCTGGGATCAGCGCGAGGGAGCGACGCGTCCGAGCAGGAGCTCGCCCGGGGCGCCCACGATCGCCTCGGGCGTCGCGTTCGCCTTGAGCGTGTACGCCGTCACGGCTGCGGGCTTGCGCACGGACTTGAGAGGCGCGGACGAAGCGTGCCCGAGCGACGGAGGAAGGGTCACGCCGAGTGGGACGGTGAGCTCCACCGTGCGGGGCTCGACCTCGAGCCACCCCCCGCCGGGGTACTGGCGGACGCGATCGACCTCGAGCGCGATCGTCCCCCCGCCGGCGGCCACGACGTCGCCGCGGAGGCCGAGGCTGAACACGGCGCCCCGCTTCGCGGCGAAGAGCGGCCTGACCGCCCGCTTGAGGTGCCTGAACGGGCTCACGTCGCCGCCGTCGTTCGGATGCACCTCGAAGTGGAGATGGGGGTTGCCGCTCGCATCGCCGGAGTCGCCGTTGAAGCCGATCTGCTGTCCCGCCGTCACCTTCGCGCCGTTCGGCACCGCGAACGCGACGCCCTGGACGCAGCCGCCCTTGTTGTCGTTGCGGGCGGTGAGGTCGTCGTTCAGGTGGATGTAGAGGTAGGTCGTCCCGCTGCGCCCGTAGTGATAGAGCATGCACCCGCCGAGGCTCGACTCCCAGTACTTGACCCGCCCGTCCTCGACCGCGACGACGGGCGCGCGCCAGGGGTTCTCCATGTCGATCCCGGCGTGGCGCCCGTTCCCGCGCGGGTCGCCGTAGTTGTCCCACAGCTCGGTCTTCGCGACGAGCGGGAAGACGAGGCGAGGCACGGCGGCGGAGCTCGTCGTCGCGGCCGGGGTCGCCGACGCAGCGGCGGCGAGGCCAGCGAGGAGGAGGGAGATGACGATCCCTCGGGCTGTCGTCCGGTGGCGTCTCATACGAGGGGTGCGCTCCGGTGCGCGCTCGAAGGGCCGGACGCTAGCAGAGCCTCTCGCCGATCGTCTCGTCACATTCGGCTCTTCGGCCGGTACGGCGGTGCCGATACCGCTCGTACGATGGGGAGCACGCGACCGTCACGAGGCCGTCTCCGCCTGATCCCGATCGCGCTTGCGATCCCGCTGATCGTGGTCCCTACCGTGGCGTACCTCGCGCTCTCGGAGAGGGGCGAGGGCTCCAGGCTCCCGGTTGCGCAGGGGGCGGCCGGAGGCGTGTTCCACCCGATCGCAGGGGAGTTCGTGGCGGACGACACCGAGCTCGAGGACTGTGCTGGCGAGTCGTCCTGCCTCGAGCAGGCCTTCGGGAACATCGCGTTCCGGGAAGGTCCCCGCCCAGCGCTCGAGCTCTTCGAGGGGCTGCTCGGCACGGACCCAGCAGTCGAGAAGGGATGCCACCGGATCGCGCACTTCATCGGCGCCGGGGCATTGGAGCGGTTCGGAGGGGACGTCGCCCGGACGCTGTCGCGCGGCTCGCCCGCCTGCGTCTCCGGCTACTACCACGGGATTCTCGAGCGGGCGTTCCTCGGCATCACGTCGAAGTCCGGGCTCGTGGACGCGGCGCGATCCGTGTGCGTTGGCGAGGGCATCCGGCCTCGCGGCTTCCTCGACTACCAGTGCCGTCACGGCCTGGGGCACGGGCTGATGATCCAGACGGGCTACGACCTGCCGCTCTCGCTCTCGATCTGCGCGCGCCTCGGCACCGGGTGGGATCACAAGGCGTGCGCAGGCGGGGTCTTCATGGAAAACATCAACACCGCATTCGGGTTTCGGTCGCCGTGGCTCGACGACGAGGATCCCCTCCATCCGTGCGGCCGCGTGGCCGAGCGCGATCGGCGCTCATGCTACCTCCGGGCGAGCTGGCGCATACTCACCCTGAACGGAGAGGACTACGCGGCTGCGGCTGCGACGTGCTCGGGACTGGGCACGTGGGCGAGCACGTGCCTAAAGGGGCTCGGTCGTGACGTCGCCGAGAAGGCACGCTACTCAGCCGCGAAGATCCGCCCGCTCTGCGCGCTCGCCGGCCCGGGGGAGGCCGACTGCCTCCTGGGCGCGGCTCGCACGATCGCGAACGCGTCGGGCGAGCTTGGCGTGGCGCCGGCGGCGGCGCTCTGTCGCGGGGCGTCGTCCGGCGCGCGCGCGACGTGCTTCAGGGGCGTGGGGCTCGTGGTCGGGATGCTTCGTGCGACGCCGTCCGCTCGCG
>CAZODN010000152.1:0-4133 GCA_964578545.1 uncultured Gaiellales bacterium
CCGCTCGCCATCCCGGTCCGGCGGGGGAGGTAGAGCTGGGAGAGGACGATCGTGATCCCGAACGTCCCGACGACGCAGAACCCGACGCCCATCAGCGCGAGCGTCCCCGCCGCGCCGCCCACCTCGAGGAAGACGACGATGAGCGGTGGGAGCGCGGCCTGAGTCACGAGGAGCGTTCGGCGCAGCCCCACCCGATCCGCGACCGGTCCGAGCAGGAGCGTGCCCGCGACACCGGCGACGAGCATCAGCGACAGCTCGCGGTTGCCCTCGCCCGTGCTCCCACCCTGCGACACGACCCAGAGCGGGACGAAGGTCAGGAGCGCGAACCAGGCGACGCTCCGCAGGGCGATCACGCCCGCGAGGATCGCCATTGCGCCGGCGCGCGTCTCCCCCGCGGGCGCGCTCCCTTCGTCGCGCGAGGGCCTGAGTCTCGAGAGCCGCGGGAGCGCGCGAGCGAGCGCGACGGAGACGAGGAGCGCGGGAATCGCCACGAGCGCTCCGCCGCGGAGGCCGAGCCAGAGCACGAGCGGCGTGACGACGATCGGGCCGAGCGCGTAGCCGAGGTTGCCGCCCACGTTGAAGAGCGACATCCCGCTCGCCCGCCTCGCGGTCGAGGCGTAGGCCGCGAACTTCGCCCCCTCCGGGTGGTACGCGGCGATCCCGATCCCGGCCGCGAAGGTGAGTGCGACCGCGACCGGATAGGCGGGCGCGACGGTGACGAGCGCGGTACCGAGCGCGGCGAGGGCGAGCCCGCCCGGCAGGAGCCAGAGCCCGCCGCGCCGGTCCGACCAGAGGCCGAAGAGCGGCTGGACGAGCGAGGACGAGGCCGTCAGGGCGAGCATCAGCGCGCCCGCGGCCGCGTAGCCCAGGTCGAACTCCGCGACGAGGAACGGGATGAGCGCGGGGATGGCGCCCGACGTGAAGTCGACGCCTCCGTGACCGACGGAGAGGGTCGCGAGCGCCCGGCGATCCATGTCGTCCCGCACGCTCGCAGGCTATCCCGTCGCCCCGGCCGCGCCGCACGGGTACGGGCCGACGCTAGGAGCGCTTCTCGAGGTACCGCTTCAGCCCGAGGAACGGGAGGATCCAGATCGCGATCATCGAGACGAGCCAGACGACCACGGTCGCCCCGATCCAGGTTCCGATTCCGCTGATCGAGAGCCCGTCGGACACGAGGTCCGTGATGAGGAGCGCGGCGAAGGTCGAGATGAGCGCGACGCCTCCGGTGGCCGCAGACGACGCCTTGTTCCGGCTGAGCACGCTCTGGAAGAACGGGGTGAGGACGGCGAACGCGACGGTGAAGACGATCAGCGCGACGATGAACGAGGTCAGGTCGATGTCGATCCCGTCGAACACGAGCGACGCGACGACGAGGCCGACCGCGTTCCCGATCAGCACGATGGCCGTTCGCACGAGGAGCCTGAGCATCGGTCGGCGAGCCTAGCGAGGCCGCCGGACGGGCGCAACCGGGCCGTAGAGTCCCCCTCGTGCCGATCGCGAAGCTGCTCGTCGCCAACCGGGGAGAGATCGCCGTCCGCGTGTTCCGGACGTGCCGCGAGCTCGGGATCTCCACGGTCGCCGTGGTGGCGCCCGACGACCGCGGCTCGCTGCACGCGCGCTCGGCCGACGAGATCGTCGAGATCGCGGGCTACCTCCACTCCGAGGAGCACGTCCGGGCGGCGCTGGCGACGGGCGCCGACGCGATCCACCCGGGGTACGGCTTCCTCGCCGAGAACGCGAACTTCGCCTCCGCCGTCGAGACCGCCGGGCTCACGTGGATCGGGCCGCCGCCGGAGGCGCTCCGGCTTGGTGGCGACAAGCTCGAGGCCAAGCGGATCGCGCGCGAGGCGGGCGTGCCCGTGCTCGCCGACGGGCCTCCCGACGAGATCGGCTTCCCGCTGCTCGTGAAGGCGGCAGCCGGCGGCGGCGGACGCGGGATGCGGGTCGTGCGCAGCGCGCCCGAGCTCGAGGAGGCGCTCGCCGCAGCCGAGCGGGAGGCAGCGGGCGCCTTCGGCGACGGCACCGTCTACTGCGAGCGGTACCTCGAGCGCCCGCGGCACGTCGAGGTGCAGCTCCTCGCCGACGCGCACGGGGCCGTGGTCGCGCTCGGCGAGCGCGACTGCTCGGTGCAGCGACGGCATCAGAAGGTGCTCGAGGAGTCCCCCGCGCCGCGCCTCGCTCCCGAGTTGCGCGCGGCCCTCCACGAGGCCGCGGTCGCCTTCGGCCGCGCGATCGGGTACCGGGGAGCGGGCACCGTCGAGTTCGTGGTGGAGGACGACGACTTCTTCTTCCTGGAGCTGAACGGGCGCATCCAGGTCGAGCACCCCGTCACGGAGGCCATCACGGGCGTCGACCTCGTCGCCGAGCAGATCCGCATCGCGAACGGAGAGCCGCTTGTAACAACTTGTAACGAGTCCGAGGGCCACGCCGTCGAAGCCCGCTTGTACGCAGAGGATCCCCGGACGTTCCTCCCCCAGGTCGGTCGCATCGAGCGCCTCCGTCTCCCAAGTTACAAGTTGTTACAAGCGCATGATTCGCCGACGATTCGGGTCGACAGCGGCTTCGAGGAGGGTGACGAGATCGGGCTCGCGTACGACCCGCTGATCGCGAAAGTGATCGCGCGCGGACGCGACCGGGACGAGGCGCTCGACGTGCTCGCCTCCGCGCTCGCCGCGACGGCGGTCGAGGGCGTCGTGACGAACCTGCCCTTCCTCCGCTGGCTCGTCGCGCACCCGGTCGTCCGCGCGGGCGAGGCGTCGACCGCGTTCCTCACCGAGCACCCGCCGCTCGCCGCACTGCCGCTCCGCCGGCTGGCCGGCCCATTCGCGGCGCCCTGGAGGCTCAACCTCCCGGCGCCTCCTCCCGCGGCGCCGCCCGACGTCGACCTCGAGTCGCACCGCCACGGGCCCTCGCACGGGGAGAGCGCCGTGACTGCGCCGATGCCGGGAACCGTGATCCGCGTCGAGGTGGCCGCGGGCGACGAGGTCTCGGCCCGCCGGCCGCTCGTCGTGCTCGAGGCGATGAAGATGGAGATTCCCGTGCATTCCCCGTTCGACGCCACCGTGACGGCCGTCCACGTCGCTCCCGGCGACCGCGTCGGCGGCGGCGCGATCCTCGTCGAACTGGAGAGCTGAGGACGCGCTACGCGAGAGGCTCGACCCACGCCGAGCGCCACTCGGCCGGCGGCCCCGGCATTGCCCAGTAGGCCGTCTCGCGGGCGATCCGGTCGCCTCGGAACTCGAAGATCAGCACGGCGCTGAAGACGGCGCCCTCCCCGTAGTCGAGCGTCGCCTCGAGGATCCAGAGGTCGCCCTCGCCGAAGACCCGCCTCGGCGTGATCGTCGGGAGCCGCGGGATGCGCGCGTACACCTGCCGCCGGTTCTCCGCGCCGCGAATCCGCTCGGAGAACTGCGGCCAGTCCATGAGCGCGTCGGCGTGGAACACCTCGTCCAGGACACCGGCGTCTCCGGCATTGAGGCCGGCGACGAGCCGCTCGATCGTCTTCCGGCGACCGGGGCCTGGCATCCGTCGAGCGCCCTACGTCCCGAGCTTGGTAACCATCATGAAGACGATCACGAAGAGAGCGAGGATGAGCACGCGCGCGATCCAGATGAGACGGTTCATCTCGGCCGCGAGCTCCGGGCTCGGGCCGTCGGCGGCGATGCGCGCCCCGATGCGGCCGAGCCTCGGCGTCACGTAGCTGAACGCGATCGCCATGATCGCGAGGCCGCCGACGAGGCCGACCAGCACGAAGGGCTGATCCCAGCCCCAGTTCCCGTCCTCGGTCAGCGCCGCGCCGGTGAGGATCACGACCACCGAGGCCGGAAGGAAGACCCACCGCGCAACCCACCCCATGTTCCGACCGTACGCGGCGGACTCGACCGGATTCCGCGCTCTCTGCGTCAATACTCCGAACACCTGCGCGAGCACCGCGCCCCCGAGCCAGACGATCGTCCCTGCGATGTGGAGGAACAGCCAGAGCTCGTAGCCGCTCACCTCCTCGCCTCCCACGTGTACTGCACGCGCCGAGGGTTACCCGAGACCCGGTCGAGGATCCAGCTCATCGTGACGTTCACGAGCCAGACGACGATGGTCGCGCCGACGTACGTCCAGAACCCGTCGATCGAGAAGTC
>CAZODN010000153.1:0-2762 GCA_964578545.1 uncultured Gaiellales bacterium
CCGACTTCGACGCGGACTGGGTCATCAACTCGGACGCCGACGAGTTCTGGTGGCCGCGGGGAGGGTCGCTCAAGCAGGTGCTGGCCCTCGTCCCGGAGCGCTTTGCCTCGGTGCGGGGATGCTGGAGGCACTTCCTTCCACGCCCGGACGGCGACGACTTCTTCGCCGAGCGCATGACCGTTCGCCTCCGCGCCCCGGCCTTTCCCGGCGACAAGACCACCGTCTTCCACGCCCACCAGAAGGTGGCGCATCGAGCTGACCCGGACGTCGAGGTGGAGCGCGGGAACCACGACGTCGTGGGCGGGGATGGCCACGCGCTTCGCGGGTGGCACCCGATCGAGGTGCTGCACTTCTCCATCCGCTCGGTCGAGCACCTGGCCCGGAAGGCGCGTGGCGGCTACATGCGCTCGGGGGTCGAGCAGCCCGAGCACGTCATTGCCGTGCACCGCGCGGTGAAGGAGGGGCGCGTCGCCCAGTACTTCGACTCGGTCGCGGTGTCCGACGCGCGGCTGGAGCGCGGGCTCGCGGACGGGACGCTCGCGCTCGACACTCGTCTGCGCGACGCTCTCCGGACGATCCGCCGGGACGACGGCTCGTTCGCGCGTCCGTCCGCCGAGACGCGACTCGACTTTCCGCACCCGACGATCGAGGAGGACGCCGCCTTCGCCGCCGAGGTCTCGGTGCTCGAGCAGGTCGACGGCATCGTGCGGGCGGAGGAGCGGGTCGCCGCGCTGGAGGCCCGGCTCGCGGCCGTGCGTACACTCCGGCCGCGATGACGCTCGTGATGACACTCCTCGCGCGCGACGAGGCGGACGTCGTCGAGTCCTGGCTCACGTACCACCTGCATGCCGGTGCGGATTTCGTGATCGCGACGGACAACCGCTCGGTGGACGGGACGACGGAGATCCTCGAGCGGTTCGCCCGCGAGGGGCACCTCCACCTCATCCGCGAGCCCGGCGAGGACCTCCGGCAGGACGAGTGGGTGACGCGCATGGCGCGGCTCGCCGCGACCGACTTCGACGCGGACTGGGTCATCAACTCGGACGCCGACGAGTTCTGGTGGCCCCGCGGAGCGTCGCTCCGCCGTGTTCTCGAGGCGATCTCGCCACGGTACGGGACCGTCGGCGCCTTCCTCCGTACCTTCGTTCCACGTCCCGACGGTGACGCGCCCTTCGCGGAGCGTCTCACGGTGCGCTTCTCCGCGCTCGCCCCGATCAACGACCCGGCGTCGCTCTTCAAGCCGATCCGCAAGGTCGTCCACCGTGGGCACCCGGAGATCCGGCTCAGCAGGGGCAACCACGCCGTGATCGACAGCCCCTTCGCGCCCTTGCGCGGCTGGTTCCCGATCGAGGTCTTCCACTTCCCGCTTCGCTCCCTCGCGCAGTGCGAGCACAAGGCGCGCCTGCAGCGGGACGCCTGGAGGTTCATCGCGCGGACGCCGACCGGGTACCACGCGGAGATGTTCGACGCCCTCGCGGGCGGCACGATCGCCGAGTACTACGCGGGCCAGGTCGTGACGGACGCCCAGGTGGAGGACGGCCTCGCCGCTGGGCGCCTGGTCGTCGACACGCGGCTCCGTGACGCGCTGCGCGCCCTTTCGCGCTCGGGTGACGGACGTGAGCTCCTCCCCGTCGACGAGGCGGCTGCGCTCGCGTTCGAGACGCCGACGCTCGTCGACGACGCGACCTATGCGGTCGAGGCCGCCGTCCTCGGGGAGGCCGATGTCGTTCGCTTGCAGCGCCGGCTCGACGAGCTCGAGCGGCGGCTCGCGTCGATCGAGCTGCGGCTGCCGAACCGCGTGTACCGCCGGCTCGTCGCTCCGGTGCGGCGACTCCTTCGCAGGACCTAGCGGCGCTTCGCGGCCCGGAGACCGATCACGACCTCGTACAGCGGGTCGTGGAACGCGAGCTCCTCCTCCGAGAGGTCCGCCGCGGCGAGGCCGTACAGGAACCCGGACGCCGTGAGCACGTTCCCGAACGTCTCCACCTCGACGTTGCCCGGGCCGAACGTCTCGACCGCGAGGCGGCGAACGGACTTGCCCGTGAAGTGCCACCACTCTCCGAACTCCGCATCCTCGGGAGGCGAGATCTTCGTCAGGCCGGGCACGGTCGCCAGGAGCACCCCACCGGGTGCGAGGACACGCTCGAGCGTCGCGAGCGCAGCGCGAACGTCGTAGATGAACTGGAGCGTCTGCGTCACGATCGCGCAGTCGAAGGCTCCGTCGGGGATGTGAGGTGCGTCGGCGAGGTCGCCGACGATCGTCGCCAGCGGATTGCCCTCCTTCGCCATGAGGATGTCGACGTGCGTGACGCCGCTCCCGAAGCGGCTCGTGTAGTCGGGAGCCGCGATCTCGAGCACACGCCCGCGGATGTCGCCGCTGTGGCTACCGACGAATCGCTCGACGTAGATGCGGTCGATCGGCGTCCCGCGCTCGAACCCCCAGTTGGGGTCGATGGGCGTGAGCCGCCGGAGGTCGCCGAGGCGGGGCGGCCGACGTCCGCGGCGCTCGACGACGGCGCGCCGTACGGGTCGCAGGCGCCGCCGGACGGACGCCGGGACGAGCCTTCTCCAGCCCCGGGCCCGGGCGTCCTGTTCGTCGGCAGCCAAGGCCGCGATGATAGTGCGGTGCCGTCGATCGTCGTCCTCTCACCGCACTCCGACGACGGCGTTCTCTCGCTCGGCGCCTCGATGGCGGGCTGGGCCCGCTCGGGGCGACAGGTGGAGCTCGTCACCGTCTTCGCTCTCGACCCCGCGTCGCACGC
>CAZODN010000153.1:2862-4130 GCA_964578545.1 uncultured Gaiellales bacterium
ACGCTCAGGGAGCGGAGCGCGCCGTTCGATCGCGTGGAGGTCGGGATGCGCGACCGGCTGGCCAAGTGGCGCGCCATCCGGGCGTACGAGTCCCAGCTGCCACTGCTCGCCATGCGAAGCCTCCGCCGTGGCCCGCTGCGCCTCTCGTGGGCGGACGAGCGGCTCACGTGGCCGGCCGGTCACCACGGGCCTCCCGTCTAGGCTCCGTCGGCGATGAGGCTCGTCATGACGCTCCTCGCCCGCGACGAGGCGGACATCGTCGACGCGCAGGTCGCGTTTCACCTGAACGCAGGGATCGACTTCGTCGTCGCGACCGACAACCGCTCCACCGACGGAACGACCGAGATCCTCGAGCAGTACGAGCAGCGGGGCCTCTTGCACCTGATCCGGGAGCCCGGAGACGATCTCCGTCAGAGCGAGTGGGTGACTCGCATGGCACGCCTCGCTGCGACCGACTTCGGCGCGGACTGGGTGCTGAACGCGGACGCGGACGAGTTCTGGTGGCCCCGAGGCGGCGACTTTCGCCGTCTCTTCGCGGCGATCCCGCACCACCTCGGGGTCGTCCGCGGGGCATGGCGGAACTTCGTGCCTCGACCCGACGACGGTGGGTTCTTCGCCGAGCGGATGACCGCTCGTCTCAGCGCGCCTCGCTTCCACCCTCATCCGCTGAGCATCCACTTCAAGTCCGCGCATCGAGGGCATGCGGCGGTACGGGTCGGGCGAGGAAATCACGAGGCGTTCGCGGACGGCCTCGTGCCTCTTCGGGGGTGGTATCCGATCGAGATCCTCCACTTCCCGGTCCGCTCGCTCGAGCAGTGCCTGCGGAAGTACGTCACCCAGTTCGTCGCCCTCGAGCGCAACGCCGAGAAGGGCATTCCCGACCACATGGCCGAGGCGTACGAGGCGTATCGGGCCGGACGGCTGGAGGACTTCTACCGTCCGCTCGTCGTCGACGACCAGGCGGTCGCGCAGGGCGTCCGGTCGGGTGACCTCACGCTCGACACGAGGCTCCGGGACGTCCTCGCGGGGCTCGGCTTCGGTGAGGGGGCGGCTGGCGCCCGGGCTCGCCCGCCCGCGATCGACGACGGAGCCGCGTTCGCGGCCGAGTGCTCGGCGCTCGACGAGGCGGACCTCGGGCTCGCGTTCGGGGCCTGCGTGGACGACCTCGAGCGCCGGATCGCCGCGCTCGAGCAGACCCTGGCCCGACGCGTCAGGGCCGCGCTCGGAGGGGCTCGGTCATGAGACGCGCGTGGGGCAGGCTCCTTGCT
>CAZODN010000154.1:0-4106 GCA_964578545.1 uncultured Gaiellales bacterium
GATGAGCCAGAACGCCGTCTCGCTCGCCACCGGGGGCTCGCCTCCCCCTGGGAGCCCGACGTTCATCCCCCAGATGCTCGCGATGAGCGTCGCCGGGAGGAAGATGATGCTGAAGACGGTGAGGATGCGGAGCACGTCGTTGAAGCGGTGCGCGATGACCGCCTCGTTCGTCTGCTCGAGCGCCTCGATGACCTCCTTGTAGTTGTCGAGGAGGTCCCAGATCCGCTCGGCCGCGTCGACGATGTCGTCGAAGTAGAGCTCGAGCTCCTCCGGGAGGAAGCTCTCCACGCGGCGCTCGAGGACGCGCAGCGTCGAGCGCTCGGGCTTGATGATCTTCCGGTAGGAGATGATCTCCTGCTTCACGTTCGAGATGTCGCGCACGACCTCTTGCGACTTCCCCTCGAACATCTCGTCCTCGATCACGTCGAGCTTGTGGGCGATCTTGTCGAGGATCGGGAAGCAGTAGTCGAAGAGGTCGTCGAGGATCTCGTACAGCAGGCGCCCGGAGCCGCGGGCGAAGAGCTGCTCGCGTAGCTGCTCGTCCTCCTGGCAGCGGTCGAAGAGTCGGGTGATCGGGTGCAGCTGGGGATGGGGGATGGTGACGACGTAGTCGTGCCCGATGAAGACGTCGAGCTCGCCCGCGTTCAGCCGCTGGACCTGCTTGTCGAACACCGGGAAGTGGAGGACGGCGAACAGGTACCCCTCGTCCTCGTAGTCGTCCACCTTCGGGCGCTGGCGCTTGGAGACGACATCCTCGACGTCGAGCGGGTGCCAACCGAAGCGGAGCGCGAGCTCCCGGGCCGTCTCGACGTCCGGCGAGACGACGTTGACCCAGGTGAGGCCGCTAGCGGTGAGCTCGTGGACGAGCGGCGTCGGGCGCGTGACGACCTGGCCCGTGCCACGGGAGCGGGAGCGCCGGATGCGGGGCAGGCTGGGCATGTGTACTCAGCGGGTCGTCCTTCGCCAGGGCCATGTTCTCGATTGTAGCCCCGGAGCCTCCCTGCTCAAGCCGGCGTCGGGAGCGGCGTCCGCCGCGCGCTCCTCGGCAGCGTCCCCTCGACGAGGAGCGCTGCGCCCGCGCCGATACCGCAGAGGGCGGCCGCCGCGATCCACACGCCGGTCGGCGAGGCCGCGAGGCCGAGCCCGCCCAGCGCCGGCCCGAGCGCGAACCCGATCTGCCAGGAGAGCGCGTTCATTGCCATGTACCGCCCCATCAGGTGCGGCTCGGCGAGATCCGCGGCGAGAGGGCCTGCGACCGAGCCGTGCAGGCACTGCCCGACGGCGAACACGACCATCACGACCCCGAGGACGAGGAAGGCGACCTCCGGCGACGTCGAGCCGGCGAGCGGGACGAGGAGCCAGGCGCCGCACCAGAGCAGGCCGAAGAGGGCGAGCGTCGGCATCCGCCGGTGACCGCGCACCGCGCTCGCGATCGGCAGCTGGGCGACGACGATCACGAGCGTGTTGAGGAAGAACAGGAGCCCGATCTGGTTCTCGGTCAGGCCCGCGTCGTTCTTCGCGTACACGGGGAGCACGTCGAACCCCGAGTAGCCCGCGAAGATGAACAGCGAGTTCAGGAGGACGATCCAGAGGAACGCCCGATGGCGCAGGACGTCGCGGTACGAGCCCGACCCGCGGCCCGCGTGCCCGCTCCCACCGAGGGCGGGCTCGGGCACGAGCGCGAGCATCACCCCTGCGTAGACGACGAACGTCGCCGCGTCGAGGAGGAAGAGGAGCGTGAACGTCCCGGGGGAGCTCGTCGTCGCGATGAGGCCGCCCGCGAGCGCGCCGAGGCCGATGCCGAGGTTCATGACCACCCGCTGCATGGCGAAGGCGGCGGGGCGCTGCCCGGGCGGCGTGTGGCCCGTGATCAGCGTCGACTGCGCCGGCCAGAAGCCGCCCACGCCGATCCCGCTCACGACCGCGACGAGGAACCCCTGCCACGGCTCCTGCACGAGCGCGTACCCCGCGTAGCCGACGGTGAGCACTCCGAGGGCGATCGCGAGCATCACCTTCCCGCCGAAGCGGTCGATCTGCGAGCCGAAGGCCGGTCCCGCGACGATGCTCGTCACGGCGTGCGTGGCCACGATCAGCCCCGTGACGCCGAGGGCGATCCCCCGCACGTTGTGGAGGTAGATGAACATGAACGGGATGACCATCCCGTTCCCGAAGGAGTTCACGAGCCCGCCCGCCTGCAGGGTGAGCACGGGGCGGGGGAGAGACGGGAAGTACGTGCGGAGAAGGCCGCTCACCGTGAGACACTAGCCGCGGCATGCGACCGGGATTCCTCCTCGACCCGGACGTCGCGTACCTGAACCACGGCTCGTACGGCGCCTGCCCGGTCGAGGTCTTCGAGGAGTACGGACGGTGGCAGCGGCGGCTCGAGCACGACCCACACGACTTCTTCACGCGCCGCTTCGACGAGGAGCTGCGGAGCGCGAGAGAGCTCCTGGCAGCCTTCGTCGGAGCGCACGCCGACGACCTCGTCTTCGTGCCGAACGCGACCTCGGGCCTCAACGCGGTGATCCGGTCGCTGCGCCTCGGGCCGGAGGACGAGGTGCTCACGACCGGCCACGAGTACGGCGCCATCCTGCGGACGCTCGAGTTCGTGGGCGCGCGCGTGGTCGCCGCGGAGCCCGGAGGGCTCGTCTCGCGCATCGGGCCGCGGACGCGCGTCGTCCTCGTCTCGCACGTGACTTCGCCGACGGCGCTCGTCCTGCCCGTGAGCGAGGTGTGCGCGGCCGCGCGGGCCGCCGGTGCGCTCGCGATCGTCGACGGCGCGCATGCGCCGGGCCAGCTGCCGCTCGACGTCGAGGCGGTCGGCGCGGACGTCTATGCCGGGAACTGTCACAAGTGGCTCTGCGCGCCGAAGGGCTCGGGCTTCCTGTGGGCGAGGCCGGAGCACCACGACTGGATCGCACCGCTCGTGGTCAGCTGGGGCTGGCGGGAGGACGCGGACTTCGGCGAGCGCCACGGCTGGCAGGGGACGCGCGACCCGTCCGCGTACCTCGCCGTCCCGGCGGCGATCGAGGTCCACCGGACGTTCGACCTCGGGCGGATGCGCGCCCTCGCCGACGAGGCCGAGCGGCGGCTGGCCGCGCTCGGTTGCGTTCGCGTGTCCGGCGTGCCGGCGCCGCTCATGCGGGCGTTCGCGCTCCCGCTCCGCGGCCCCGACGAGCTCGAGCGGCGGCTCTTCGAGGAGCACCGGATCGAGGTACCGGTCTACGACTGGGAGGGCCGGCGCATCCTGCGCATCTCGATCGGGCCGTACAACGACGAGGCCGACCTGGAGCGCCTGGAGCAGGCGCTGCGTGCGCTCCTGTGAGACACCGCGCGCGCCCGCCAGGGCTCGAACCTGCGACCGAGGAATGCAGTGCTCGTAGTACATATTGTGGTACGCTTGGGACATGGCACGGACGGTGCAGGCTCGACTGGACGAGCGCTCCGAGCAGGACCTCGCGGTCCTGCGGAACGAGGGGCACAACGACTCCGAGGCGATCCGGCTCGCGTTGCACGAGGCGGCAGAGCTGCGGAGGCGCAGGAGCGCGCTGCGTCTGGAAGCCGAGGCCGCGGCCTCTGACTCCGAGGACCTCGCCGAGGCCCGCCGCGTCCGTGCAGCGATGGACGCGATCGCAGCAGCCTGGAACGACGTCGGGTAACCCGTGGTTCGCGGCGAGGTCTTCCGTCTGCGGATTCCCCGTGGCGCGCGCGGGTCGGAGCAGCGCCGTGCCCGCTACGCGGTCGTCGTGCAGGCCGACGAGCTTCTGGCGCTCCCTACCATCCTCGTCTCGCCGACGTCGACGGCCGCACCGCCCCGGTCGTTCCGACCGCTGATCGACCTCCAGGGGTCGCCGACCCGCGTCCTCGTCGAGCAGACGACAGCGGTGAGCCCGGCTCGGCTCGGAGACTCCGTCGGCCGACTCAGCGCGAGCGAGTTGCGCGATCTCGATGCGGCTCTCGCTCTCGTCTTCGGGCTCTGACCGAGACTGCGACGCGGATGCGCCCGGCAGGAATCGAACCTGCGACCTCGCGCTCCGGAGGCGCGCGCTCTATCCCCTGAGCTACGGGCGCTCGGGGGAGCAGTGTAGACGTTCGTTCCGTGCGGC
>CAZODN010000155.1:0-3768 GCA_964578545.1 uncultured Gaiellales bacterium
GGAACCGCTCGTGGAGGAACAGCGGTGGGATCGCGAGCGCGAGGACGAGTGCTCCGACGTCGCTTCGGCGGACGAAGTCGCGCGCGTGCGCCATCGTCTCGAGCGCCGCGTTCGTCACGGCGCCACTATAGGGACGGCGTCCGAGGCTCCCGCTCCGCACGGCTCCATACACTGACTCGCCGATGGGCTCCCGCCTCCTTCGGCGCCGGTCGGCGACCGCCGCGTGGATCTACGCGGCGGTCGCGCTCGGGATCGCCGGGACGATCGTCGCCGCTCGTGTCCTCGGGCTCGAGGAGTTCGGCGTCTTCGCCACGGCGCTCGCCGTGGTCGGCTTCTTCCAGATCCTGCTCGACCTCACCGTCGAGGAGTCGCTGACGAAGTACGGGTTCCGCTACGTCGAGAGCGGGAACTGGGGCCGCCTCCGGCGGCTGTTCCGGCAGATGCTCTTCCTCAAGGTCTCCGGGGGGCTCGTCGCGACGCTCATCATCCTCGCCCTCGCGCCGTTCGCCGACGAGCTCTTCGACGCGAGTGGGGTGACGGCGGCACTGCTCGCGGCCGCGCCGCTCCCGCTCGTGCAGTCGTCGGAGAACGTGGCCGCGACGGCGCTCCTCCTCCATGGGCGTTACGACCTGCGCGGCGCGTACCAGGCGGGGTCTGCCGGCCTGCGCCTGATCGCCATCGTCGTCGCGGCGCCGCAGGGCGTGACCGCGGCGCTCGTCGCCATCGTCGTCGCCCAACTCGTCGCCACCGTGGTCGTGTCCTTCGTCGGGCTCGTCGCGATACGGCGCTTCCCAGCCGGCGCGATGCGCCCTCTCGCCGAGGACGTGGCGGGGATCCGCTCGTTCGTCGTCCAGTCGAGCGTCGCGACCGGAGTGATCTCGGTGCGAGCGACGCTCGCGCCCATCGTGCTCGGCCTCGTCGCGGGGCCGACGCAGGTCGGCCTCTTCCGCATCGCCCAGACACCGCAGACCGGGCTCGCCGCGGCGAGCTCGCCTGCGAGGCTCGTGCTGCTCACCGAGCAGACCCGCGAGTGGGAGCGGGGCAACCGCGCGGGCGTGCTGGCGGGCATCCGCACGTACTCGAAGTGGGCGGGCAGCCTGATGCTCGTCGCCGTCCCGATCTTCTTCCTGGCGATGCCGTGGCTCGTCCGGGTCGTGTTCGGCGACGAGTACGAAGGCGCCGTGGACGCGGCCCGCGTGGTGCTGCTCGCGGCGGCGATCCACTTCACGCTCGGCTGGACGAAGTCCCTCCCCGTGACGATCGGGCGACCCCGGCTGCGCATCGTGACGCACGGGCTGGAGACGCTCGTCGCGGTGCCGCTCGTCGCGCTGCTCGGGGCGGAGTGGGGGGCGACCGGGGCTGCGGTCGCGGTGCTCGCCTCGGCGATCGTGTTCGCGGCCGCGTGGCTCGTCGTCGTTGCGCGGCTCCGCGCGGAGGTCGCCGACGCCGACCGGGCCGGAGGAACGGCGCTGCAGTCGTGAGGGTCGTGCTCGTCTCGGGCATCTGGCCGCCCGACCCCGGCGGGCCGGCGAGCCACGCACCGGCGCTCGCCTCCCACCTGCACAGGCGCGGGCACACGGTCGACGTCGTCACCACGGCGGTGTCGGAGCCGGCGCCGCGGGACTACCCCGTCCATTGGGTCGACCGCGGGTCGCCGCTCCGCCACGTTCGGGCGGCGCTCCTCGTCCGGACGCGAGCGCGGCGGGCCGACGTCGTCTACGCGACGAGCATGGTGCGGCGGGCGGCGCTCGGCGCCCGGCTCGCGCGCCGACCGCTCGTCGTCAAGCTCGTCTCCGACGAGGTGTTCGAGCGCGCGACCCGGCAGGGCCGCTACGCGGGAACGCTCGACGCGTTCCAGCGCGTGGGGGGGCTGCGGTGGCGCGTGCTTCGCGCTCTCCGCGACGCGGCGCTGCGGAGCGCTCGTCATGTCTTCTGCCCGAGCGCCTACCTCCGTGACGTCGCCCTGGGCTGGGGCCTCGATCCCGCTCGTGTCTCGGTGCTCCCGAACCCGGCGCCGGACGTCCCCTTGCTCCCGTCGAGGGAGGCGCTGCGCGCGGAGCTCGGCCTCGACGGTCACGTGCTCGCGTTCGCCGGTCGCCTCGGCGTGCAGAAGGCGCTCGGAACGGCTGTCGAGGCAGTTGCGGCGACGCCGGGCGTGACGCTCGTCGTCGCAGGGAACGGCCCGGAGCGCGCCGCGCTCGAACGCCGCGCTCGCGAGTTCGGCGTCGAGGGCCGCGTCCGCTTCCTCGGGAGCGTCTCGCGCGACGACGTGCTCCGCCTCTTCCGGGCTGCAGACGCCTCGGTTCTCCCGTCGGCTTGGGAGAACTACCCGCACACCGTCGTCGAGGCGCTCGCGGTCGGCTGCCCCGTGATCGCGACCGCGGTCGGTGGCGTCCCCGAGGTCGTCCGCGACGGGGAGAACGGCCTGCTCGTGCCGCCGGGAGACCCGCCGGCCCTCGCGGCCGCGGTCTCGCGCTTCTTCTCGGATCCGGCTCTGCGCGAGCGCCTCGCGGCGGCCGCGCCCGGGTCGGTCGCGGGCCACACCGAGGAGGCGGTCTTCTCGGCGATCGAGGCCGAGCTCGAGCGGTGGGCGCGCGCGTGAGGCGAAGGCTCCTCATGGTCGGTCGCACGCGGTACGCGCTCCCGCTCTCGCCGTCGCTCGCCCGGAAGTTCGACGCGCTCTCCGAGGAGCTCGACACCCGCGTGCTCGCCGCGTCGGGCGGCGGGGCGGGGAGCGACCCCCGCTTCCGTCTCGCTCGACGCCTCCCACTGCTCGACGGGCCTGCGTACTACGCCGCGCTGCCGTTCCGGGTCGCGCGGGAGCTGCGCGCGTCCCGGCCGGACGTCGTCCTCGCGCAGGGAGCGCAGGAGACGGCGCTCGCCCACCTCGGCCGAAAGCTCGCTCGCGTGCCGACGCGTCTCGTGGCCGACATCCACGGCGATCCGGCGTCGCCTGCGAGGCTGTACGGCTCTCCCGCGCGCAGAGCGCTCGCCCCGCTCGCGGACGCGCTCGCGCGCTACGGGCTCCGGCACGCGGACGGGGTGCGGACGATCTCCGCGTACACGTCCGGCCTCGTGGGCGAGGCAGGCGTCGAGCCGACGGCGACCTTCGCGGCCTTCATGGACCTCGACCCGTTCCTCGAGAACGTCCCGGCGCCCCTCCCGGAGCGCCCCGTCGCGCTCTTCGTCGGCGTCCTCGAGCGCTACAAGGCCGTGGACGTGCTCGCGGAGGCATGGCGCCTGGCCGCGCCTCGTCTGCCCAGCGCCATGCTCCACCTGGTCGGGCGCGGGACGATGCGGGACGTGCCCGCAGCGCTCGTCGCCGAGCTCCCGGAGCAGACGCGGTGGACCGAGTCGTTGACGACTCCCGAGGTGGCCCAGGCGCTCGACGAGGCCACGGTGCTCGTGCTCCCCTCGCGCTCGGAGGGGCTCGGGCGCGTCGTGGTCGAGGCGTTCTGCCGCGGCCGCGGCGTCGTCGGCTCGCGCGTGGGTGGGATCCCCGACCTCGTGGAGGACGGGAAGACGGGGCTCCTCGTTCCTCCCGGAGACCCCGACGCGCTCGCCGACGCGCTCGTCCGCGTGCTGTCGGACCGGGCGCTCGCCGCGCGCCTCGGCGAGGCGGCGCGCGAGGCCGTCGGGCCGTGGCTCGCGACTCCGGAGGAGTACGCTCGGCGCCTCCGCGAGCTCGTCGAGGCCGTGGTCGCCTAGCTGTGCTGACCACAGACGTGTGAGACGCGGCTGATCGGTGGTCGGGCTCCGAGCGAGCCG
>CAZODN010000156.1:0-3679 GCA_964578545.1 uncultured Gaiellales bacterium
CGCTTGATCTCGTTGATGTTGATGTGGACGTTCTTCTTCGTGATCGCGTGCAGCTCGCGGCGCAGCGCGTCCACCTCGACCCCGGACTTGCCGATCACGATGCCCGGGCGAGCCGTGAAGATGTCGACGGTGATCCGCTGCTTGTCCTTGCGGATGAGGATGTCGGAGAGCCCGGCGTGCGAGAGCTTCCCGAGGATGTGCTCGCGGATGCGCACGTCCTCGAGGATGTAGTCGGCGAACTCTGCCTTGCCCGTCCACCAGTTCGACTTCCAGTCGTGGATGACGCCGACGCGGAACCCGCCGGGATGCACCTTCTGGCCCATTACGCGGCCGCCTCCTTCTTCGCTCGGCTGCGCTTCTCGGCAGCGGTCGTGGGCTCGGCGGCGGCAGCGGCCGGCGCCTGCGCGCGGCGGCGCGGCGTCGAGCGCTCGGGCGCCTCCGCGAGGATCAGGGTGACGTGGCACGTCCGCTTGCGGATGCGATTGACGCGGCCGCGCGCCCTGGGCTTCCAGCGCTTCAGGGTCGGCCCCTCGTCGGCGTACGCGGCGGCGACCACGAGGTCGTCACCGTCCAGGCCGTGGTTCGCCTCGGCGTTCGCGACGGCCGAGCGGAGCACCTTCTCGATCTCCGTGGCGGCCGCACGCGGGGTGAACGCGAGGATCGTCCGTGCCTCGGGCACGGTCCTGCCGCGAATGTGGTCGAGCACGACCCGCGCCTTGCGGGCGGACATGCGCACCCACTTCGCCTGGGCGCGAACCATCTGCGTGTCCTCCGCGACGGCGACCATCAGCGCCTCTTCACCTGCGTCTGGCGGTCGCCGGCGTGGCCGCGGAACGTGCGCGTCGGAGCGAACTCGCCGAGCTTGTGCCCGACCATCTGCTCCGTCACGAAGACAGGGACGTGCTTGCGCCCGTCGTGGACCGCGATCGTGTGGCCGACCATCTCGGGGAAGACGGTCGAGGCGCGCGACCACGTGCGGATCATCCGCTTCTCTCCCGACGCGTTCATGGCCTCGATCCGGCTCAGCAGCCGGTCCTCGACGAAAGGGCCCTTCTTGGACGATCGCGACACTTAGCGCTTCCTTTCCTTGCCGCGGCGACGGCCGCGGACGATCAGCTTGTCGGACTCCTTGTGCTTGCGGCGCGTGCGCTTGCCGAGCGTCGGCACGCCCCACGGCGTGACCGGGTGGCGCCCGCCCTTCGTCTTGCCCTCGCCGCCGCCGTGCGGGTGGTCGACCGGGTTCATGGCCGAGCCGCGGACGGCCGGGCGCTTGCCGAGCCACCTGCTGCGGCCGGCCTTGCCGCTCGACTGGTTCGCGTGATCCGCGTTCCCGACCTCGCCGACCGTGGCACGGCAGGTGAGGAGGACGCGGCGCAGCTCGCCGGACGGGAGGCGCAGGACGCCGTGGTCGCCGTCCTTCGCGACGAGCTGGATCGAGGAGCCGGCAGAGCGCGCCATGCGCGCGCCCTGGCCCGGCTTCAGCTCGACCGCGTGCACGTTCGTGCCGGTCGGGATGTTCGCGAGCGGGAGCGCGTTCCCGGGCTTGATGTCGGCGTCGGGGCCGGACTCGACCGTCGCGCCGACCCGGAGCCTGGCGGGGGCGAGGATGTACGACTTCGCGCCGTCCGCGTAGTGGAGCAGCGCGATCCGGGCCGAGCGGTTCGGGTCGTACTCGATGGCGGCGACCTTCGCCGGGACGCCGTCCTTCACCCGCTTGAAGTCGATCACGCGGTACTGGCGCTTGTGCCCGCCGCCCTGGTGGCGCGTCGTGATGCGGCCGCGGTTGTTGCGGCCGCCCTTCTTCGCGAGCGGCTCGAGCAGGGACTTCTCGGGCTCAGACTTCGTCACCTCGTCGAAGCCCGACACGGTCATGAAGCGACGTCCGGGGCTCGTCGGCTTGTACTTCTTCAGCGGCATCGCTAGACCCCCGCTCCCTCGAAGATCTCGATCTCGTAGCCCTCCTGGAGCTTCACGATCGCCTTCTTCCAGCCGGGCTTCGTGCCCTTCGTGAGCCCGCGCCGCTTCGGCTTCGGCTGCACCTTGACGACGTTGACCGCCTCCACCTTCACGTCGAAGAGCTCCTCGACCGCCTGGCGGATCTGCGTCTTGTGGGCGTCCTTGTGCACCTTGAACGTGTACTTGCGGTCGGTGATCAGCGAGTAGCTCTTCTCCGAGACCACCGGCGCGAGCAGGACCTGGTTCGGATGGAGGCTCACCCGGCCGCCTCCTCCGGAGTCGCCGCGCCGGCGCGCCCGAGCACGAGCGGGAGCGCGGCCTCGCTGACGAGGACGGATCGGGCCCACACGAGCGCCGCGACCTCGAGCTCGCTCGGCGCCGTCACGACGACCTTCTCGAGGTTGCGGAACGACTTCGCGAGGACCTCCTCCTCGTCGGTGACGACGACGACCGTCGGCCGCTCGCCGAAGCCGGCGAGGAGCTCCGCCGCCCGGCGCGTGGACGGCCTGTCGAAGCCCGAGCCGTCGAGGATGGCGAAGGTGCCGGCGGCGGCGTGGCTCGAGAGGGCGGCGCGGAAGGCCGCGCGCCGGGCCTTGCGGTTCACCTTGACCTCGAAGCTCCGCATCCCGGGCGGGAACGCGACGCCGCCGCCCGTCCAGTGCGGCGCCCGCGTCGTCCCGGCGCGAGCGCGACCCGTGCCCTTCTGCCGCCACGGCTTCGAGCGCCCGCCCGCCACGAGGCCGCGGCTCTTCGCCCCGCGCGTGCCGGCGCGGGCCGCGTTCATCTCGGCCCGAACCGTCTCGTGGATCAGGTGCGGGCGGAGCTCGACCGCGAACACGGCGGCCTCGAGGGAGACCTCCTGGGCCTTCGGCCCGCCGATGACTGGCGCCTTCGGGGCAGCGGCGCTCATGCGCTCCGGATCTCCAGCAACCCGCTCTTCGGCCCGGGCACCGAGCCCTTGACGATGAGGAGGTTGCGCTCGACGTCGACGTCCTGGACGACGAGGCCGGGCTGCGTCACCCGCGTGCCGCCCATGCGCCCCGACATCCGCATGCCCTTGAAGACCCGCGATGGATACGCCGAGGCGCCGATCGAGCCGGGCTTGCGGATGTTGTGGGAGCCGTGCGTCACGGGGCCCCGGGTGAAGCCGTGGCGCTTGATCGTGCCCTGGTACCCCTTCCCGACCGAGGTGCCCGAGACCTTGACCTCGTCGCCCGGCTCGAACGCCTCCACGGTCACGGTGTCACCGACCGAGAGGCCGCTCTCGCCACGGAACTCGACGAGGTGCCGGTGGGGGGCGACGCCGGCCTTCCTCAGGTGGCCGACCTCGGGCTTCGAGAGCTTGCGCTCGGCGACCTCGTCGAAGGCGAGCTGGACGGCGTCGTAGCCGTCGGTCTCGGCGGTCTTCACCTGGACGACGGGGCACGGCCCGGCCTCGATGACCGTGACGGGGGTCATCGCCCCGGACTCCGAGTCGAACACCTGGCTCATGCCGAGCTTCCTGCCCAGGATCGACTTCACAGCTTGATCTCGATGTCGACCCCGGCCGGGAGGTCGAGCCGCATGAGCGAGTCGACCGTCTTCGGCGTGGGGCTGTGGATGTCGATGAGGCGCTTGTGCGTCCGCACCTCGAAGTGCTCGCGCGAGTCCTTGTCCTTGAAGGGGCTGCGGATCACGCAGTAGACGTTCTTCTCGGTGGGCAGGGGCACGGGGCCGGTGATCG
>CAZODN010000157.1:0-3630 GCA_964578545.1 uncultured Gaiellales bacterium
GCGTCGAGACGACGAGCTCGATCTCCGTCTGCAGCGCGCTCGTCGTCCGCCCCTCGCGGTGGTGGTCGACGGAGACGACGTTCCCCCGCCCGCGGGCGATGGTGTCGAGTGCTCGGCGAGCTCGACCTCCCCCGCGACCGCCCCGTGATCGCGATCTGCGAGACGGGGCCCCGTGCCGTGATCGGCGCGAGCATCCTCGCCGCCCGGGGCTTCGACGCGCGCGCGGTCGCGGAGGGCGGCATCGACACCTGGGTCGCCGCGGGCAAGCCGACGATTGCAGCCGGCCGCGCCGGCGGCTGACGCTCAGCTCGCCGCGGGAAGCAGCGCCTCGGCCTCGCGGACGTACGCGCCGGCGCCGACCTCACGGTAGAAGGCGAGCGCAGGCGCCAGCTGCTTCGCAGCTTCTGCGCGACGTCCCTCGACCGCGGCGGCTCGCGCGGCTCGCAGCCGCACGGCAGCCACGAATGTCCTCGCGCCCGTCGGCTCGAGCAGCTCGGCTGCACGCTCGAGGTCGCCCTGCGCGACTGCCCGACCTGCATCGCGCCACCGCGTCGGCGGGGCGCCTGCCTCCTGGAGCAACCACGCGGGGTCCCGTCCGAGATCGCGGAAGACGAGGGCAGCCGAGACGACCCACGTTCCCTTAGCCCGCTCGGGGGTTCCGAGCTCGTCGAGAAGACGATGCGCGCCCGCCGTGTCTCCGCTCGCGAAGGCGACCTCGGCTCCGAGAACGAGTGAGGGATCGAGTACCTGCGGGTCGCGGATCGCTCTGGCCTGCACCAGGACCTTGCCCACGTCGTCGGCGGCGCGTCGGTCGTCACCGCGCGCCAGCTCTATCGCGGCTCGAACGCTGTACCCCAGCTGCTGCAGGTAGTGCAGGTCACCGACGATGACCTTCTCGGCGAGGGAGAGAGCCTCGTCCCACTCGCCGGAGAGGTACGTCGCGTCGGCCAGGTTGCCGTAGAACCAGCGAAGAGCTGTGAGCGAGAAGCCCATTCGCTCGCTGAACGCGAGCCCCTCGCGGGTGACAGCCTCGCCACGCGTGATGTCGGCCGCAGTCTCCGAAAGGTGCGCGCCGAGATTGATGTACGCCCGGCCGGCACGGAACGAGTTCCGGCTGAGGGCGAGCTCCAGGCCTCGCTCGCTGTCCTCCTGCCATCTCGGGTCACCGAGGGACGCCCGAGTCATGGCGCGGTTGGTGAGACCCTCGGCCAGGAGCTCGTCGTCCCCGAGCTTCTCGGCAGCCGCGATCGACTGCTCGGCGAGCTGCGAGGCGTCCTCGTACCGACCGGCGAGTGCCAGGAACCGCGCGAGATCCGCGATGACGTACCCGTGGTCCAAGGAAGCCGTTGCACGTTCGGCCATCTCTCGGGCGGCATCGAAGTAGACGAACGCTCCTTCCTGGTCACCTCGTTGCCAGACGAACTCCCCGCGAGTGACCGTCGCCCGCGCGGCCGCGGCGGGATCCGTCTCGGCGAGCGCGCCGGCCGCGCGCTCGAGCTCCTCCACGCCCTCCTCCTTGAATCCGCGGCCGGCGGCGAGCGCGAGGCCGAGCGAGAGCAGGAAGTACGGATCGTCCTCGACCGTCGGGTCGAGCTCACGCAGACGCGTGTAGAAGCCGAGCGCAGCGCTGAGAGCGCCGATGCGCCACGCGCGGTCGCCCGACTCGCGGAGTGCCTTCGAAGCACGCGGCACCAGGTCGTCCGAGCCGATCCCCGCGGCGCGCGAGTAGTCGATCGCTTCGAGCAGGTGGTGCGCGAGGATCTCGGCCCGGTCGTCCGCCCGGTCGGCGGGAAGCGTGTCGATCCAGTCTGCGACGCGCCGGTGGACGTCAGCACGTACTGCGCGCGACATCTGCCCGTACGCCCCGTCGCGCACGAGCGCGTGGACGAACACGTACTGCTTCGAGCCGGCGACAGCCGAGCGGTGCTCGCGCCGCACGAACTCCTTCCGCTCGAGCGCGTGCAGTCGCTCGTCGAGCTCCCACGGGCTCGTTCCGGAGAGGGTCGAGAGCGCGTCCGTCCAGAAGACCTTTCCGAGCACCGCCGCGAGCTGGAGCAGCTCCTTCTCCTCGTTCGGGAGCGCGTCGATTCGCGCGGCGACGACGCCCTGCAACGTCTCGGGAGCCGCTGCAGCCGGGTCGCTGCCATCGGCCAGCATGCGCGCGTACTCCTCGGCGAACAGCGGATTCCCCTCCGCGCGCCGGAGGAGGGCGGCCTGTTGCTCGGCCGGCAGAAGCGGCGTCCCGAGGAGCGCGGCGAGAAGGCGGGCGGTGTCCTCGTCCGAGAGCGAAGCGAGCGACACGGTCGCCGCGTTCCGCTTCCCTCCGCCCCAGCCCGGCCTGCGCTCGAGTAGCTCTGGGCGCGCCGAGCACACGACGAGCAAGGGCACGCCCGCCACGCGGTCGACGAGCGCGTCGACGAAGTCGAGCAGTGCGTCGTCGGCCCAGTGCAGGTCCTCGAAGACGAGCACGGTGGGCTGCCTCTCGGCGAGCGCCTCCAGAAACCGGCGCCAGGCGGCGAACGCCTCTTCGAGGCTTGCCTGACCCGACGAAGTCGTCTGCTGGATCCCGACCAGCGAGAGGAGGTGTCGCTCGACCCACGGGCCTTCCGTCTCGTCGTCGACGAGATCGGCGACCGTGGCCGCGACCTTGGCAGCCGCCTCGTCGGCGTCGTCGGTCTCGAGGACTCCTGCCTGAGCCTTCACGATCTCTGCAAGCCCCCAGAACGCCGAGCCCTCGCCGTACGGGAGCGAACGGCCCTGCCGCCAGACGATGAGCTCGGGATCCTCGTCGACGACGCGGAAGAGCTCCCGCACGAGGCGGGACTTGCCGATTCCGGGGACGCCGACGACCGTGACGAGCTGCGGCTCGAGCCGTGTCCGCGCGCGTGCCAGCGCGCCGACGAGGACCTCTCGCTCGTCGTCCCGGCCGACGAGAGGCATCCGCGCGTCGGACAGGTCGATTCCCCAACTCGCACGTCGGGCGAGCGCCCGCCAGGCCGGAAGCGGCGCTGCTTTGCCCTTGGCCGAAACGGGCTCTTGCACCTCGTACTCGATCGCACGCTCGGTCGCGCGGAACGTGTGCTCCCCGACGAGGATGCCGCCGGGCGGCGCCGCCGACTGCAGGCGCGCTCCCGTGTTGACGACGTCGCCGGAGACGATCCCCTCGCCGAGCTCGGGACGCGCGTCGAGCGCGACGAGCGCCTCGCCCGTGTTCACGCCGATCCGCACCTCGAGGGCGAGCGACGGGTCGGCCTCGTTCATCTCCGCGATCGCCTCCTGGATCGCGAGCGCCGACCGCACCGCGCGCTCGGCGTCGTCCTCGTGGGCGACGGGTGCCCCGAACACCGCGACGACCGCGTCGCCGATGAACTTCTCCACCGTGCCGCCGTGGCGCTCGAGCTCGTGGCGGAGGCGGGCATGGTAGGGCGCGAGGAGAGCGCGGACGTCCTCCGGGTCGAGTCGCTCGGCCCGCTCCGTCGAGCCGACCATGTCCGCGAAGACGACGGTCACGACCTTCCGCTCCTCGCGCCTCGGCGCCGACGACGTCTCGAGGGCCGTGCCGCATTGCGAGCAGAACCTCGCCTCCTCGGCATTCTCGAACCCGCACGAAGGGCAGGGACGCATCGCGGG
>CAZODN010000158.1:0-3615 GCA_964578545.1 uncultured Gaiellales bacterium
CGTCCGGCACCTGTACGTCCACCTCCCGTTCTGCGCTCACCGCTGCGGGTACTGCGACTTCGTGACCGTCGTGGGCAGGCGCGGCGAGCACGCCTCGTACGTGGACGCCCTCCTCCGCGAGCTCGAGCTCGAGGGAGGCGTGCTCGCCGACGAGCTCGAGACCGTCTTCCTCGGCGGGGGGACGCCGACCTTCACCCGGGCCTCCGAGCTTCGGCGGCTGCTCGCCGCCCTGCCGCGGGCGGACGAGGTCACCGTCGAGGCGAACCCCGAGACGGTCACGCCCGAGGTCGCCGCGCTCCTGCTCGAGCACGGCGTGACGAGGGTGTCGCTCGGTGCGCAGAGCTTCCAGCCACGCCTCCTCGCGGTGCTCGAGCGCGCGGCCTCGCCCGTGGACGTCCGTCGCGCCGTCCGGGCCCTGCGCGAGGCCGGCGTCGACGACCTCTCGCTCGACCTCCTGTACGGGATCCCGGGCCAGACGGAGGACGACCTCGAGCGCGATCTCGCCGAGGCGCTCGCGCTCGAGCCCGAGCACCTCTCGTGCTACGAGCTCGAGGCGAAGCCGGGGACGAGGTTCGCGCACGCGCACGGGGAAGAGCTCGCGCGCCAGGCGGACGCGATGGAGGGCTACTTCGAGCGCGTCGTCGACGTCCTCACCTCGAACGGCTACCGCTGGTACGAGACCGCGAACTTCTGCCGCGAGCCGGCGCTCGCCGGCGGGCGCGACCACCGCGCGCGCCACAACCTCGCCACCTGGCGCGGCCGCGACTACCTCGGCGTCGGGGTCGGCGCCGTCTCGACGGTCGCGGGGGAGCGCCGCCGAAACCTTCCCGGCCTCGGTCGCTACGTCGCAGCCCTCGCGGCCGGCGAGCGCCCGCCGCGCGAGCTCGAGCTCCTGGACGCGGAGACCCGGGCGCGAGAACGGCTCCTCCTTGGCCTCCGCCTCGACGAGCCGCTCGCCGTCGCCGACGTCCGGTCTGCCCTCGACCCCGACGCCCTCGCGCGCCTCGCGGCCGGCGGGCTCGTCGTCCGCTCGGACGCCGGGCTCGCGCTCAGCCGGCGCGGCCGCTTCCTGGGCAGCGCGGTCACCGCCGAGCTCGTCGCCTGGTAGCGGCGCGCTCGACCGGCGGGAGGCGCGGCTACCATCGGAATCGGGATGGAAGCGTCGATCGAGCTCACTCCCCGGAAGCGGGAGATCCTGCGCCGGGTCGTCGAGGAGTACGTCGCGACGGGGCAGCCCGTCGGCTCGCGCGCCATCGTCGAGCGCTCTGGGCTCGCGGTCTCCTCCTCGACCGTGCGCAACGAGCTCGCCGAGCTCGAGTCGCTCGGCCTGCTGACGCACCCGCACACGTCCGCAGGCCGCATGCCGACGGAGGCGGGCTACCGGACGTACGCCGACGAGCTCGTCGAGTCGGTGGAGGGGAGGCCGGCGAGCCTCGGCGTCGACCTGACCACCATGCGCGACGAGATCGAGCAGGCGCTCCGCGCGACGACCGAGACCCTGTCCCAGGCGACGCGCCTGCTCGCGCTCGTCTCGGCGCCGTCGCTCGAGACGGCGACCATCCGGCACGTCGAGGTGCTCGCGCTCCAGCCCGACTGCGTGATGGTGGTCGTCATCACGTCGACCGGCGGCGTGACGAAGCGGCTCTTCCGACTGGACGCGCCGATCGATCCGGGCCTCGTCGCCTGGGCGGCCGAGTACCTCGAGGACGAGCTCGTGGGCCGGCGGATCGGGTCGGTCGCGGTGCGGCGCCGGCTCGAGGCGCCCGACCTCGAGCCCCGCGAGCGCTGGTTCCTCGGGCTCGTCGGCCAGGCCCTCCTCGACGCGCGCTCGGAGGCCGGGCCGGAGGTGTTCGTCGGCGGTACCGCCGGCCTCCTCGAGGAGGCGCGGACGGAGGAGGTCGAGGCGACGCTTCGGCTCCTGGAGCTCCTGGAGCGGCGGGCCGCGGTGCTCGAGCTCGTGAGCGAGGCGCTCGAGCCGCAGCGGCCCGTCGTGCGGGTCGGCCCCGACCTCGCCGGCGGGCACCACGACGTCTCGCTCGTCGGCGCGACGTACGGGATCCGCTCGACGCCGCTGGGCGCGGTCGGCCTCGTCGGCCCGCTGCGCATGGACTACGAGAAGGCGATCCGCAGCGTGCGGGCCGCGGCGTTCGAGCTCTCCCGCTTCGTCGAGGACGTCTACGAAGACGCCTGACGCTGGGCATGGCGACGACGGAGCGCGACTACTACGAGGTGCTCGGAGTGCCTCGGACCGCCACCGAGGCGGAGATCAAGCGCGCGTTCCGCGCGCTCGCGCGCGAGGTGCACCCCGACGTCTCGGAGGCGCCCGACGCCGAGCAGCGCTTCAAGGAGGCGGTCGAGGCGTACGAGGTCCTCTCCGACCCCGACCGTCGCGCGACGTACGACCGGTTCGGCCGCGCCGGCCTCCGACGCGGAGGATTCGAGCCCGTCTTCGACTTCGGGAGCCTGTCCGACGTCTTCGCGGCGTTCTTCGGGGAGGACCTGCTCGGCGGCGGGACGATGCGACAGCGCGGGGGGCAGCGCGGCGGAGACGTCCAGGTGGTCGCCGAGATCGACCTCGCGGACGCGTTCTCCGGCGTCTCGCTGAGCCTCCCGCTCGAGGTCGCGGTTCCGTGCGAGCGCTGCGACGCGACCGGGGCCGAGCCGGGAACGTCGGTGCGGCCGTGCAGGACGTGCTCGGGCTCGGGGGTCGTCCGCACGATCTCGAGCAACGTCTTCGGCCAGTTCGTCCAGCAGCGGACGTGCCCCGACTGCGGCGGCGCGGGCGAGGCCCTCGAGCAGCCGTGCTCCGGGTGCCGTGGCGACGGCCGCGTGCTCGAGCGGACGACGCTCGAGGTCGACGTCCCGCGCGGGATCCACGACGGCCAGCAGATCCGCGTTCGCGGCCAGGGGCACGCGGGGCGCCGCAGCAAGGAGCGCGGGAACGCGTTCGTCGTCGTGCGCGTCCGCCCGGACCCCCGGTTCGTGCGCGACGGCGACGACCTCCACACCGTCGTGTCGGTGCCGATGACGGACGCTGCACTGGGAGCCACCGTCTCGGCGCCGGGGATCCCCGACGACGTCGAGGTCGAGGTGGCTCCCGGCACTCAGCCCGGGACCGTGCTCGTGCTCCCGGGGCAGGGGATGCCGACGCTCCGCGGGTCGCGGAGGGGCGACCTCTACGTGACCCTCGACGTCGCCGTGCCGACCCGGCTCAGCGAGGAGCAGCGGGCAGCCCTCGAAGGCCTCGCGCGCGAGCTCGGGCCCGACGCCTACGCCCCGCCCGAGCCGGAGAACGTCTTCCGCCGGCTCCGCAACGCGTTCCGCTGAGCGGGGAGCTGCGCCGGGTCGTCGTGCGCGTCCCGGCCGGGCGCGAGGAGGCCTCCCGCGCCCGCCTGCTCGAGCTCGTGCCGCAGGGGTTCGAGGAGGTCGAGGGGGCGTGCGGGCTCGAGCTGGCGGCGTACGTCGCGCGGGAGAGGGAGGTGCTCGTCCGCGCCGCCTTCGAGGATGTCTCGAGCGAGGCGGTCGAGCCCGGCTGGGAGGACCGCTGGCGGGACTTCCACAGGCCGGTGCGCGTGGCAGGGCTGTGGATCGGGCCGCCCTGGGAGCCCGCTCCCG
>CAZODN010000159.1:0-3579 GCA_964578545.1 uncultured Gaiellales bacterium
ACGCCCGCGGTGCAGCCCTACGAGGAGCAGGTGTCGCCCGAGTACAACGCGGGCTTCAGGCGTGCGGACGGAGGCTCGCCGATCGGGAACGCCCGGAAGTGCCACTTCTGCCTGCACCGCCTCGAGGCCGGCCAGCTCCCGGCCTGCGTGACGAGCTGTATCGGCCATGCGACGTTCTTCGGTGACGCGAACGACTCTCGAAGCCTCGTCGCCGAGCTCATCGGGCGCCCGGAGGCGCGGCGCCTGAAGGAAGAGCTCGGAACCCAGCCCCGCGTCTACTACCTCACCTAAGGAGGGCGGTCGATGTCCCGCACGACACTGAAGCGCATCCTGATCGGCGTCTGGGCGGTCGCCTTCGTCCTGGGCGCGATCGGCGTCCTCTGGCGCCTCGTGTCCGAGGATGCGGACTTCGGCAGCTACATCCCGTGGGGTCTCTGGGTGGCGCTCTACGCCTGGTTCGTCGGGGTCTCGGCGGGCGCGTACATGCTCTTCGCGGCGGGTGAGGTCTTCCGGATCGAAAGGCTTCGCCGGATCGGGCGCCCCGCGCTCGTCATCGCGTTCGCGGCGCTTCTCTCCGGGCTCGTGGTGGTCGGGCTCGATCTCGGGCACTTCGAGCGCTTCTGGCACGTCTACCTCTACGGGAACCCCTCGTCGCTCATGGCCTGGGAGATCTCCTTCTACACCGCGTTCGGCGTCCTGCTCCCGGTGACCCTGGTGCTCGCGTTCCGCAACGACCTGGCCCGCTTCGGCCCTCTCGGGCGCCTCGCAGGCCCTGAGGGCGTCGACTCCCCCTGGATCCGCCCGCTCGCGCTCACCGGCGGGATTCTGGCGCTCGCGGTGTCCGGAGCGACCGGGGCGCTCTTCGGCGTCGTCGGGTCCCGCCCGTACTGGCACACGGGCCTCCTCCCGCTGCTCTTCATCGCCGCCGCGCTCCTCTCGGCAGCTGCCGTCCTCACGGTCTTCGCGGCGCTCACCTCGCGCGAGGGCGACGTCGACGACCGCTCCGAGGTCACATACCTCGGCCGGCTGACGCTCGCCCTGCTCGGCGTGACGGCGCTGATCGAGTGGGCCGACGTCAGCATCGCGTGGACGCAGCACTCGCAGTCGGCAGCCGGCTGGGCGGCCTGGGACCTCGTGCTGACGGGCCCGCGCTGGTGGGTCTTCTGGCTCGTGCACATCGCTGCCGGCGTCCTCCTCCCCGCGCTCCTCCTCCTGCTCAAGCCGAGAAGCGTGCTCGCGGTCGGCGGCGCTGCCGCGCTCGTCGCGGTGACGCTCATGTCGGTCCGGCTGAACGTCGTCATCCCCGGTCTCGCGGTCCCCCAGATCGAGGGGCTCGACGAGGCGTACACCGGCCCGGGGCTCACCTTCGAGTACACGCCGACGCTCCAGGAGTGGCTCGTCTCGATCTTCGCCGGAGCGCTCTTCATCGGGCTCGTCGGGGCCTGGTACCGCCTCGTGCCGGTGTCGTCCAGGGAAGGCACGCAACCCGACGCCTTGCCCGCGGGAGCGGTGGGCGCGGAGTCGCGCGCCGAGTTCCTCGGTAAGGTCGGCATCGCCGGCGGGGCGCTCCTCGCCTCTCAGCTCCCCCTCGCGCTCCACCGTCTCGGCGAGCCGGGCGGGGACGCGGACAGCCCGCTCGGCTCGACGCCGTACGCGCTCTCGAAGCCGGAGAACATCGTCTTCTCGGTCTGCCAGCAGTGCAACACGCAGTGCGGGATCAAGGCGAAGCTCATGGACGGCGTGCTCGTGAAGATCGACGGGAACCCCTACTCGCCGTGGACGATGAACCCGCCGCTCGCGTACGACACGCCGCTGGCGCAGGCCGCCGCGGTGGACGGGTGGATCTGCCCGAAGGGGCAGGCGGGCATCCAGACGGCGTACGACCCCTACCGGATCCGCAAGGTGCTGAAGCGCCAGGGGCCGCGCGGCAGCGGCGCGTGGACGTCGATCGACTTCGAGCAGGCGGTGAAGGAGATCGTCGAGGGCGGCGACCACTTCGGTGAGGGTCGCGTCCCCGGGCTCCAGGAGCTGTGGGCGCTCCGCGACCCGGACCTCTCGAAGGAGATGGGCGACGACGTGAAGGCGATCTGGGCCGGCGACCTCACCGTCGAGGACTTCAAGAAGAAACACCGGAAGAACCTCGACGTCCTGATCGACCCCGACCATCCCGACCTCGGGCCGAAGAACAACCAGCTCGTGTTCGCCTGGGGCCGCCAGAAGGCGGGGCGCAACGAGCTCCTGCGCCGCTTCACCCAGGAGAGCTTCGGCTCCACGAACGCACACGGGCACACCACGGTCTGTCAGGGCTCCCTCTACTTCGCCGGCAAGGCGATGAGCGAGCAGTGGATCGACGGGAAGTGGCAGAAGGGCGTGAAGGCGTACTGGCAGGCCGATCTCGGGGGCGCCGAGTTCGTGATCTTCGTCGGCGCCTCGCCGTTCGAGGCGAACTACGGGCCGCCGTACCGGACGAGCCGGATCACGGACGGGCTCGTCGACGGGCGCTTGAGGTTCGTCGTCGTCGACCCGCGGCTCTCGAAGACCGCGGCGAAGGCGTGGAAGTGGCTCCCCGGCAAGCCGGGCTCGGAAGGGGCTCTCGCGCTGGCGCTGATCAGCTGGATCATCGCCGAGAAGCGGTACGACGAGGCCTTCCTCCGCAACGCGAACAAGGCCGCGGCCACGGCGAACGGCGAGACGACGTGGACGAACTCGTCGTGGCTCGTCTGGGCGAGCGGCGAGAACGAGGGCAAGCTCGTCCGAGCCTCCGAGGTCGGCCTCGGCGAGGTGGAGGAGCGACTGGACGCGAAGGGCAAGCCGTACGACTACGACCGGTTCGTCGTCCTCGTGAACGGGAAGCCTGTGGCGTTCGACCCGCAGGACGAGGAGAAGGCCGTGGTCGGCGACCTCGTCGTGACGACGACGTTCGCCGGCGAGAAGGCGAAGAGCGCGTTCGTCGTGCTGGCGGAGTCGGCCTCCTCGAAGACTACGAAGGAGTGGGCGGAGATCACCGGGCTCGACGCGGAGGACATCGTCGAGGTCGCGCGCGAGTTCTCGAGCCACGGCAAGAAGGCCGCCGCGGACGTCCACCGCGGCGTGTCGCAGCACACGAACGGCTACTCGAACGTCGTTGCCTGGAACACGCTGAACGCGCTCGTCGGGAACTACGACTGGAAGGGCGGCTCGTCGAAGTCCACGACCTACAGCATCACCGGGGACAAGGACGGCGAGCCCATCGAGGGGATGCCGTTCTTCATCACGGGCATGCACCCCGCGAAGATGAGCCCGTTCGGCATCTCGAGCATCCGCCACGACGTCGCCTACGAGAAGACGACGATCTTCGAGGACTTCCCGGCCAAGCGTCCGTGGTTCCCGGTCGCGAGCGACGTCTACCAGGAGATCATCCCGTCGATCGGCGACGCGTACCCGTACCCGATCAAGGCCCTCTTCCTCTACATGGGCTCTCCCGTGTACGCGCTCCCGGCGGGGCACACGAACATCGAGGTGCTCTCCGACCCGGAGAAGCTGCCGCTCTTCGTGACGAGCGACATCGTCGTCGGCGAGACGTCGATGTACGCGGACTAC
>CAZODN010000160.1:0-3427 GCA_964578545.1 uncultured Gaiellales bacterium
CCGGACCTCCGAGGCGTCGTCGCGTACTCGTCGATGGCGCAGATGGGGCTCGTCACGATGGGCGTCTTCTCCCTGAACGATCTCGGCCTCGACGGCGCGATCCTCCAGTCCGTCGCCCACGCGCTCGTCTCGGCGAGCATGTTCCTGCTCGTCGGCACCGTCGAGCGCAGGTGCGGCACCGGTGAGCTCGACGAGCTCGGCGGCATGGCGCGCGGCCGGCCGGTGCTCGCGACCGTCGTCCTCGTGGCCGGGATGATCGCGCTCGCCGTCCCCGGGTCGGCGACGTTCGCGGGCGAGTTCCTGATCATGGCGGGCGTCTACGGCCAGGGCTGGGGGTACGCCGTCGTCGTCGCGCTCGGCATCGTGCTGGCGGCGATGTACACGCTCCGGGTGATCTCGGCGATCCTGCACGACAAGCCGGGGCGGGCCGTGAGCGAGGACGCGCTCGACCTGCGCCCGGGCGAGCTCGGGCTCGTCGTCCCGCTGATCCTCGTGCTGCTCGTGCTCTCGGCGTGGCCCGCGCTCGTCAGCCAGAGCTCGTTCCCGAAGGACTCGGCGGTCGAGGCGATCACGGAGGTGCTCGGATGATCGACACCCCGCACGTCGACTGGCTCGCGCTCTCGCCGACGCTCGCGCTGCTCGTGGCCGCCGGCGTCGCGCTGCTCGCCGCGGTCGTCGGCCCTTCCTGGGCGCGGCGCGGCGTCGCCGCCGGAACGGCATTCGTCGGGTTCGCTGTCGCCGCCGTCCTCGCGATCGTCGTCTTCTCCGAGAGCGCCAACCCCGAGGTGCTGCTCGAGGGCTCGCTGGTGCGCGACCAGCTGGCCGCGCTCGCCCAGGTGATCCTGGCCGCGACCGGGGCCGTGGCGGTCCTCGTCGCGTGGGGCGAGCGGCGCTCGGCCGGGACCGGAGGCGAGTACTACGCGCTCCTCGCGACCGCGGGGGCCGGGATGGTGTTCTTCGTCGGCGCCGGGAACCTCATGACCCTCTTCCTCGGCCTCGAGTGGTTCTCCCTCTGCCTCTACGTGCTCGTCGCGATCGACCGCGAGCGCGAGACCTCGCTCGAGGCCGGGCTGAAGTACCTGATCGTCGGCGGCTTCGGCTCCAGCGTGCTCCTCTTCGGCTCCGCGCTCGTGTACGGGGCGACCGGGGAGATCGGCTTCGGCGCGATCGCGGCGGCCGAGGCCACCGACGACGCGTTCCTCCTCGCCGGGCTCGCGATGATCCTCGCGGGGCTCGCGTTCAAGGTCTCCGCAGCGCCCTTCCACATGTGGACGCCGGACGTGTACCAGGGCGCCCCGACTTCCGTCACCGCGTTCATGTCGGCCGCGACGAAGGCGGCGGCGATGGTGGTGACCCTCCGCGTGCTCGTGACGGCGTTCCCGGAGCAGAGCGACGTCTGGACGGTCGCGGTCGCCGTCCTGGCCGCGGTCTCGCTCGCGTGGGGCAACCTCGCGGCGCTCGCGCAGAGCGACGTCAAGCGCCTGCTCGCGTACTCGTCGATCTCGCACGCCGGGTTCATGCTCATGGCCATCGCGGCGGGCTCCGAGCTCGGCGGCGAGGCGCTCCTCTACTACCTCGTGCCGTACTCGGCCATGTCCGTCGGCGCCTTCGCGGTCGTCGCCGCGCGCGAGCGCGAGCTCCAGCGGCCGGTGACGCTCGAGGCGCTCGCCGGGCTCGGCTGGGAGCGGCCGCTCTACGGGGTCGCCATGTGGACCTTCATGCTCGGCTTCGCCGGGTTCCCGCTCACGGGAGGCCTCTTCGGGAAGCTCTTCGTGTTCTCGGCGGCGTACGACGCGGGCGACTGGTGGCTCGTGCTGCTCGGAGTCGCGGCGACGGCGGTGTCGCTCGGCTACTACCTCAACGTCGTCCGCTGGATGTACATGCGGACCGGCGAGCTCCGCCTCGCGCCCGCGGGCGGCTCGCCGCCGCAGGACTCCGGGCTCGCCGTCGCCACCGCGGCGTGCGTCGCGGTGACCGTCGGGTCGTTCTTCCTCGCGCAGCCGATCCTCGACGCCGCTGCGGATGCGGCGGCCTCGCTCCCGTTCTAACCTTCCGGCCATGGCCACCCACCTGACCTGGCTGGGTCACTCGGCGTTCCGGGTCGACACGCCGGGTGGCAAGCGCGTGTACGTCGACCCGTTCCTGCACGGGAACCCGAAGTGCCCGGAGAGCGAGCTCGAGCCGGAGCGCTGCGACCTCGTCCTCGTCACGCACGGCCACGGCGACCACGTCGGCGACACCGTGGCGATCCACCGGCGGTTCGGCTGCCCCGTCGTGGCGCAGGTCGAGCTGCGGGGCTGGCTGACGGCGCAGGGGGTCGCCGACGACGGCTCCGCGCACTCGATCAACAAGGGCGGCACGGTCGCGGTTGAGGGCGTGAAGGTCACGCTGACCACCGCGAACCACTCGTCGAGCACTGCCGACGGGACGTACGCGGGCGAGGCGGCTGGGATGGTCCTCGAGCTCGAGGACGGCTACCGGATCTACTTCGCGGGCGACACGAACGTCTTCGGGGACATGTCGCTGATCGGCCGCATCTACGAGCCCGACGTCGCCGTGCTCCCCATCGGCGATCACTTCACCATGGGCCCGCGCGAGGCCGCCGTCGCGCTCGAGCTGCTCGGAGTCGTTCGCTGCGTCCCCTGTCACTACGCGACCTTCGGCCTCCTCACGGGGACGCCGGAGGCGCTCCGGGAGCTCGCGCCGCCGGGGGTCGAGGTCTTCTCGCCCGGGCCGGGCGAGACGCTCACGTTCTGATGCGCGAGCGCTGGTTCGGGGCGACGGGCCGAAGAGTGCCCGAGATCGCCCTCGAGGGGACGATCGACGTCACGGGAGCGCTCGTGCTCGACGACGTCGCCGACCTCCGGGCGATCCACGAAGCGCACGTCGCGGGCCGTCCGGTCGTGATCCGGGCGTCGACGGCGGAAGGGGTGCACGCGGCGCTCTCGCTCGGCGAGGTCGCGTGCGTGCTCGTCCGCGACGAGGCGCTGCTCTCTCTCGACCTCGCGGAGCTGACCTACGGCTAAGACTCGACTAGACACGGTGTCTGACACCGACTCACGCAGCAGTAAGGGTTTGCGGCCCGGAGGTGTCAGACACCGCCTAGTCGCAACCTACTCGATCTGCGCGTGCGACCTCGAGGCGCGCCAGTGGGGGGTCGCCGTGCAATCGAGGTTCCTCGCGGTCGGCGCGATCGTCCCCTGGGCCGAGGCAGAGGTCGGCGCGATCGCGACCCAGTCGTACGCGAACCCCCGCTACGGGCCGGGCGGCCTGGGGCTCCTCCGGGACGGCCTGCCGGCGGAGGAGGTCGTCGCCCGCCTGACGGCCGACGACGACGGGCGCGACGAGCGCCAGCTCGGCGTCGTGGACGCCAATGGCAGAGGGGCGACCTTCACGGGCGATGCGTGTCACGAGTGGGCGGGCGGAC
>CAZODN010000161.1:0-2027 GCA_964578545.1 uncultured Gaiellales bacterium
CCCGCCGCCCCTACCCGCCCGATCCGCGGCTCCGCCGTACGCCCGCGCGCGGAAGGGGGGGGGGGCGGCCGCCCGCGACCCTCGCCCGCATGGAGGACGAGCTCGCGCTCGGGGTCGCCGGGGCATTCGACCTCCACCACCGGCTGGTACCCCGCCTCCGCCCGATCGCGGCGGGCCTCCTCGCGTCGCGCCGGCGCGTCTCGCTCGAGCGCGAGCCCGAGGAGGCGCGCAGGATCCTCGGCGAGGCGGCCTGGGAGCTCGTCCGGCCCGACCGGCTCCCGCCGGAGGACCGCCTCGCGCGCGGGATCCCGGCTGCCGAGCTGGCCCGGGTCGTCGACTCGCTGGAGCGCGTCTAGCGATGGATCTCGGCCGCGTCGCCGAGCTCGCGCACGCAGCGCTCGACGAGGTCGGGAAGGCCGTCGTCGGGAAGCGGGACGAGCTCGAGATCGTCTTCCTCGGCTTCCTCGCGAACGGGCACGTCCTGCTCGAGGACTTCCCCGGGCTCGCGAAGACGCTCGCCGCGCGCTCGTTCGCGCAGGTGCTGAGCATGCGCTTCGCGCGCATCCAGTTCACCCCCGACCTCATGCCCTCCGACGTCACGGGCTCGTCGATCTGGAACCAGCGCGACGCGGACTTCGAGTTCAGGCCCGGCCCGATCTTCGCCAACCTCCTCCTCGCCGACGAGATCAACCGCGCGCCGCCGAAGACGCAGGCGGCGCTGCTCGAGGCGATGCAGGAGCGTCAGGTGACGATCGAAGGCGCGACGCACCGCTTGGGGCCGCCGTTCCTCGTCATCGCGACCCAAAACCCGATCGAGTACGAGGGCACCTACCCGCTGCCCGAGGCGCAGCTCGACCGCTTCCTCCTCAGGACGGCGTTCGGCTACCCGAGCCGCGAGCACGAGATCGAGGTGCTCGGGAGGCGCATCGAGCGCGAGGTCGACGAGGTCGAGCTCCAGCCGGTGCTCGACCGGGCTGCGCTCCTGGAGATGCAGCGCGCGGTCGAGCGAGTCCACGTCGCGGAGAGCGTGCGCGGGTACTGCGTCGACATCGTCGCCGGCACGCGCGACGCCGCGAGCTCGGCGGTCGGCGCCAGCCCCCGCGGAAGCCTCGCGCTGCTCAAGCTGGCGCGCTGCCGCGCGGTGCTCGCAGGGCGCGACTTCGTGCTCCCCGACGACGTGAAGGCCGTCGCCGTGCCGGCGCTCGCCCACCGGCTCGTCCTGCGACCGGAGCTCTGGGTCCAGCGGGTCTCCCCCGAGGACGTCGTGCGGGAGGTGCTCGACCGCGTGCCCACCCCCCGCGCCGAGGACGCAGACGCCCCGCGCCCGTGACGCGCTCGGGCAGCCCTCGCATCGCGGGGTACGCGTTCCTCGCCGCGGCCGGGCTCGTCACCGCTCTGGCGCTCCACCGCCCGGAGCTCGCGATCCTCGCGGCCCCCTTCGCGCTCGTCCTGGCGATCGGGCTCGGCGCCGCCCGGGACCCGGAGGTCGCCGTCGAGGTCGCCTTCGATCGAGACCGGACCGTCGAGGGCGACGACGTCGAGGCGACCGTGGAGGTGCGCGCCGTGCGAGCGGCCGACGACGTCCGGATCCTGCTCGACCTCCCACGCGGGGTGGGGGCGGACGGCGACCCGGCTCGCAGCCTCCGGCTCGATCGCGAGAGCGAGCGGGAGCTCGCCTTCACACTGCGGTGCGAGCGCTGGGGCGTCTTCGACCTGGGGGACGTGGAGGTACGCGCTCGCGACCCGCTCAGGCTCGTCGTGTGGAGGGGACGCCGGGCGGGCGCGCACCAGCTGAAGGCGTATCCGAGCGAGCTCACCCTTCACCGGCTCCTCTCGCCCGCCGAGACGCAGGCGTTCGCCGGCAGCGAGGTCGCCCGCGTCAAGGGGGAGGGCATCGAGTACGCGGACCTCCGGGACTTCGTGCCCGGAGACCGCGTCCGCTCGGTCAACTGGCGCGCGTCGGCCCGCCGGCAGTCGCTCGTGGTGAACGAGCGCCACCCGGAGCGCAACGCCGACGTCGTGCTGCT
>CAZODN010000161.1:2037-3404 GCA_964578545.1 uncultured Gaiellales bacterium
GACTTCCTCCTCGCCCGTCTCGCCGCCGCCCAGGACGTCGTGCTGCTCCTCGACAGCTTCGCGGACGTCCGCAACGGCGGCCGGAGCGTGCTCGAGGAAGCAGTGCGAGCGGCGGCCGTCCTCGCCGCCCGGTACCTCGAGCGGCGAGACCGCGTCGGCCTGATCGCGTTCGGCGGGGTCCTCCGCTGGCTCCAGCCGGGGATGGGCGTGACCCAGCGGTACCGGATCGTCGAGACGATGCTCGAGACGGGCGTCCGACCCACGTACGCCTGGGCCGACGTCACGCGGCTCCCCCCGCGGATCCTCCCGCCGAAGGCGCTCGTCGTCGGCCTGACGCCGCTCCTCGATCCCCGGTTCGTGTCGGCGCTCGAGGACCTGCGCGCACGGAGGTTCGACGTCGCCGTCGTGGAGGTGGATCCCGAACGCCTCGTCGAAGCCGGGACGCACGGCGTCGAGCCGCTCGCGTACCGGCTCTGGCTCCTGCACCGGGAGGTGCTCCGCGCGAGGCTGGAGGGACGCGGCATCGCGATCGGGCGCTGGCGCGGAGGAGCGCTCGAGCTGGCCCTGGAGGAGGTGAGGGCATACCGGCGTTACGCGACAACGGCACGCGGCTAGCGACGGCGGTCGCCGCGCTCGCGTGCCTCGGCGCGGTCGTCGCCGTCCCGATCGCCCGCGGGAGCGACTCGTTCCAGGCCGTGGGGGTGCGCGTCGCTGCAGCCGCGCTCGTGGCGCTCGTCGCGGCGCTCGTGCTCGGCTGGGCACCGCTCGTCCCGCTCGCGATCGCGACCGTCGGCGGTCTGTACGCGGCCGAGCTCGCCCTGGACGACGCGTCGCTCGACGCAGCCGCGCCCGTGGTCGCCTCCGGGCTGCTCCTCGCGACCGAGCTCGCGTACTGGTCTCTCGAGGAGCGCGAGCGGGTGCCGGGGGATCCCGGCGCGGGGCTCCGCCGTGCCTCCTTCGTCGCGGTGCTCGGCCTCGGCGCCCTCCTCGCGGGAGCGTCGCTCCTCGCGCTCGTCGACGCCGTCCGGGCCGAGGGGCTCGCGCTGGACGTCGTCGGGGCGCTCGCGGCAGCATCCATCCTGGCAGCGGTCGGGCTCGCCGCCCGCGGACATGGCCGAGAGAGCGAATAGCGCTGTCCGCGAACCGCGACTAGCATCTGACTAAGTCCTGGTCTAGTCTTTATAGGCCATGTCCGTCGTGAACGTCCACGAAGCAAAGACGCACCTCTCCCGCCTCCTCGAGCGGGTCGCCGCAGGTGAGGAGGTCGTCATCGCGAAAGCCGGTCGGCCGGTGGCGCGCCTCGTGCCGTACGCCGAGAGCGACGAACCGCGTGCGCCCGGTGGCTGGGAAGGCCGCGTCTGGATCGC
>CAZODN010000162.1:0-3342 GCA_964578545.1 uncultured Gaiellales bacterium
TAGAGCGTCTGCTTGCCATGCAGAAGGTCGAGGGTTCGAGTCCCTTCATCCGCTCCTCCCGCCCGTGCGTCGCCTGACCCGGAGCGAGCGCTTCCTCGTCTACGGCCTCGCCGGCTGGGCGGTCGATTCGCTCTTCGTCTGGCTGCACACGGGGAGGCGCCGCCCGAGCAGCCTCCTGAACGTCCCGGTGTACGGGCTCGCACAGCCGCTCTTCGAGCCCGTCCACGAGCGGCTCCGGTCGCGCTCGCCCCTGCTCCGAGGCGCGGTCTACGGCGTCGGGATCCTCGGCGTCGAGTACGCGAGCAGCTGCGCCCTCGATCGGCTCCTCGGGTCGGCGCCATGGGACTACGGCGATGCACGGCTCTCGATCGGCGGCCACGTCCGGCTCGACTACCTGCCGTTCTGGGGAGCGTTCGGCCTCGGGCTCGAGCGGCTCCACGACGCACTCACAGAGTCGGTCTAAGTTCTGTATAGAATAGAGCGCATGGAGCGCTCCCTCGTCCACGTCGTCATCGGCGCCACCGGCGGCATCGGCTCCGCGACCGCCCGACGCCTCCGAGCGAGCGGCGCGGAGGTGGTCGTCGCCGCCCGCGACGCCGGGCGCGTCACCGTGCTCGCCGGGGAGCTCGGAGGTCTCGGCGTGCCGACCGACGCGACCCGGCTCGAGAGTGTGCAGCGCCTGCTCGAGGTCGCGAAGGAGCGCTACGGCCGAGTCGACGGGATGGTCAACTGCGCCGGCTCCTTCTTCCTCAAGCCCGCCCACGCGACGAGCGAGGCCGAGTGGGGCGAGACCATCGCGGCGAACCTCACCACGGCCTTCACCACCGTGCGAGCGGGCGCGCGGGCGCTCGAGCCGGGAGGGTCGATCGTGCTCCTCGCGTCGGCGGCCGCCCGGGTCGGGTTCGCGAACCACGAGGCGATCGCGGCCGCGAAGGCGGGGGTCGTCGGGCTCACTCTCTCCGCCGCCGCGACGTACGCGCCGCGGGGGATCAGGATCAACGCCGTCGCGCCGGGCCTCACGCGGACGCCGGGAACGGAACGGATCGTCGAGGGCCCGAGCGGCGAGGCGTCGCGGGCGATGCACCCGCTCGGCCGGCTCGGCGAGCCGGAGGACGTCGCCTCGGCGATCGCGTGGCTCCTCGACCCCGCGCAGAGCTGGGTGACGGGCCAGGTGCTCGGCGTCGACGGCGGCATCGCGACCGTTCGTCCCCGGTGACGAGCGCGTGTGACGCGATCGTCGTCGGGGCCGGCGTCTCCGGGCTCGCGTGCGCTCGGCGTCTCCGCGCGGCCGGGCTCGACGTGGTCGTGCTCGAGGCAGGTGACGGCGTCGGTGGTCGGGTGCGGACGGACGAGGTCGACGGGTTCCGGCTCGATCGAGGCTTCCAGGTGCTCCCGACGGCCTACGGTGAGGCCCGCGCGATCCTCGACTACGAGCGGCTGCGGCTCCGTCCGTTCGAGCGCGGCGCGGTGGTGCGTTGGGCGGGGCGTTTCCACCACGTCGCCGACCCTCGCCGGTCGCCGCTCGTCGCGGCGCGATCCCTCGCGTCGGGGCTCGTGCGGCCAGGCGACGCCGTCGCGCTCGCGCGCCTTCTCCGTCGCCGGACAGGTGAGGTCACGACCCGGGAGGCGCTCGACCGCTCGGGCCTCTCCCAGGCAGCCGCAGATGGCTTCCTGGCGCCGTTCCTGCGCGGGATCTTCCTCGAGAGCGACCTCTCGACGACGAGCCGCTTCCTCGACTTCGTGCTCGCGACCTTCGCGCAGGGGCCGGCGGCGGTGCCTGAGCGCGGCATGGGCGCGATCCCCGAGCAGCTCGCCGAGGGCGCTGAGGTCCGGCTCCACACCAGCGTGGCGAGCGTGGCGGCAGGCTCCGTTCGCCTCGCCCGCGGCGAGGAGCTCGAGGCCCGCGCCGTCGTCGTCGCGACGTCCGGGCTCGTCGACGACGCGCCCGCCGGCTGGAACGGCGTCACGTGCCTCTACTTCGACGCGCCCGCGCCGCCGCTCCCCGGAGCGTGGCTCGTGCTCGACGGCGACGGCGACGGGCCGGTGAACAACGTGACGACGCTGACCGACGTGTCCTCCGCCTACGCGCCGCCCGGGCGCGCGCTCGTCTCCGCGAGCGTCCTCGGGACGTCCGCGCCCGACGAGGAGGCGGTACGGCGGCAACTCGCGGCCTGGTTCGGCCCGGGTGTTGGCGACTGGCGCCTCCTCGCTTCGTATGCGATCGAGCGCGCGCTCCCGTCGTGGCCTGTCGGGATCGCGTTCGGCCGGCCCGTGCGGACGGAGGAGGGCGTCTACGCCTGCGGCGACCACCGCTGTCACCCCTCGCTCGACGGCGCGCTCCGGTCCGGACGGCTCGCGGCCGAGGCGGTGCTGGCGGACCTCGGATGACCGCGCTCCTCGTCGCGCAGGCGGCGGCGACGCTGGCGCTCGCCGGGCTCGTGTGGTTCGTCCAGGTCGTCCACTACCCGCTGTTCGCACGGGTGGGGGAGAGCTCCTTCGTGCCGTACGAGCGCGAGCACACGCGGCGCACGACGTGGGTCGTCGCGCCCCTCATGCTCGTCGAGGCGATCGCGGTCGTGGGGCTCGTCGTCCTCGATCCCGGTGTGGCGACGGCTGTCGGCGCCCTCCTGCTCGCCGGGATCTGGGCCTCGACGTTCCTCGTCCAGGTGCCGTGCCACCGGGTGCTCGAGCGCGGGTGGGACGCTCCGGCGCACCGGCGGCTCGTCCGCGGCAACTGGGTGCGCACGGGGCTGTGGACGGCCCGCGGCGCGCTCGCCGTGGCGCTGCTCGTCTGATCAGCGGATCAGGGGGCCGACAGCCGTCGGGCGCGGTTCCGCGACCCGGTGTCGCCCTTCGGCGGTCGGTCCCCGCTTCCCGTTAGGCTCGGCCCGTGGACGTGCGGAAGGTCGTCGTGCAGGTCGAGGAGACGCTCGGGGAGGCGGGTCGCCCGGTGAGCCCACCGAGCGTCAAGGCCGTCGCCGCCGCGGTCGTCACGAACCCGCTCGCCGGTGGCTACGCGGAGAGCCTCGCCGAGCTCGAGGCGCTCGGAGCGGAGGTCGCGAGCCTGCTCGCCGAGCGTGCCGTGGCCGCGCTCGGCCCGGACGTCGCGGTGACGGCGTACGGCAAGGGCGCGATCGTCGGGCTCGACGGCGAGCTCGAGCACGCGGCGGCGATCCTCCATCCCCGCTTCGGCGCGCCCGTCCGGGAGGCGATCGGGGGAGGCGCGGCGATCATTCCCTCCACGAAGAAGGTCGCCTCCGCCGGGGCGCCTCTGACGATGCCGATCACGAACAAGGACGACATCTGGAGCTTCGACGAGATGGACGCCGCCGAGATCGCGAT
>CAZODN010000163.1:0-1711 GCA_964578545.1 uncultured Gaiellales bacterium
CCGTTTCGTAGGTTCCAAGCAGGCCTGTCGGAGACTGGCTCGATACGAGCCCGAGCAACAGGAGTGCGCCGAGACATCCGAGAAGTGCCACCCACGTCACGCGATAGCGCCAAAGCGATGGTCGTGGTTGGGAGCCACGACCATCGAGCCACCAGTGAGCCACGATGGCCAGTGCGTATGAGGCGAGGAGAACGACTGCGAGCGCCTTGATCACACAGGCGACTCCGATCGCCCCGAGTACCGCGAGTTGCCGTCCTGCGCCTCCCTTCTCGACTGCAATCGTCATCGCGAGCAGAGCGACCGCTACGGCGGGATACAGCGCGACCTCCGTCATCAGCGTTCCGCTGTACAGGAGGAAGGGAACCGCGATCGAGAGGAGAGCGGCGACAAGCGAGTAGCGGGGCGTCGTAAATCGGCGGGCGAGCGCATACACCGGAATCGCGGTCAGCGCCATCAGTACGGCGTTGAGCACCCTCGCCGCCGCATATGCGCTTTCCACGTCATCGAAGATGGCCCAGATCGGCGCCAACAAGAGGGGATATCCCAGTCCCCATGACAGCGACACCTCGCCGCGGATCGTCGGCACACCGCCGCTTCCGAGACTCTTCGCCAGCTCCGAGTAGATGAGCTCATCCGGGACGATCCATGGCGATGGCGTCTTGAGCGCGAGGTAGGCGTGCGCGAGCGCAGCAACGAGAACGGCCGGTGCCAAGAGAGCTGCAGGACTCACACTGCGCCTCGGGGCCGATGCGATGGTAACAGTCATCCCAAACATGAACTCGCGCCAGTCAGCTTCAGCCGAGGCCGAATGTGCACCCGGGCGCTCGGCAAGCATGCTCCTTCGGAGTGGACGTTCCAACCCCGGATCGTGTCGTTTGGGCTGGACGTTCGACCGGTCTACGCGGCGGCCGCGCCGCGCAGGAAGTCCACGATCTCGCCCGTCGTCGACCCCGGGCCGAAGACCTCCGCGACGCCGGCCTCCTTCAGCTCGTCGGCGTCGTCCTGCGGGATCGTCCCGCCCACGACGACGAGGACGTCGTCGGCGCCGTTCGCGCGCAGCCCTTCGACGATCCGCGGCACCAGCGTCATGTGGGCGCCGGAGAGGATCGACACGCCGACCGCGTCGGCGTCCTCCTGGATCGCGGTCTCGACGATCTGCTCGGGGGTCTGGTGCAGGCCCGTGTAGATGACCTCCATCCCTGCATCGCGCAGGGCCCTGGCGATGATCTTGGCACCGCGATCGTGACCGTCCAGGCCCGGCTTCGCGATTACCACGCGGATCGTTCCCGGCACATATGCAGAATACCGCGGTGCGCCTGACCGTCATCGGCTCGTCGCCGGCCTGGCCGAACCCCGGCAGCGCCCACTCCGGGTACCTCCTCCAGGCGGACGGGAGCCGCGTCCTCCTCGACTGCGGGCCCGGCGTCCTCGGGCGGCTGCGCGAGGAGGCGCTCTGGCCGGACGTGGACGCGATCGCGATCACGCACTTCCACCTCGACCACTGGGGCGACCTCGTGCCCTGGGTCTGGGGCACGTTCTACCTCGCGACGAACGGGCCGATGCCGCGCCCGGCGCTCTGGGTGCCGCCAGACGGAGCGGAGTTCCTCACCCAGCTCGGCGAGCGGCTCGGATTCCCGGACATGTTCGAGCGCACGTTCGACCTGAGCGAGTACGTGCCGAACGAGCCGTTCCGGATCGGACAGCTCGCCGT
>CAZODN010000163.1:1811-3251 GCA_964578545.1 uncultured Gaiellales bacterium
GCCTTTCGGCTGGAGACGCCGGCCAGGGAGGCCGATACCCTCGGGACATGAGCCGCCTCGCGGGCAACCACGGCAAGTGGCTCCTCGCCGGCGCGGGCCTGGCCGCGAGCGCGGTCTTCCTCTGGCTCGCCGTGCGGAACGCGGACGTCGGCGCGGTGAAGCGGGAGCTCGAGGAGGCGAACCTCGGGCTCGTCCTCGCGGCGGTCGGCGTCCTCGCGTGCGGGTACGCCTTCCAGGCGGCGCGGTGGCGGCGAATCGCGGGCACGCCGAGCCTCGGCCTAGGTCGCTTCTACGGGATGGTGCTGGGAGGGCTCGCCGCCAACAACGTCCTCCCGATCCGGATCGGCGAGCTCCTGCGCGCGCGCTGGCTGGGCCAGGACGCGCCCATGCCCGGCGGGCGCGCGCTCGGCACCGTCGCTCTCGACCGGGCGTGCGACGTCGCTGCGCTCGCGCTCCTGCTCGCCTTCGGCATCCAGACGGTCGCCAGCCCGGCCTGGCTCCTTCAGCTCGCCGTCGGCGTCGTGGTCGCCCTCGTCGCCGTCGCGCTCGCCATCCTCTTCGCACGGATGTACACGGCCCGGCGTGGACGGGGGCGGCGCGCTCGCGGCCGCGCGCGGCGTATCGTGCGGGACACGCTCGAGATGCTCGCCGAGCCGATCGGGCGGAGGCGCGCGGCGACGTGGCTGGGGCTCAGCCTCTGCACGTGGACACTCGGTGCGGTAGCGGTCGTCCTCGTCGCCCGCTCGGTCGGCATCGAGCTCTCGCCCGCCGAGGCGGCATTCGTCACGGCGGCACTCAACCTCGGGGTGGCGGTCCCCTCCTCCCCGGGCTACGTCGGCACGTACCAGTGGCTCGGAGTGGCGTCGCTCGGTCTCCTCGATGTCCCCGTGAACGAGGCGCTCGCCTTCACCATCCTCATGCAGGCGAGCTGGTACCTGCCGACGACCGTCGCGGGCGGCGCCTACGTGGGAGCGCGCCTCGCCCGCAGGCAGGTCGGCAGCCGTTTCGGCCCTGCCGCCTCGGACACGGCGGTGCGCTGAAGGCGCCGGCCTGGAGGGCCGATACCCTCAGGTGACGTGATCTCCGTCGTCGTCCCCCTGCTGAACGAGGAGCGCTCGCTCGAGCCGCTGTACGAGGAGATCGCGGCCGCGCTCGAGCCGCTCGACGAGCCGTTCGAGGTCGTGTTCGTGGACGACGGCTCGACGGACGGGAGCAGGGACGTGCTCGCGCGGCTGAACGCGGAGACGACGAACGTCGTGGTCGTCCACCTGCGCAGGAACTTCGGGAAGGCCGCGGCGCTCCAGGCCGGCTTCCTCGAGGCGCGCGGCGACGTCGTCGTGACCATCGACGCCGACCTGCAGGACGACCCGGCCGAGATCCCGCGGCTGCTCGCGAAACTCGACGAGGGGTACGACCTCGTCTCGGGCTGGAAGGAGCACC
>CAZODN010000164.1:0-3214 GCA_964578545.1 uncultured Gaiellales bacterium
GTGTCGCGGACGACCTCGACGAGCGGGTCCATGTCCACGTCGTAGAACTTCCCCTGGAGCCCGGGAAGCGGGTACGCCTGGCCCATCAACGTGCGTGTCGTCGTCGCGTCGAGCCCGCGCTCGAGGCCCTGCTCGAGCTTCCGGCGGTGGAAGGCGAGGAAGTCCGAGCACTGCTTGCCCTCGACGTCGATCACCTGGATGAACTCGCCTGCGCGCACCTCGTAGGCGAGCGCGGTCGCGGCGTCCACCCGGACGTCGAGGCGCGGTTCGGCGAGCGGGGGCGGCAGCTCCTCCTGTCCGTAGCGGCGCGGGGTCGTCCGCCGCACTTCGACGAGGAGCTCCGAAGGCGGCGGCGCGCCGTCGACGATGCGCCCGGCCGGAGCGGCGACGACGAGCGTCACGGCGCGCTCGGCGCGGAAGGTCTGCGCCGAGCCGGACGGCGACCACTCGCCGAAGAGGCGAATCGCGACCGCCTCCGCCGGATCGAGCCCGCGAGCTGCGAGCTCGTGTACGAGGAGGCTCGTTCGCTCAGCCAGTGCCTGGCGCACGACCGTCGCCGGCGCGTCGGCTCTCGCGCCGAGCGCGGCGGCGTCGTCGCGCCCGTCCACGCCGAGCGCCGTCAGCTCGGCGACCTGCCCGCCGTCACGGTCGATGACGGTGACGCGCTCGTCGGGGCCGAGCGCGAGCACGGTCGCCCCGCCGGGGCGCACGAGGTACGTCTCGAGGAACGGGTCCTCCGGGAGCAGCCCGGGAGGCGTCAGGTCTTGCATTCACGCACCATTCTGGTTGGACCGAGAGGGGTCAGGTCTTGCATTCACACACCCTTCCGGATCGGCGGTGTGTGAATGCAAGACCTGACCCCAAGCTCGCGGATCGGCGGTGTGTGAATGCAAGACCTGACCCGAGCTCAGATGACTCGCGGTGCGTGAATGCAAGACCTGACCCCAAGCTCGACCCCAGCTCACGTCAGGCGCTCGCAGGCGCCTTCGCCTCCTCGTCGGCCGCCTGGGCGAGCAGCTGCTCGGCGAGCTCGCGCTTGCCGTCTGCATCGAGCTTCTTCACCTCGTTCTCGACGGCACGGCGGTTGTACGACTGGTTCCAGTAGTCGAGCGCGTCGAACCCGAGGAGCACCGCCTTGCCGACGAACTGTCGCAGGACCTCGTTCGTCGGGCCCATGACCCACCCGGCCTTGCCGTCGCGCAGGTACCGCTCGAGCTCCATGTCCCGCTTGTAGCCGGAGCCGCCGCAGGCGTGCAGCATCTTGTCCACGACGTGGGCGACGTTCTTCGCCGCCTCGAACTTGATCTGCCAGGCCCAGTGGAGGTAGTTCGCGCGGGCAACGTCGCCGACCGCGAGCACCCGCGTGTTGTCGTCCGTCTCCTTGTCCAGCGCCTGCGCCACCGAGTAGACGAACATCCGGCACGCGTTCGTGTCCATGAGGCACTCGCCCACGTAGTCCTGGATCGTCGGGTAGTCGGCGACGCGCATGCCGACGTCGACGTGGCGCTTGCGGGTCGTATGGCGCTTCGCGATGTCGATCGTCCCGAGGGCGATTCCGTTCCACACCGACGAGGAGCCGACGAGGAAGAACGGGTCGACGATCTCGTCGTTCGACGCCGCGCCGTCGCCCACGGGGCCGATGATCTGCTCCCCCGGGATCTCGACGTCGGGCACCTCGAGCGGGCCAGACTGGTTGCCGCGGAGGCCGAGCGCGTCCCACAGCGCGGGCTGCGCCTGCGCGTCCTCGCCGTCGATGACCCACACGGAGAGGTCGTCGTAGCCGGAGAAGTCCGGGCTCGTCGTCTGCACGACGTAGAAGTCAGCGAAGCCCGCGGACGTCGTCCAGGACGCCTTCTTGCGCACCTTGTACCCGCCGTTCGTGCGCTCGGCGCCGGACGAGATCGGGTACCAGAAGTGCGAGCCGGTCTCCGGGTCGGAGTAGGAGAGGGTGCCGATCTTCCCGGAGCGGAGCGGCCGGATGTACTTGTCGATCAGGGCGTCGGTCGGCCGGTACATGATCGCCATCACCGCGCCGATGTGCATGACGTAGCACATCGCCGTCGATGCGCAGCCGTAGCGCGCGATCGTCTCGCACGTCATGGCGAAGGCGACGTGGTTCTCGCCCAGGCCGCCGTACTCCTCGGGCACGGTCAAACCCAGGAAGCCGTGCTCGCCGAGCAGCTCGAGGTTCCGGCGGGGGAAGAGGAGCTCGTCGTCCGAGCGCTTCGCGTTCGCGCGCATCTCCTTCTCGCAGAGCTCGATGAGCAGCGCGCGGAGCTCCTTCTGGCGGTCGCTGAGAACCCAGTCCGGGTCCCAGTCGTAGCCGAGGCCCCAGAACGGCTCGCCTCCCCACATCTTCTCGGACATGCTGACCTCCACCCTGGTTGGTTTTCCGCGCCATCGTAGGCTGGTCCAGGGAAGCGGGCAACCGGCTACGCGCGGGTGGCCTACGCCGTCGCGGCGAGGACGGCGAGCAGGTCGTCGCCGTAGCGCTCGAGCTTGACCGGCCCGAAGCCCTTCACGCTCGCGAGCTCGTCCAGCGTCCGGGGCCGGAGCGCGGCGAGCTCACGCAGGGTCGCGTCGTGGAGGACGACGTACGCGGGAACGGCGTCCATCCGCGAGCGCTCGAGGCGCCAGGTGCGAAGGCGTGTCGCGACGTCCTCGTCCACGTCGGCATCGCCGCTCGTCCTGATCCGAGGCGGGGCCTTCGAGGAGTCCACGGTCAGCACCCTGAAGCCGTCGGGGGTCGTCACCTCGACGAGCGCGCCGGAGCGCTCCACGAGCTGAACCCAGCGGCGGACGTCGGCGTCGGTCGCCGCGGCGAGCAGCCGATACGCGGCGGAGCGGCGTGCGGACGGCGGCGCCTTCAGCGAGCCGCGCAGCGTCGCGACGAGGCTGCGCCGGCCCAGCGGCCAGGCGAGTGAGGAGACGGCGTCGACGATCGCCTCGCCGACGTCCTCGGGGAGCGGGGGAGGGGGTGCCGAGATCGACGCACGCCCCCGTTCGAGCGGCGCGCACACGTCGCAGGCACCGCACGGCCCCGACAGCTCCTCCCCGAAGTGCGCGGCGACCTGCGCGTGACGGCAGGCGCGCACCTCGGCGGAGGTTATCAGGCGGTCTGCGCGCGCCTCCGCATCGAGGCGCGCGCGGGCGAGAAGCTGTTACACCCGCTCGCGCGCGTCGTCCGGAGCCGCTGTGTGGTCGATTCGCATGA
>CAZODN010000165.1:0-3204 GCA_964578545.1 uncultured Gaiellales bacterium
CTAACGCGAGGCTGGGAAGCGCGGGTCGTCGCGGATCGCGGCGAACGCGTCGTCCTCCCGGGCGCGATCGCCGAGCTCCTCGCGCTTCGACACGGCCTGCGCGAGATGCTCGAGCGCGTCCTCCGTCCTCCCGGCACCGACCTCCGTGCGAGCGAGCCAGTAGAGCAGCGCCGCATGACCCGGATGCACGCGGAGACCGTCCTCGAGCTCGGTGATCGCGCCCTCGAAGTCGCCCCTCTCGCCCATCGTCCTCGCGACGAAGACCCACTCCCACGGACCCGGCGAGTACGCGACGCCCGGCTTGCCGCCCAGCGCGAGCACGGTCGTCCCGGGCTCGACCGCGACCGCGTGGCGCTCCACGGACGGGTCGCGGATGAAGATCGCCGTGCCGGCCGGCGCATCCGCGTCCTCCCCGTCGAGAGTGAAGGCGGCGCGACCCGCGATCACGACGTAGAGCTCCTCGTGCCCGCGGACGTCCTCCGTGTGGCGCTCGACGACCTCCTGCCCGGCCTCCGCGGCCGTGTACGCGTTGACCCCGAACGCCTGGATCCCGAAGTGGCGCCTGACGGGCGTCCACGCGAGGGTCTCCGGTACGGGGATCGCCTCGATCGCCGACAGCTGCGCCTTCTCCCAGGCCCTCACGAGCCCGCCCCGGTCAGGCCGGCGGCCCGTCGGGTATGGCGCCGAGCTGCTGCATCATCCCCATCTGGTCGAAGACGCCCCAGTGCTCGCGCGCGAGGCCGTCGTCGCCGAAGCGGATGATGTCGATCAGCTGCACGTCGACCTGCCTGCCGGTCGCGGGCATCCCCAGGAGATCACCCTCGTGCGTCCCGGTCGCCCGTACGCGCGCGACGACCTTGTCCCCGCTCGCGATCACGTCCTCCGCGTTCATGCGCAGATCGGGGAACGCACCGAGGTACATCCGGAAGAACGCCATGACGCCGTCCTTGGTCGGTGCGAGGCCGGGCAGCTCCTCGTGGTCGACGAAGTCGTCTGCGAGCACCGCCCCGAAGCCTTCGACGTCTCCCGCATTGATGCGCTCGTACATCTCTCGCATGGTCGCCGCGTGGTTCAACTCGTCCCCTCTCGTCGACGGTGAGCGGCGATCATACGGGTAGCCCGGGAAGGCCGCGCGCCGCGTGCTCGTTTCACCACGCGTGGCAGACGTGACCGAGCTGAGAGTGGCGCTCACCGTCGCGGACTTCGACGGGGCGCTGCGCTTCTACCGCGACGCGCTCGGTCTCGAGCAGGTCGCCGACTGGACGTCCGAGACCGGGCGCGTGATCCTCCTCGAGGCGGGTCGGGCGACGCTCGAGCTCCTCGACGAGGCGCAGGCCGCGACGGTGGACGCGATCGAGGCCGGGTCACGGGTCTCCGGCGCCGTGCGCCTCGCGCTCGAGGTGCCCGACAGCGAGGAGGCGGCGCGTCGGCTGATCGCCGCCGGCGGCGAAGAGGTCGCCCCGCCTGTCTCCACGCCGTGGGGCGATCGGAACGCACGTGTCCGCGCGCCGGACGGCATGCAGCTGACCCTCTTCGCCGGCGAATAGCGCTTCAGCCGCAGCCGCCGCGCAGGTAGCTCGCGTAGCGGGCGTTCGGCAGCACCCAGCGCCAGGCGCCCTTCACCAGCAGCACGTGGACGGTCAGCGTGACCGGGACGCCCTCGGGCTCAACCGCATCGGCGAACGCGATCCGGACGCTGACCGCCTTCGCGCGCGCGCGGCCGATGCCGGCGAACGACGCCGTCCTGTTCCGTACGCCCACGCCCTCGATGGAGAGCGCCGTCGCGGTGATCGGCGCGCTGAGCTCGCACTCGACATACCGCGCGCGCCCTCCGACTGCCCGCTGGTGGGAGGGGTGGAGCGTGCGCCACGCGGCCGCGTACCGGTTCTCCACGAGCTGGCGGACCGTCCGGACGGCGAATGCCGACGCGGAGGCGTCGTCACGGGCCTGCAACGGTGCCGCCAGCACGACGAGGGCGACCACGGCAGACGTCATCGTCGCCGCCAGCGCGCGCGCCCCGGCTGTCCTCCGCCGTGGGGGTGCGTCGTGCGCCGCCATCGGGAGATGGTGCCCGCTGGACGCTCGCGCGTCCAGAGGCGGTCGCGCTCGGGCGCTGGACGGATAGTCTCCGGATCGTGGTACCCGAAGCGCCCCTCGAGCAGACCGAGCACGGGCTCGTCCCGACCGGCGACGGCTGGTACGTCCTGAACGCGCGCGAGGCGCGCTGGTACCACGCGGAAGGAAGACCCGCCTTCTGCGACCTCGAAGGCGACCAGGAGTTCCCGCAGCTCGGGATCAACGTCCAAGTGCTCCCTCCGGGCGGCGCGATGGCGATGTACCACTGGGAGGCGGACCAGGAGGACTTCCTCGTGATCTCGGGCGAGGCGATCCTGATCGTGGAGGGCGAGGAGCGCCCGCTCCGTGCGTGGGACTTCTTCCACTGCCCGGCAGGGACGAAGCACACGATCGTCGGCGCCGGGGACGGGCCGTGCGTCGTCGTCGCGGTCGGCACACGCGCTCTCGCGGGCACTCCGGAGTGGGGCGGCTACACGGTCGACGAGGTCGCGCTCCGCCACGGTGCCGGGGTCGAGAAGGAGACGAACGAGCCGACCGAGGCCTACGCCCCCGTCACGAAGCGGCAGCAGACGCGCTACGGCGAGGGCTGGCTGCCCGGGTAGCCGCGGCCGGTCGCCGATGACTCGCGACCGCACCAGGAATCCGCAACATGGGTCCGCAACACGGGGTCAGGTCCCGATCGTTGCACACGATCGACGACCGCCGCCTGCAACGCTCGGGACCTGACCCCGTGTTGCAAGCGCTTGCATCCCCCGGGTCGCGAGGAGAGGATGAAGCGTCCAGTCACGAAAGCCGGGAGGTCGGGTCGATGGCACGAGCTCAAGCTCTGTGTTCGAGGTCGCCGTGGGGTGCTCATGATCCTCGCGCTGACCTCCCTCGCGTCCCTGCGCTGACCGACATGGAGCCATCAGCAGCAACGACCGCATAGGCGACCTCGTGGCCACGCGAGAAGCCGCCTGCCACTGCGGGCAGCTGCGCCTGGAGGTGGAGGGCGACCCGTTCGTCGTCGGGATCTGCCACTGCCTCGCCTGCCAGCGGCGGACGGGGAGCGCCTTCGGGATGCAGGCGGCCTTCACGCCAGCCCAGGTGCACGTGGTCGGCCGCTACGAGACGTACACCCGGATCTCC
>CAZODN010000166.1:0-3189 GCA_964578545.1 uncultured Gaiellales bacterium
TGGAGCGTACCGGGATCGAACCGGTGACCTCCGGCTTGCAAAGCCGGCGCTCTCCCAGCTGAGCTAACGCCCCGGGGCGACCCAGTGTAGACGGCCCTCAGGAGCCCGGCGACGCTCCGCGGAGCCCGCGCTGCTCGAGCGCCTTCAGGTCGTCCCCGAACCCTCGCGGGCTCGCCGCGTCGCGCGTCTCGCGCTCCAGGCGCCGCAGCCGCTCGTCGATCTCCGCGAGCTCGGCCCTGCTCGGCACGACCGGCCCGGATGCGGCCGGGAGGGCCAGCTCCCGCTCGGCGAGCGCGGCCTCGCGGGTCGCGAGCGCCTCGCTGCGTGCCGCGAGCTCGGCCTGGGTGCGTGCGAAGGCCTTCTCGGCCTCCTGCAGCGCGGCCAGGCGCTCCTCGATCTGCGCCAGCTGCTCCGCCGGCGTCTGCATCTTCTCGGCCGCTCGCCGTGCGAGGTCAGCCTCGCCCTTGAGGAGCGTGCTCTCGCGCGCCTCCAGCTCCTTCTCGCGGCGGTCGAGCTCGAGCGCCTGGGCCGTGAGCCCGACCCGGGCCCGATCGACGGCCTCCTCGTCCTCGGGGTGCGACTGCCTCGCGGAGCGGTTGACCCGGGCGACCGCGTCGGCCAGCTCGCGCTCGCGCTGCTCGACGGCCGCGACGCGCTCGGTCAGCTCGCGGCGCAGGCGGCCGAGCTCCTGCTCGGCCGCGATGCGGATCGCGCGCAGGCGCTCCTGCTCGGACGCGATCGAGACGGGTCCGGTGCTCTTGCGACCAAAGAGGCCCACGCGCCGATGATATGCGCGCGGCGCCGGTTCTCCTGCCTCGGGCGCCGTTACGCGGCGCGCTCGAGGCGCTCTTCGGCGCGCGCGCGCCGGACGATCTCGTCCCGCTCGCCGAACCGGAGACGGGCCTTCTCCAGGCGCAGCGCATGCCACAGCCCCTGGAGGCGGTCGTCGATGCTCTTGATCTCGGCCTTCACGCTCGGATCGAGGCCCTCGGAGAGCTTCTGCCAGAGGATCTGGCGCTCGGCCGAGAGGGTCTCGATCTCCGCGTGGATCTGATTCGTGGTCACGAACGTCGATAACGCGCGCGGCCCCCCGCGCATTCCCGGGTGCTCGCGCGGAAAATCTCAGTCGTACCCGAGCTCCTCCAGGCGGTCCTCGTCGAGGCCGAAGTAGTGGGCGAGCTCGTGGAGGACGGTGATGCGGATCTCCTCGCGCAGCTCGTCCGGGTCGGGGAAGCTCTCCTCGAGCGGGAGGCGGTAGATCGAGATCTTGTCGGGGAGCAGCCCGACGTCGTCTCCGCGCTCGGGAAGCGGCACGCCCTGGTAGAGGCCGTAGAGGTCGGGGTCGTCGGGGTTCTCGTCCTCGACGACGACCGCGACGTTCCGGAGGGCTCCCGCGAGCTGCGGCGGCAGCTCGTCGAGCGCGGCGCGGACGACGTCCTCGAACGTCACCGGATCACGAGCGCCATCAGCGCCTTCTGCGTGTGCAGGCGGTTTTCGGCCTGCTCCCAGGCGAGGCAGCGTGGGCCGTAGAGGACGTCTTCGGCGATCTCCTCGCCCACATGCGCCGGCAGGCAGTGCAGCGCCACCGCGTCGTCCGCAGCGAGGGCGAGGAGCGTCGAGTCGACCCGGTACGGCTCCAGGTCGCGCAGCCGTCGCTCCCGTGCGTCCTCCTGGCCCATGCTGACCCAGACGTCGGTGTAGACGGCGTGCGCGCCGCGGACCGCCTCCTCCGGATCGGCCAGCGCCACGACGCTCCCGCCGTTCCTCGCGGCGTCGGCGGCCGACGCGGCGACGACGTCGGCGGCGGGCTCGTAGCCCGCGGGTGTGGCGACGACGAAGTCCATCCCGAGCCGGCCCGCGATGCGCATGAGGGAGTGGCAGACGTTGTTGCCGTCGCCGACGTAGGCGACCCTCAGCCCGGCGAGGCCGCCGAAGCGCTCGCGCAGCGTCATCGCGTCCGCGAGCGCCTGGAGCGGGTGCGCGTGGTCGGTGAGGCCGTTGATCACGGGGATGGAGGCGTGCTCCGCGAACTCCTCCACTTCCGCCTGGTCGAAGGTCCGGATCATGAGGGCCGACAGGAAGCGGGAGAGGACGAGGGCGGTGTCGCGGGCGGGCTCGCCCCGCGAGAGCTGCAGCTCCGCCGCGGGGAGGAAGAGGGCCATCCCGCCGAGCTCGGCGATCCCGACCTCGAACGCGACCCGGGTGCGCGTCGAGGGCTTGTGGAAGATGAGACCGATCGTCCGGCCCGGGAGCAGGCGGAGCTCGGGCCGTCGCGCCCTCTCCGCCTTCAGCTCGTCGGCGAGGTCGAGGAGGGTCTCGAGCTCCGCCCGCGACCAGGCGCCGATGCGCGTGAAGCTCCTGCCCTTCAGGGTCGTCGGCACCCCTGCCATGAGGTGGGATGGTACTCGCGCAGGGACTTGCGCAGATCACGCTCAAGTTTTATACTGCCTTTGAAAACAGATCACAGGAAAGGAGGAACTCGATGACGACACTCGTTCGCTGGGAGCCGTTCCGCGAGCTCGCCGCCTTCCAGAACGAGATGAGCCGCTGGATGAACGGCCTCCTCGAGGGCCCCGGCCGGGTCACGCAGAGCTGGGTCCCCGCTCTCGACGTCTGGGAGACCGACTCGGAGGTCGTCTACGCGTTCGACCTCCCCGGCATCCCCGAGGACAAGATCTCGATCGAGGTCAAGGACGACACGCTGACCGTCTCCGCTGAGCGCGAGAAGACGGGGGAGGTCTCGGACGAGAACTTCTACCGCTTCGAGCGCCGCTACGGGACGTTCTCGCGCGGGGTCGGGCTGCCCCAGGGGGTCGACCAGGACAAGATCCAGGCGCGCTACGAGAACGGCGTGCTCGAGGTCCGGGTTCCGAAGCCCGAGGAGCAGAAGCCGAAGCGGATCCCGCTGGAGAAGACGGTCGAGGCGTAAGGGCTCGATCAACCCGATCGTCGCGGAAGGGCCGGCTCGCCGGCCCTTCCGCGTTCCGGCGCCGCTAGAGTCGAGGTATGCCCACGTTCGCAGATACGCTCAACGCCCAGATCGCATACGAGTTCGGCGCGTCGCAGCAGTACGTCGCGATCGCCGTGTACTACGACTCCCAGTCGCTCAAGGAGCTCGCCGCCCACTTCTACCGCCAGGCGGTCGAGGAGCGGAACCACGCGATGATGATGGTGCAGTACCTGCTCGAC
>CAZODN010000167.1:0-3176 GCA_964578545.1 uncultured Gaiellales bacterium
CGGAGCCAGCCGAGAGGCCGTACGGGTCGGCCGGCATCGGCTCGAAGTACCAGGGGCAGCGCGGCCCGACGCCGAGCCGGTACTGGCAGAACTTCTCGAGCGAGTGACCTACGCGGGCGCGCAGTCCGGCGCGTCCTCGCCCAGCCGGGAGAGGAGCGCCGTCAGCCGCTCGAGCTCCGCGCTGTCGAGACGCGCGGTGAAGAGCTCGTCGATCTGGGCGAGGTGGGTCGTGCTCGCGGCCGCGAGCTTCTCGGCGCCGGCGTCGGTCAGCACCGCGTAGACGACCCTCCGGTCCGAGTCGCACGCAGCCCGCTCCACGTACCCGCTCCGCTCGAGGCCGTCGAGGAGCCTCGTGACGCCCGACGCCGTCAGGAGCACCTCGCCGGCGAGATCGACGCGCCGCATCCGCCGATCCGGCGAGCGGGAGAGGCGGAGCAGCACCTCGTAGTCGCTGATCGTGAGGCCGTGCTCGGCGAGCAGCTGCTGGTTCAGCTGCCTCGTCGCGGCCGCATGGGCGCGGATGAGAGCGACGAATGCCTCCGTAGAAACTTGTGCTCGCAATACTTGACTAGACATGTTTACGATGGTAGCGTACTTGCGTCCTCAACAATAGCGACCTCAAAGGAGCGTCATGTCCATCCTCGCAGAATCCTCGGCCGCCCTCGTCCCGGCCGGCACCTGGTCGATCGACCCGTCGCACTCGACGGTGGAGTTCCAGATCTCGCACCTCGGCCTCGCGACCGTGAAGGGGCGTGCCCCGGTCGTCAGCGGCACGATCGTCGGCGGTGAGCAGCCGTCCCTCGCCGGGACCGTGGACGTCGCCAGCATCACGACGTTCGACGAGACGCGCGACGAGCACCTCCGCTCGCCCGAGTTCTTCGACGTCGCCCGCTTCCCGGAGCTCACGTTCGAGTCGACCGACGTCGGCCAGGAGGGCAGCGGCCTCGTCGTGCACGGCCTCCTGACGATCAGAGGCGTCACGAAGCCCGTGACCCTCCGCGGGGAGCTCGTCGGAACGGAGACGGATCCCGGGCAACGAGCGGATCGGCGTCGACGTCGAGACGACGATCGACCGCACTGCGTGGGGCCTCACGTGGAACGCGCCGCTCCCGGGCGGCGGCTTCCTGCTCCCGGACACGGTCACGCTCGCCGCGAGCCTCTCCGCGGTCAAGACGAGCTGACGGTGCGAGTCCTGGCCATCAGCGGCAGCCTGCGGGCGGGGTCGTACAACGCAGCCCTCGCCCGCGCCGCGGCCGCGTCGGCACCGGACGGCGTGGACGTCGAGCTCTACGAAGGGCTCGGTGCGCTCCCGGCGTTCGACGAGGACGCCGACGGAGACGTGCCGCCCGCGGCGGTCAGGGACCTTCGCGAGCGGATCGCAGGCGCGGACGCGCTCCTCGTGGTCACGCCCGAGTACAACGGCTCCATCCCCGGCGTGCTGAAGAACGCGATCGACTGGGCCTCGCGCCCCCGCGGCAGCGCTGCCCTGCGCGGCAAGGCCGTCGCGATCGCCGGAGCGAGCACCGGGCAGTACGGCGCGCTCTGGGCGATCCAGGATCTCCGGCGCGTGCTCGGCATCGCGGGAGCGCGCGTGATCGAGGGCGAGGTGTCCGTGCCCCGCACCCACGAGCTCGTGGACGAGGACGGCGCGCTCTCGAGCGAGGCCGTCGCGTCCCGGCTCCGTGACCTCCTCGCGGCGCTCGTGCGCGAGGCAGCCCCGCTGACGCTCGCGGCCTGACGCCGGAACGTCGAGGGGCCGCACCGGGTCTCCCCGAAGCGGCCCCTCACGTCGGACACCAGCGTTGGATTGGTAGAGGCGCTTCCGGCGCGTCACCGAAGAGACGGCGCGGCGCGAATCGCGAGCCCCCTACGCTGGCTAGGCGGTTCCCGGTGGTCCCGGGGGCACGCCTCTACCCGCTGGCACCTCCACTGCCGGAACTGTCGTCTGTCAAGCCGGACCACCTCCTTTCCGCGGTAGGGAGAGCATACGCGGACGAAGCGGACGGAGGAAGCCCCGCGGCGCTCGCTGACCGAGCGAGGCCCGCTATGGGTCAGGCGAGGACGACCGTCAGCTCGAGCCCGCGGTCGAGCGGGACCGTGACGCTCGAGAGCGTGGGATCCGCCTGGCGCGCCGCCGAGTAGGCGCCGAGCGTCTCGACGTGCGAGAGCACGTTGTCCGCGACGACGAGCGACCCCGGCTCGAGGAGCGGGCGCACGAGCCCGAAGAGCTCCTCGTAGTCGTCCTTCTCCGCGTCGAGGAAGACGAGGTCGAAGACGTCCGCGGCGGCGCGAAGGGTCTCGAGCGCGTCGCCCTCGACGAGCTCGGCCCACTCCTCGAGGCCCGCCTCGGCGACGTTCGCGCGCCAGGCGGCGCACTTCGCAGGGTCGCTCTCGAGCGAGACGACCCGTCCCCCCAGCACGCGGGCGCCACACGCGAGCCAGATCGTCGAGTACCCGCGCGAGCCTCCGACCTCGAGGACCTCGATGCCCGGCTGGGAGGCCGCGAGCGCGAGCAGGAAGCGGCCGGTGGTCGCCTCCACCTGCCGCGACCGCAGCTCGACCGGCAGGCCTGCCTCTCGCTCGGCCCGGTCCTCCTCCTCGAGCCGCGCAAGGACTCGAAGCGCGTGCGCGTCCAGCATCAGCCGGGCACCTCGACGTACACGACGCCCTCGCGAACCTCGACCGGAAAGGTCTCCACGGGGAGGAATGCGGGGAGCGTGAGCGCCGAGCCGGTCTCCAGGTCGAACCTCGCGCCGTGGCGAGGGCAGACGACGACGCAGCCCTCGGGCTCCCAGTAGCCCTGGCAGAGCGGCCCGTCGTCGTGGGAGCAGCGATCCTCGATGGCGAAGAGCCGCCCGCCGCAGTTGAAGACGCCGACCCTGCGCTGCCCGGCCGGAACGAGGCGCATCGAGCCGGGTGGGAGCTCCTCGAGGGGTGCGACCTCGATCGCGCTCATCCGTCGAGCGCCCCCACTCCCGCAGGCCGGGGCCGACGGCCGCCGCGACGGCTCAATCGAGCACCAGGTCGCGGCTCGACGTCCCCCACTCCTCCGGGAGCGGCGTCCCGCGCGCCTTGTGCAACGCGAGCTTCAGCACGCCGAGGCCGAGGATGGCGCACTTGAGCCGCACCGGCGTCAGCGGGATCCCGAGCTCGTCGAGGAGCTCCTCCTTCGGCAT
>CAZODN010000168.1:0-3162 GCA_964578545.1 uncultured Gaiellales bacterium
CATGATCGAGCCGGTCGTCCACGAGAAGAGGAGGAAGGCGAGGAAGAAGACCGCGTTCAGGTGGTTCTGGAGGTTCGGCCCCATCTCGTCCGACCACGGGGCGGTCTGTCCGCAGAAGCCCGGGAACTCCGCCGGGCCGGCGTGGCCGTCGAGCGAGTCGGGCCCCACGGTCGGGAAGCCCGGCTCCATGCAGCCGTAGATGTACCACCCGAAGTAGTAGAAGGTCGGGGTGACGACCGCGATCGTGAGGATGTTCTTCATCGCGGTCGACATGAGGTTCTTGCGCCGCGCCGCGCCCGCCTCGTACGCCATGAAGCCCACGTGGATGAGCCACATCACGACGACGGTCCAGAAGTAGAAGGTCTCGGTCTGGATCTGCGCCGAGAGGTCGATCTGCGTCTTCAGCTCCTCCGGTGTCGGAGCCTGCGCGAGCCAGGTCGGGACGAGCGACGTGATCATTCCACCCCCACTTCCTCAGGCAGCGGTACGCGGTCGACGATCGGGGGACCGTACGAAGCGCGCCCCTCCGTTTCCATGTCCGATACCGCCGACGTTGCAGGGGGAACTATGTGGACTCGCTACACACCGTCACGCGCGGGAGACCTCGCCCGTCTCGGCGTTGACGAGGAAGCTCTCCGTGCGGCTGGGGCGCCCGTTGGCGTCGAGGCGCTCCGAGAGCACGACGCCCCAGTAGCCCACGGGAGGCACTCCGCGCTGGAGGTACCGGACCTGTCGGCAGGCCTCCTCGGCGCACGGCTCGAACGACGCCTTCGCGATCGCGAGCGCGACGGCCTCGTCCTGCGTCACTCCGTCGTCGTTCGCTGCGCACGACCGCGACGCGAGGAGCGCTACGAGGAGGACCGTGGCGAGGATGAGCAGCTTCCCCCACAGGCTGTCCCTGAGGTCGCGCCTCCTCGCCGGAGCGCCCGGCGGGCGCCCGTTACCCGACTCGGACGCGCCGTCGGTCATAGAACCGGTACCCCCGGAGGATCAGGTAGCCGACGAAGTTGGTCATGAAGACGAGCAGCAGCCACCAGATCCACCACGCGTAGTGCGGCCGCCACTCGAGGAGCTCGACGACCGTGAGCCACATCACCACGGCGAGCGCGAGCAGGAGCGGGATGGGCACCCAGCCCAGGAGGATGAAGATGAGCACGCGGGCATCGTCTACGACGCACACCGGCGGTTGCAAGTCATGACACCCGCCGCTGGAGTAAGAATCACGCGCCTGTGACCGAGGTCGGTGATTTCGGCGCGATCGTGCTCGCCGTCTCGGCGACGCTGTTCGTCGCGTTGCTCGGGATGCGGGTCGCAGACCGGATCTCGGTGCCCTACGCGGCCCTCTTCCTCATCGCCGCGGCGCTGATCTCGGAGGTCTGGACCGAGCTCCAGACGGTCCTCTCGGTGAAGGAGGTCGAGCGCATCGCCGTCGTCGCGCTCGTCCTGATCCTGTTCGACGGCGGCCTCCACATCGGGCTCGGCCGCTTTCGCCGCTCGGCTGGGCCGATCCTCGGGCTCGGGATCCTCGGCACGTTCCTCACCGCCGGCTTCGTCGCGGTCGCCGCCCACTACGTCCTCGGGTTCAGCTGGATCGACGCCGGGCTCGTCGGCGCCGCGATCGCGCCGACCGACCCGGCCGTCACGTTCTCGGTCTTCGGCGGGCGGGAGGTCCGCGGGCGCTCGGGGACGATCCTCGAGGGGGAGGCCGGGATGAACGACCCGGTCGGCATCGCCCTCATGATCGGGATGATCGAGCTCGCGCAGGAGGAGGACGGCAACCTCTCGATCGTCGCCCGCGAGTTCGTCGTCGAGCTGGGGATCGGGCTGGCGGTGGGCGTCCTCGGGGCACTGCTCCTGCTGCCGGTGGCCCGCCGCGTCCCACTCACGAGCCCTGCGCTCTATCCCATTCGCGTCCTCGCAGGGGCGGGCGTGATCTACGGGCTGGCCTCGGTCGCGGGCGGATCGGGCTTCCTCGCGGTCTTCGTCGCGGGGATCGTCCTCGGCGACGCCGCGATGCCGCGGAAAGGTGAGATCGAGAGCTTCCACTCGTCGCTGGCGGGGCTCGCGGAGATCGCGGCGTTCATCGCCCTCGGCCTGACGGTGAGCATCGGCCACCTCGACACGCTCGGCGTCTGGGAGGACGGGCTCGCGCTCGCGGTGATCCTCGCGTTCCTCGCGCGGCCGCTCGCCGTGATCCCGCTCCTCCTTCCCGTCCGGCTCCGCTGGGGAGAGCGCGTCTTCATCGCGTGGGGCGGCCTCAAGGGCGCCGTGCCGATCCTCCTCGGCGCGCTCGCCGTCCTCGCCGGCCTCGACGGCTCGGACGAGCTGTACGGGATCGTCTTCATCGTCGTGCTCTTCTCCGTCGTCGTGCAGGGCACGTCGGTGCCGCACGCCGCTCGGAGGCTGCACGTCCCGTTCCGCCGCGTGGACTACGACCTCGCCGAGGTGCTCGAGTTCCTCGTCGAAGAGGAGGCGTACGCCACGGGTCGCCGGATCGGCGAGCTCCCGCTCAGCGAGCGGGCGTGGGTGGGCGTGCTCATCCGCGACGGCCGGCCGCACACGATCGCCGACGACGTCGTGCTCCGGCCGGGTGATCGCGTCCACGTCTACTCACTGCCCGAGGACGCACCAGCGCTCCGGCGCATCTTCGAGGGCCACGCCTGACCCGCCGCGCCTGAGGGCTCCGAAGCCACCGCGGAGCGGCGGCGTTGCTAGGACCAGGGGTACGGCGAGCTCGAGACCGGGTGCAGGTCTCCGGTCGCGAAGCGCTCGAAGCGGAACGGGTAGAGCAGGCGCGAGTGCTCGCCGACGAGGACGCTCGCGACCTCCTTGCCGACCCCGATCATCTTGTACCCGTGGTTCGAGTCGAGAATCGCGTAGACGTTCGGCCTGACGTAGTCGAAGACGGGGAAGTTGTCCGCCGTGAAGGCTCCGACGCCTCCGGAGCGCGCGTGCTTGTACAGCGCGCGGCAGCCCTCGAAACGGCTCATCGCGTGCGAGAGCGCGGCGCACCACAGGTCCGGGAAGCTCGGGTCGACGTCGGTCGTCGAGGGGTAGGGGTCGAGCTGCACGTCGCCGTCCACGACGAGCGGGGAGGCGCCTCCCTGCACGCCGTGGCGGTCGCGCTTGTAGTAGATGCCCCACAGCTCGTCGGTGACGAGG
>CAZODN010000169.1:0-3154 GCA_964578545.1 uncultured Gaiellales bacterium
CAAGCCGGCCCGCCAGCCGTCTCGGAAGTGGACTTACGAATCAGAAGGGCCTATCCGCTCCCCAAAAGCACCCCATCCCGAAGATCGCCTGCTCGGTTCCCTCGGGGAACGGGGGCGTGATGGGCGTGCCGAGGACGAGGTGCGCGGCTGGCACGCGCATCGCCTCGTCGCGGCCCGGCAGCGCATCCCCGGGTGTCGGCATCTCGATCGGCTTGCGGAACAGGCTCACCACGTCTGGGAAGGATGGCAGAAGGACTCTCGTAGCCGCAGACGCTCGAGCATGCGCTACGAGCGGCTCCGCGGCTGCTGGGAGAATGCGCGACCGATGGCCGCAGACGCTTCACGGCGCACGGCGCGACGCGACGCCGACGCGGGAGAGACGCTCCTCGTCGAGGCGAAGCTCGCACCTCCCGGTGTTCGGACGAGTGCTGTCGTTCGGCGGCGTGTCACCAGGGCGCTCGACGCAGGCATCGAGGCGACGCTGACGCTCGTCGCTGCGCCCGCGGGTTACGGGAAGACGACGGCCGTACGCGCGTGGTGTGCGACCCGCGACGCCGGGCTCGCCTGGGTCACGCTCGACGACGGCGACAACGACGCGAATCGGCTCTGGCGGTACGTGGCAACCGCCGTCGACCGCGTTCGTCCCGGGCTCGGGAGGGCCGCCCTGCAGCGCCTCGCCGTCCCCGGGGGCCCGGTGGAGAACGCGGTCGACGAGCTCGTGAACGCCGCAGTCGCATACGGGCGCGAGCTGATCGTCGTGTTGGACGACCTGCACACGGTCACTGACGGGGAGTGTCTGGCGTCCATCGATCGCGCGCTCCGCCACCTCCCCGCCACGGCGCACGTCGTCGCCGCGACGCGCGTCGACCCCGCACTTGCCGTCGCGCGGCTGCGCGCTGCCGGCCAGCTCGTCGAGGTGCGCGCGAACGACCTCGCGTTCACGGCGGCCGAGGCCCGCGAGCTGCTCGTCGAGCGCGGCCGCCTCGCGCTCGGGGACGACGAGATCGACGTTCTCGTGGAGCGGACCGAGGGCTGGCCGGCCGCGCTCGTCCTCGCAGGCCTGTGGCTGCGCACCGTTGACGATCTCGAAGGAGCCGTGCGTTCCTTCCACGGCGATCACCGCTTCGTCGCCGACTACCTGAGCGGCGAGGTGCTCGCCTCCCTGGACGACGATCGTCGTGCGTTCCTCGAGGGCGCAGCCGTGCTCGGCGAGTTCACCGCGCCTCTCTGTGATGCAGTCCTCGACCGGAGCGGCTCGGAGAGCGCGCTGGCCGACCTCGAGCGCGCCAACCTGTTCGTGTCGCGTCTGGCAGGCGGTGAGTGGTACCGGATGCACTCGCTCCTCGGTGCCTACGCCGGCGCTCGCTTGGCCGCGGAGGACCCGTCGGCGCCAGATCGGATTCACCGCCGTGCCGCGGAGTGGCTCCGGACGCATGCGCTCCCGCTCCAGGCGGCGTCACACGCCGCTGCGGCGGGCGATCACGAGCTCGTCGCCGAGCTCCTGGCCGAGCAGCACCTCGCTCTGATCCGAAGCGGCGCCTCGCGGACGCTGCTCCGGTGGGCCAGGACGCTGCCCGACGAGCCCCTCGTGCGCCACCCCGAGCTCGCCGTAGCTGCCGCGACGGCCACGATGCTCCTCGGCGGCGGCACGATCGAGAAGCGCCGGTACCTCGCGCTTGCAGATCGTGCGCTCGAGGCTGATCGTTCGGAACGGAGCACCTATGTCGAAGCCGCGGCGTGCCTCGTTCGCGCCGCCACTCTCGACGAGGGCGTGGGTCGCGCGACGAGGGACGGTCGTCGCGCAGTCGAGCTGGCACGGGGCGGATCGGTCGGGATTCTCACGGCCGCCCTTGCCGCCCAGGCTCGCGCCTCGTTCTTCGCAGGCGATGCGCGGGAGGCGTCCGTCACCGCTCTCGAAGCGCTCGCACACCCGGATATCTCGCAGGCCACTCCGAGCCTCGTGGTTGCTCACGCGACGTGCGCATTCGCCGCGGTGGAGCGCGGACGACTCGCCTCCGCGCGCGACCACGCCGAGAGAGCGCGCACCGCAGTCGGTCAGATCGGCTCCGGCAGGAGCTGGCTCGGCGCCAACGCATTGGCCGCTCTTGGCGTGATCCATGCGGCCGAGGGGAGCCTCGCCGAGGCCGAGCGCGAGCTCGCGCTCGCCGAGCGCTTCTTCCGCGACGAGGTTGCGACGCTCCACCACACCTGGCTTCTCGCCCTCCTCGCCCGCGTCCGGATCGGTCGCGGCAAGCTCGTCGAGGCAGACGGTCTCCTGCGCTCCGCACGGGAGTCCTTCGACGAGCTCGCGGACGGTGGCATCGTCCCTGCCCTCGTCCGCGCCGTCGAGGTCGAGCTCGAGCAAGCCCGGGAACGAGCGCGCGGGGGCGATCTGCTCGAGATGCCGACCGGGGCCGAGTTGGCGGTGCTTCGCCTGCTGCCGACCGAGCTGACGCTCCGAGAGATCGGTGAGCGCCTCTACGTCTCGGCGAACACCGTCCGGACGCACACGCGTGCGCTGTATCGAAAGCTGGGAGTGCACTCCCGCACGGAGGCGGTCGCCAAGGCGGGCGCACTCGATCTCCTGGGCGACGCCGAATCACCCATGTGATTCGGCGTCCGCCGAGGTGATCTCGGACCCGGCTCTGCGATCCTCGGCGTGTGGCTGCCAGGACGTATCGGCTCGTCGTGGTCGGAGAGCTCGGGGACGAGCTCGAGCCCACCTTCAGCGGCATGAGGCTGACGCGGCACGAAGGCACCACGACGTTGACCGGCGACCTGCGCGACCAGGCGGAGCTCCAGGGTGTGCTCCAACGCGTGTCGGATCTCGGGCTGACGCTGCTCTCTGTGAGTAGCGACCCGCGCGTCGACGAGGACCCGCCTCCCGGCGGGGCCACGGGTACCGACGGAGAGCGAACCGCTGTGGCCGCCGAGGCCCCGCGAGAAGGGAGCTAGACATGGCTACGCAAGCAAGCGAAGGGCGGGTGTCCACGACGGTTCCGCTGAACTGGAACGAGGTCTGGTTCACGAACTGCCCCATGGTGTCGGCGAACAACGTCGACCAGGAGCTCGGGTGGTGCCGCGAGGAGTTCAAGAAGATCGGCGTCGAGTACGCCTACTTCCGCCACGCACCCGAGAACAACTGGTACCCGCA
>CAZODN010000170.1:0-3104 GCA_964578545.1 uncultured Gaiellales bacterium
TTCTTCTGGCTGTACTTGGAGTAGACGTTCACGGTCGACCTGCGCAGGCACGAAGGCGGGAGGTCGAGCGTGTCGAGCCAGAACTGCTCGATCTCTCTCTGGCGCTCGACATGGTCTGCGAAGAGATTGCAGTCGATCCTGAACTCTTCGTCGGCAACGCCGAAGTGCGCCCGGAGGAACTCGACGAAGAAGCGGGCCATCGCGGGATCGGAGTTCGCGAACTGCACCGAATTGCGGCCCTTCGATCCCTCGGCCCAGTAGAGCATGCATCCGGCCAGATGGGCTGGGTCACACACCCGGGCACGTCGGCGCCCATCGACCTGGTAGGCGAGCCTTCGCGATCGAGCTCGTCGCGCGTTCGCGCGTGCGACGAGTTGGCCGTTGATGGACGGGTTCCGGCTCTTGAGTCGCGCATACTGCTCGTCCGTGAGCTCGATGTTCCGCGTCCAGAGGCTCACCGACGACAGCGCGCACCCGACGAGACGAGCGATCTCCTTCATCGAGTGCCCTTCCTTGCGCAGGGCTATTGCACGATCGCGCTCTCGCGTTTTCATTTCAGAGAACAGTAGCCGTAAGCCCGGACGGCGACGAGCGGCCAAGACGAGAGAGATGACGGAAGGAAGAAGCGGGCGACGGGGCTCGAACCCGTGACACCCGGGTTGGAAACCCGGTGCTCTGCCAGCTGAGCTACGCCCGCGTCTCGTTAGCGTACCGCCGTGGATCCGTACGCGTGGTCGTGGAACCCCGAGGCGCTCGTCGTCCTCGGCCTCGGCGGCGCGTACCTCGCCGCGTTCCGCCGCTTCCCGGCGCCCGGCTGGCGAATCGCCTGCTTCCTCGCCGCAGTCGTCATGCTCCTCGCGGTCGCCGTCACGCCAGTCCACACGCTCGGCATGCACTACCTGCTGACGATGCACCTGCTCCAGAACGTCGTCCTCGCCGAGTGGGCGCCGCTCCTCGTCGCGCTCGGGATCCCGCCCGCGCTCGCGGCGACGCTTGCCCGCCCGGCGCCCGTCCGGTGGCTCACCCACCCCTTCGTCGCGCTCCCGCTCTGGCTCGCGAACTACATGGTGTGGCACCTCCCGTGGATCTACGACGCGGCGCTCGAGCGGCCCGACACGCTGCTCCATCTCGAGCACGCGATGTACTTCCTCACCGGCGTGGCGATGTGGTGGTGCGTCTTCCAGGACGCGCCCCACGCGCTCGGCTCGGGCGCGCGGGCGGCGTACGTCTTCTTCGCCTTCGTCCTCGGGAGCCCGATCGGGCTCGTGCTCGCGCTCTTCCCGGAGGCGATCTACGACTTCTACGTGAACGCCCACCACCGGCTCTGGGGCCTCGACCCGCTCGAGGACCAGCAGGTCGGCGGCGTGCTCATGACCGTCGAGCAGGCGATCGTGTTCTTCGCCGTCTTCGCGTACTGGTTCTTCAGGTTCCTCGGGGAGGAGGAGCGGCGGGAGGACGTTGACCACACTCCGGCTGCCGCGTAACCTCGCCGGGGTGCGCCGGCTCGCCGTCCTCGCCGCGATTGCGGCCCTCGCGATCGCCGCCGTCGGCGCTGACGCGGCCACGACCGGCTTCCGGTACGGCGTCGCGGCGGGCGAGATCACGTCGACCTCCGCGATCGTGTGGACGCGTGCGCCGAAGGCCTCGCCGCTCGTGCTCGAGCTGAACGGGCGGGCGCTCCCGGTCAGGGCCCCGTCGCGAGCTGCCGACCTCACGGTGCGCGTCGGGCTCAGCGGGCTCCGTCCCGCGACGCGGTACACGTACCGGTTCCGGCAGGGGTCGCACGCGAGCGCGACCGGGAGCTTCGAGACCGCGCCGCTCCCGTCCGCGAGCGCGACCGTGCGCTTCGCGGTCTCGGGCGACGCGGACGCCACCCCCGCTGCCAACCGGAAGCCCGCGTTCAACCGCTTCGAGACCTACGGGCGCATGGCCGCCGAGGGGAACGACTTCAACGTCAACCTCGGCGACACCATCTACTCGGACAGCGAGGTCGGCGGAGCGCCGGTCGCGCGCACGCAGGCGCAGAAGTGGGGCAAGTACAAGCTGGGCCTCGCGCTGCCGGCGCTCCAGCGGCTCCGCGCGGCAGCGGGGCTCTACAGCCACTGGGACGACCACGAGTTCGTCAACGACTTCTCGCGAGAGGAGAGTGGTGCCGCGATCTACGAGGCCGGACGGAAGGCGTTCATCGACTACGCGCCCGTCGCCGTGCCCGGGCCGCTCGGCCTCTATCGCACGTTTCGCTGGGGGAAGCACCTCGAGCTCTTCTTCCTCGACGAGCGCTCGTTCCGCAGCGCGAAGGCCGACGACGCGTGTGCGAACGACCTCGCCCCGGCCGCCCCGCAGGCGGTCCGCGACGGATTCGCGATGCTCGCCCCGGCGCTCAGGAACCCGGTCTCGCCGACGTGCACGGCGGCGCTGAACGACCCGTCCCGAACGATGCTCGGGGCGCGCCAGTACGCCGCGTTCACGAAGGCGATCGCGGCCTCCACCGCGACGTGGAAGGTCATCGTCAACGAGGTCCCGATCCAGCAGTTCTACGCGCTGCCCTACGACCGCTGGGAGGGCTACGCGGCCGAGCGCGAGCGGCTCCTCCGCTACCTGCAGGCGAAAGTGCGCAACGTCCTCTTCCTGACGACCGACACGCACGCGCACCTCGTCAACGAGGTGCGCTACCGGACGCTCGGCGGCGCACCCGAGAGCTCCGGGATCTGGGAGGTCGTCACCGGCCCCGTCGCGACGAACACCTTCGCGAAGGAGATCGACGGCTTCCTCGGGCAGGCAGGCGCCGGCACCGCGATCGGCGCGCTGTTCTTCAAGCCGCCGCCTCCGAACGGGATGGGCATGCGCTGTGCCGCCCTCGACACGTACGGCTACGCGCAGGTGACGGTGACGGCCAGGACGCTCCGCGTCGCGCTGAAGGACTCCCGCGGAAGGCCCGTGCGGGAGGCGACCGGCGTCGCGTGCGCGCCGCTCGTCCTCACGGCCCGGTAACGGCCCCCGGCCTCTGTGCCGACTACCCTCCAGGCAGGCGCCCGTAGCTCAGTGGACAGAGCGGCGGACTTCTAATCCGCGGGTCGGAGGTTCGAATCCTCCCGGGCGCATCG
>CAZODN010000171.1:0-3053 GCA_964578545.1 uncultured Gaiellales bacterium
CCTCGGGACGTGGGTGGACATCTACGACGGCGCGGTCTACGCGGCCCCTGAGCGCACCGCCCAGCGGATCGCTGCGCGAGAGGTGGACGTCGTATGGGCCGAGACCGCGAACTACCGCGCCCCGGAGGACGTCGTGAAGCCCGCACAGCTGGGGAGGCTCGTGGACGCCCTCCACGCCCGCGGGGTGCGCGTCGTCGCGTGGTACCTGCCCGGGCACGTCGACCAGGCACGCGACGTCCGGCGGGCGCTCGCGATGCTCTCGTTCCGCGCGCCGACGGGCGGTGCGTTCGACGGCGTCGCGCTCGACATCGAGGCCACCAAGCTCCGGAACGTCTCGCTCCGCTCGCGCCGCGCCGTCGCGCTCGCGCGACGCCTGCGGCAGGACGCGGGGGAGACGCCGATCGCGATCGTCCCGTTCAACCCGCGGGGGCTCGAGCGGCGCCCCGCGACCTGGCCCGGCTTCCCGTGGGCGGAGCTGGCCGAGGTCTCCGACGCCTTCGCGCCGATGGCCTACACCGGGGGTGCTCTGCGGGGGTTCGACGCGACGTACGGGTACGTCACGCGCGCGCTCCGCCTCCTCCGGGCACAGACGGGCCGGCCCGACGTCGCGATCCACGTCGCGGGCGGGGTCGCTGACCGCCTCGGGCCGGAAGAGCTCGCTGGGTTCGCCGCCGCGGTCGAGGACGACGGTGGGACGATCGGCATCAGCCTCTACGACTGGGCCACCACCCCGCCGCGCGCGTGGCCCGTGCTCGCCCGGCTCACGCCGTAGGCCAGGCCTCGCGCATCCGGTCGCGCGTGACGAGCAGGTGCTCGGGGACGACCTTCACGTCCGCGAGCACGGGCATGAAGTTCGTGTCGCCGGCCCAGCGTGGGACGACGTGGAGGTGCACGTGGTCGGCGATCCCGGCTCCCGCGATACGGCCGAGGTTCCAGCCGAGGTTGAAGCCTCCCGGCCCGTAGAGCCTTCCCAGCACGTCGACTGCCGTGACCGCGAGCGCGTGGACCTCGAGCACCTCCTCGCTCGTGAGGTCGGCGAGCTCGCCGACGTGGCGCTTCGGGGCGACCATGAGGTGGCCGGAGGAGTAGGGGTACTTGTTCAGCAGGGCGATCGCCTCGGCGCCGTCACGAACGAGGAGTGATCGCCCGGTGTCGAGGTCACTCCCGGCCTCCAGGCAGAAGACGCAGCCCTCCTGCTCGTCGGCCTGCGTGACGTACTCGAGACGCCACGGCGCCCAGAGAGGCTTCGTCATGGGGCGTTTCTACCAGCGGTGCGGCGGCTGTGTCGTCCCCGGGAGGGGTGTAGACTCGCTCGTGCCATGAAGAGCTACGGCTTCAAGCTCGCGGGCGCGGCCGCCCTCCTCATCCTGGCCGGGGGGCTCGCGATCGCCATCTTCAGCAACATCTGGCTGAACCGGAGCCTGGGCGCCGCGATGCTCGTCGTCGGCGGCGCGCTCCTGCTCGTGGCCTGGCGGATCGACCGCAAGGGCCGGAAGGCCCGCGAGGGCCTGGACGAGCTTCCGCCCATCTAGAGCGATCCTCTAGCGCGCGTAGCATCGGTCGGAGACGCCGTGTCCCGCCGCGCCCTCGCTGTCGTGCTCCTCGCCCCGCTCGCGGCGGCCGTCACCGTCCCGTCTCTGCTGGAGCGCGGGGAGGCGGGGCAGGCGCCGGCGACCGTCGACTGGGTGATGGACGGCGACACGCTGCGCGTACGCGGCGGGGAGCGCGTCCGGCTCCTCCAGATCGACGCGCCCGAGGCGGGAGAGGAGTGCTACGCGGGGCGGGCCACGGCCGAGCTGATCCGGCTCACGCCGCGGGGCACCCGCGTCACGCTCGAGACGGACCCCGCCCTCGACCTCCGCGACCGGTACGGAAGGCTGCTGCGGTACGTGCTCCGCGACTCGGTGAACGTGAACGTCGAGCTCGTCCGGCGCGGGGCGGCGACACCGTACTTCTACGGAGGCGACCGCGGGAAGTACGCGTCCCGGCTGCTCGCCGCCGTCGCCGAGGCACGTCGCGCGCGGCGCGGCATGTGGGGGGCGTGTCGGGTGGTCTGGTCGCCCGAGCAGCCGGTCACCACCCGATCGCGGTAGGCGTTCCCTCGTGTGAGGGACGCCAGCCCGACCATCGGTCCGTGACGCCTGGACCTCAAGTGAGGGATACCGGAAGCCGATGAGCCTGAACTGTGAGGCAGTAGGACACGACGAGAGGGAGACCCCGATGACTGCGGCGCAGTTCGAGCTGATCGACGAGACGGAAGCAGAGGCGATCCTGAGGTGGCGGTTCGAGGAGCTCGTCCGGGCCGGGTACGACATCGGCTCGGCCCTCGTCCTCGCCTCGCACGTCGAGGTCGACCTGCACGACGCGTCGCGCCTGACGCGGCACGGGTGCCCTCCCGAGACGGCGCTTCGCATTCTCCTGTAACTCCGCCTCCGAGTGGCGGCACGGCTCGGCCCCGGTGCGGCGGGGGCCGCGGCCGTCGCTCCCTGCGCCCGGGGAGGCGTCAGCGGCAGGCCGAGAAGTCCTGGCCTTCGCCGAGCGGGCCGTCTCCGTACCCGACCCGCTCCTGCCACGGCAGGCAGTAGTCGTTGCGCGCAGTCATCGCCAGCAGGATCACGCCGGCAAGCACGATTGCCACGGCAATGACGATCGTGGACGGTCGTCCCATGCCAGACGTGTCGGGCCTCGTGCGGACGGCCGGGAGCCTCCCATCGAGGGAAGGCAGCGACACGGTCGCGGGGTTACTACCGATGCGTACGCGGTGCGTGGACCGTAGGTTCGGCCGTGCAAACACTCGAAGGAGGCCCTATGAGCACCCCGACGACCGAGACCCCTGTCCTGGATCTCCTCAAGGAGATGACGAAGGACTCGCTCGACTTCACGACGCTCGGCGCTCGTGACGTCATGCTCGCCAGGATCGCAGCGCTCGTCGCGATCGACGCGCCACCGGCGTCGTACTTGCTGAACCTGGGCGCGGCGTCCGAGATCGGCATCGAGGCCGAGGAGGTGCGCGGGATCCTGACGGCGATCGCACCGATCGTCGGCACGCCGCG
>CAZODN010000172.1:0-3009 GCA_964578545.1 uncultured Gaiellales bacterium
GAGGTGCAGAAGGTCTACAAGTCGCAGGGCGTCGAGATCCACGACAAGCACATCGAGCTCATCGTCCGGCAGATGCTGAAGAAGGTGCGCGTCGAGACGAACGGCGACACCGAGCTCCTCCCGGGCCAGCTCGTCGACCGCGTCGTCCTCGAGCGGGAGAACGCCCGCGTGAAGAAGGAGAAGGGCGAGCTCGCGACGTTCGAGCCGATCATCCTCGGAATCACCAAGGCCTCGCTCGCGACCGAGTCGTTCCTCTCGGCCGCCTCCTTCCAGGAGACGACGAAGGTGCTGACGGACGCCGCGATCGAGGGCAAGGTCGACCGCCTGCTCGGCCTCAAGGAGAACGTCATCATCGGCAAGCTGATCCCGGCCGCGACCGGCCTCAAGCAGTACCGGCAGATCACGATCGAGCCGACCGAGCCGCTGCCGGTGACGTTCGGGCGGCCCGAGGCCGAGGCGGAGCTCCTCGCCGCGCTCGAGGAGATCGGCGAGGGCGACGGCTTCGACTTCGACGCGCTCGACCTGTCGCTCGACGACGAGCCGGCGCTCGACGTCGACGGCGACGCCGCGGGTCTCGAGCCTCCGGCGGACGAGGAATAAGGACGCGGAGCCGGGCCCTCCCCGAGGGCCCGGCTCCAACGCGCCGGCGCGCCCGGCTGATCAGGGGCCGTCGGCCTCGAGCCGGTCCTTCCCCGCTCGCTTCGCCTGGTTGACGAGCGCGGACACGCGTGCGTCGAACGACTCCCGCGACTCGCCCGGCTGCCACTCGGCGAGGCCCGCCGAGAACGTCAGCCGGCCCACGTTCGAGAACGCGGTGCGCTGCACCTCGTCTCGCAGCCTCGCGTAGAACAGCCGGCCCTCTTCGCGGGTCGTCTCGGGGAGGAGGATCGCGAACTCCTCGCCCCCGCGGCGGCACACCGTGTCGGTCGCGCGGGCCGCGCGCTCGAGCAGGTCGGCGAACTCCTGGAGGACGAGGTCGCCGCCCGGGTAGTCGAAGCGCGCGTTGACCTGCTTGAAGTCGTCGAGATCGACGAGGAGCAGCGAGAGGGGGCGCCCGGTGCGGCGCGCGCGCGCGAGCTCGCGCTCGAGCTCCTCGTCGTAGCCGCGGCGGTTGCGAACGCCCGTCAGCTGGTCGGTGAGCGCGCGCAGCTCGGCCTCGGCGAAGCGGCGGGCGTTCGTGATCCCCGGCGCGGCGGACTCCGCGAGGGTCTGGAGCACCCGCGCGTGCTCGGGCCCGAACGCCGCCGTCCCCTTCGCGTACGTCGCGAGTGCCCCTGTCTGCACGCCGTCCTCCACGATCGGGACGACGAGGCCCGAGCGAAACCCCGAGTCCTCGCCGTTCAGCGCGGGCGGGTACGTCCAGCTGAGCGTGAGGGCGCGGAAGGGACGTCCGTCGGGAGGCCCGAGCGCGGACTCGAGGAGCGCGGCGCCGTCGCCAGTCCCGAAGGACGCGATCGCGGGGAGGCCGCCGGGGCCGTCGACGCGCACCGTCGCGGCCTGCGCGCCCGTGCGGCGGACGGCCTCCTCGGCGAGCCGGTGGAGGAGCTCCGCGAGGTCGAGGGTGAGCCCGAGCTCGCCGGTCCCGTACCGCTGCCGGTCCTCGGAGCGCTCGACGGCTCGCTCGAGGTTGAGCGAGATCGCCTCCATGTGCCGGTCGAGCTGGGACACGACCGCCTGGAACCGGCGCTGCGAGCGTGCGGACGCCCAGTGCACGGTCACGACCGCCGCGGCGATCACGGCCAACGCCGCGCCGACGGCGACTACCGCAGTCTCGGGTTCCACCCAGCCACTCCCCTCGGCTCACTGTATTGAGGGAGGCGGCCGCGCGCTACCCACGCGCTCGTCCGACACCGGCGAGCGACCCGTGAGCGTCTGCTACCATCCTGCGGCCCGGCCGGTGGGCGCGCGTTCGCCCGCCTGCCTTTCTGTCTGAGGAAAGCATTCGACCACCAGTAGGAGCAGCGCGTGCCCACAGTCAACCAGCTCGTCCGGAAGGGCCGGAAGGCGCCGAAGGCGAAGATGAAGACTCCCGCCCTCCGGGGCGCACCGCAGAAGCGCGGCGTCTGCACGCGCGTCTACACGACGACGCCCAAGAAGCCGAACTCCGCGCTGCGGAAGGTCGCGCGCGTGCGGCTCACGAACGGCATGGAGGTCGGGGCGTACATCCCCGGCGAGGGCCACAACCTCCAGGAGCACTCGGTCGTGCTCGTCCGCGGCGGCCGCGTGAAGGACCTGCCGGGCTTCCGGTACAAGGTCATCCGCGGCGGTCTCGACTCGGCGGGCGTGTCGGAGCGCCGCCAGGCACGCTCGAAGTACGGCGCGAAGAAGGCGTAGCGCGATGCCCCGCAGAGCTGAGATCCAGCCCCGCCAGCTCGAGCCCGACGCCGTCCACGGCTCGGTGCTCCTGACGCAGCTCGTGAACCGCGTCATGCTCGACGGCAAGAAGTCGATCGCGGAGAAGATCGTCTACGACGCGCTCGCGATCGCCTCCGAGAAGACCGGGAAGCCGCAGCTCGAGGTCCTGGAGCAGGCCGTCAAGACGGTCACGCCCGTGCTCGAGGTCCGCTCGCGGCGCGTCGGCGGAGCGAACTACCAGGTTCCCGTCGAGGTCCCGCAGCGCCGCGCCCGGACGCTCGCGCTCCGCTGGATCGTGCAGAACGCGCGCGACCGGCGCGAGAAGAGCATGGCCCAGAAGCTCGCCGCCGAGCTCATGGACGCGCTCAACCAGCAGGGCGGGGCGTACAAGAAGAAGGACGACATCTACCGGATGGCGCAGGCCAACAAGGCCTTCGCGCACTACCGCTGGTAACCCGAGCATGAGCGCCGTCGCAACACGAGTCGCGCTGGACCGTGTCCGGAACATCGGGATCATGGCCCACATCGACGCGGGCAAGACGACGACGACCGAGCGCATCCTCTTCTACACCGGACGGACCCACAAGATGGGCGAGGTCCACGAGGGCGCCGCGACGATGGACTGGATGGCGCAGGAGCAGGAGCGCGGGATCA
>CAZODN010000173.1:0-2968 GCA_964578545.1 uncultured Gaiellales bacterium
CGTCCTTGAAGCGCCTCAGCTGCGCGATCGACGTCTCGTTGATCACCGTCCCGTCGCGGACGACCCGCACCTGGGCGCCCCGGCGCACGACGCCGTGGGTGACCATGCAGCCCGCGATCGTCCCCAGCCTCGAGACCCGGAAGAGCGCGCGGACCTCGGCCTCGCCCAGCGCCTCCTCCGTCTGCACGGGCGACAGCATCCCGACGAGCGCCTGCTGGATGTCGTCCGTCAGCTGGTAGATGACGCGGTACGTCCGGATGTCCACGCCCTCGCGCTCGGCGAGCGCGCGCGCATCCGCGCTCGGCCGCACGTTGAAGCCGACGACGAGCGCGTCGGACGCCGACGCGAGGTTGACGTCGTTCTCCGTGATCCCGCCGACGCCCGTGTGGATCACGTTCACGCGCACCTCGGGGTGCTGGATCTTCGCGAGCTCGCTCACGAGCGCCTCCACCGACCCCTGCACGTCGCCCTTGAGGACGATGTTCAGGTCCTGGACGGCGCCGGCCTGGAGGTCCTCGTGGAGCGTCTCGAGCGACACGCGGCGCCTCGGCCGCTGGGCGAGCTGCTCGCGGCGCAGCCGCTCCGCGCGCATGTTCGCGAGGTGCTTCGCCTGGCGCTCGTGCTCGACGACGCGGAAGAGCTCGCCGGCGGCGGGCGGGTGGTCGAACCCGAGCACCTCCACGGGATCGCCCGGCCTCGCCTCCTTCACCTTCTCGCCGCGGTAGTCGTAGAGGGCGCGCACCTTCCCGGACGCGTCTCCCGCCACGGCCGCGTCGCCGACCCGGAGCGTGCCGCGATGCACGAGGACGGTCGCGACCGGCCCCCGCCCCACGTCGAGCCGGGACTCGATGACGACGCCCGAGGCGTCTGCGCTCGGGTTCGCGCGGAGGTCGAGCTCCGCGTCCGCCACGAGCAGGATCTTCTCGAGCAGGTCCTCGAGGTTCTGCTTCTGCTTCGCGGACACCGCCGAGAACTGCGTCGTGCCGCCCCAGTCCTCCGGCTGGAGGCCTTCGGCGGCGAGCTCGCTCTTCACCCGGTCGACGTTCGCGTCGGGGACGTCGACCTTGTTGACGGCGACGACGATCGGGACGCCGGCGGCGCGCGCGTGCGAGATCGACTCCTTCGTCTGCGGCATCACGCCGTCGTCGGCCGCGACGACGAGCACGGCGATGTCGGTCACCTTCGCGCCGCGGGCGCGCATCGCCGTGAACGCCTCGTGGCCGGGCGTGTCGAGGAACGTGATCCGCCGGTCGTCCACGACCGCCTGGTAGGCGCCGATGTGCTGCGTGATGCCCCCGGCCTCGGTCTCGACGACCGCGGCCTCGCGGATCGCGTCGAGCAGCGTCGTCTTGCCGTGGTCGACGTGGCCCATGATCGTGACGACCGGCGGCCGCGGGACGAGGTCGGCCTCGGCGTCCTCGTACTCCTGGGGCTCGAGCTCCTCGTCGGCCGCGCGCTTGATCGTGATCTCGCGCCCGACCTCCGCCGCGACGACCTCGACCTCCTCGTCGGTCAGCGACTGCGTCGCCGTCCGCATCGAGCCGAGCGCCATGAGCGCCTTGATGATGTCGCCCATGGGGATCCCGAGGGCCTGCGAGAGGTCCTTGACGGTGACCCCGGACTCGACGGTGACCGGCCCGGTCGGCGGCGGTGCTGGCGCCTGGCGCGGCGCCGGAGGGCTCCCGCCGCGGGCGCGGGCCTGCCGGCCCTGGCTGCGGCCGCCGCCCCCCTCGATGACGACGCGCCGCTTCCGCCCGCCGGGTCCCCGGGGGCGGATGGGGCGGTTGGGTCCCTTGCGTCCGTCGGCCATCGCAGGTCAGTCTAGAGGCGCTCGCCCGAGCCGGGCCTCAGGCCTCGTCTCCTCCGTCGGCGGCGTCCGCGTCCGTCGCCGCGAGGTCCCCGACGACGGCTTCCTCGACCATCTCCTCGATCTCCGCGACGAGCTCTGCGCCCTCCTCGGGCGTGAGTTCGCCTGCGGCGACCTCCTCGAGGACGGCCGCCTCGAGCACGGCACCCGCCTCGAGGTCGGCCTCGACCGCCCCCTCGACCTCTTCGCCCGCGGCGGCGTCGCTCGCGGCGAGCTCCTGGTGCGCGGGGACGCCGCAGTAGCGGGAGCCGGGCAGGGCCGCGTTCGGGCAGCGCTTGCCGTTCGAGAGGATCGCGGCGCAGCGGCCGGAGTAGTCCTCGTCGCCCTCCCCGCCGCCGAAGGCCGCTTCCGCCTCGGCCTGCGCGAACTCGGCCTCGGACTGGATGTCGATCTTCCAGCCCGTCAGGCGCGTCGCGAGGCGCGCGTTGAGCCCTTCCTTGCCGATCGCGAGCGCGAGCTGGTCGTTGGGGACGACGACCGTCGCCTCCTTCGTCTCGTCGTCGATGTAGACCTCGCGGACGCGTGCCGGCGAGAGCGCCTTGGCGACGAAGCGCGCCGGCTCCGTGTTCCAGGGGATGATGTCGATCTTCTCGCCCCGGAGCTCCGAGACGACCATGCGCACGCGCGACCCCCGCGGACCGACGCAGGCGCCGACCGGGTCGACGCCCTGCATGTGCGACTCGACCGCGATCTTCGAGCGGTACCCCGGCTCGCGGGCGACCCCGCGGATCTCGACGAGGCCGTCGGCGATCTCCGGGACCTCGAGCTCGAAGAGCGCGCGGATGAGCTCCGGGTCGCGGCGGGAGAGGATGACCTGCGGCCCCTTCGTTCCCGACCGGACCTCGGCGATGACCGCCTTGATGCGGCTGCCCTGCTCGTAGCGCTCGCCGTCCACCTGCTCGGAGCGCGGGAGGAGCGCCTCGACCCGGCCGAGATCGACGAGGACGTTGTTGCGGTCGCCGGCCTGCTGGACGATGCCCGTCACGACCTCGCCCTGGCGGTCGACGTACTCCTCGTACATGATCGCCCGCTCGGCCTCGCGGATGCGCTGCTGGATGACCTGCTTCGCCGTCTGCGCGGCGATCCGGCCGAAGTCGCTCG
>CAZODN010000174.1:0-2961 GCA_964578545.1 uncultured Gaiellales bacterium
CGGCTGCGACCCACGTGTCGATCCCGCCGTCCGCGACCGCGCGCGCGTCGAAGCCTCGGGCGGCGAGGATGCTCGCGCCGATCACCGCCCGAGGCCCCGTCTCGCAGACCGCGATCACGGGGCGGTCGCGCGGGAGGTCGAGCTCGCCGAGCGCGAGGAGGCGGTACGGGATGTTGCGGCTCCCCGGGATCGCTCCGGTGTCGAGCTCGTCCGCCTCCCTCACGTCCACGAGCTCCGCGCCGTGTGCGAGGAGCTCGTCGAGCTCGTCCATGGAGACGAAGCCCATCGTCTCCGGGCCGTCGCCGAGCACGTAGCCGGCGATGTCGAGGAGGCCGACCGAGCGGAGGCCGCGAATCGCCTCGCCCGCCTCGGGCTCGTCGGACGCGGCGACGACGACCGGGCGCTCGTGGTCGAGGACGAAGCCCGCCTTCGTCGCGAAGCGCGTCCCGGAAACGGGAACGCTGAGCGCGCCGGGGAGGTGGCCGGCGGCGAACTCGCCCACGGCGCGGACGTCGAGCACCTGGGTGCCTTGGGGCGGCGCCGGAAGCTCCTCGACCTCGGGCTGCCGCCCGACGAACGGCCCCCGGTTCAGCTCCACGATCCGCTCCATGTTCGGAGGGCGCGGCGCCGAGATCGCCGCGGAGTCCGCGATGAACGCGTTCACGTCGGAGAAGGCGAGCGCCGGGTTGAAGCGGCGCTCGAAGCCGATCGTCGTGGACGCCTTCGAGCTCATCGCCTTCCCGCACAGCGAGCCTGCGACGTGGCCCGGGTAGACCTCGACGCCGTCGCCGAGCTCGACGAGCCGCCGTAGCGAGTGGAAGAGGCCCTCCGCGCCCTCGCGAGCCTCGACCGCGAGGTCGGGGCGCGCCGCGTCGCCGACGAAGAGCGAGTCGCCCGTGAGGACGATCCACGGCTCGGGGCCGCGGGTGAGGTCGCTCACCGCGATGCAGCAGTGCTCCGGGCGGTGGCCCGGCGTGTGGATGCAGCGGAGGACGATGTCGCCGAGGCGGATCTCGTAGCCGTCCTCCAGCGGGTCGTTCGGGTACGCGACGCCCGCCGAGGAGTGGATGCTCACCGGGATTCCGTGCTCGAGCGCGAGGCGCCCGTGCCCGGAGACGTGGTCGGCGTGGGTGTGCGTCTCGATCACGCGCACGATCCGGACGCCGCGCCTGTCCGCCTCCTCGAGGTACTGCTCGATCGCGAAGGCGGGATCGACGAGCGCCGCCTCGCCGGTGCGCGGATCGCCCACGAGGTAGGACGCGCAGCCGAGCGCGTCGTCGACGAACTGCGTGAAGATCACGGCCGCCGAAGGTACCAGCGGGCGCCGCTATTTCTCTTGAAGTAGCCCTGGCGCTCCGACGCGATCGGCACGGCCTGCGCAGCGGCGGGGCGCTGCCGCGGTAGCCGCCTCGACGGACGACGGGTCGCTAGACCCCGCGTCTCCACAGCAGGACCGCGGTGACGGCGCCGATCGCCGCCATGAGCAGGGCGGGAACGGCGACCTCGAAGTGGATCTCCTCGTGGGGGTCGACGACGAGCCAGAGCCCCCAGGCCGCCAGGAGCATCGACGCGCCGGCGAGGATGACGGCGAGGGAGGCGGCGAGCCAGCGGAGCACCTGCCCGGCATCGTAGCCGGCGAGCGTTGCCTCTCCTGCGCCCGCTACCGTGTGCGACGTGTCCGGGCCGGTCGTCGAGATCCTCTACTTCGAGGAGTGCCCGAACTACGTCGCGGCCCGGGAGCTCGTCGAGCGCGTCGCCGCGGAGCTCGGGCTCGAGCCCGAGCTCCGAATGGTCGACGTCGAGACGCCAGAGGACGCCGAGCGGCTGAGGTTCCTCGGCTCGCCGACCGTTCGCGTCGGCGGTCGTGACGTGGAGCCGGGAGCCGACGAGCGCGTCGCGTTCGTCCGGGCTTGTCGCGTCTACCGCACTCCGGCGGGACTTCGCGGGACGCCGGACGAGGCGTGGGTGCGCGAGACGCTCCTCGCTCGAGCGTCTGCCTGACAGGAGCTCGGCGCCTGCGACTACGCGCCGCGGCGGCGGCGGGTGAGCGCGGCGAGCAGCAGGACACCGCTCGCGACCAGCAGCCCGAGGCCGACGAGCACGACCACGGTCGTCCCCGCGCCCGCACTCGACGCGGTCGCGGCCGTGGACGAGGCAGGCACGATCGTCAGCGCGACGGGCCAACGGACCTCGCCGTCCGCGTAGCGCTGCTCGGCGTCCAGCTCGACGGCGCCTGGGGCGCCCGCCGCTCGGACGCGGAGGCCGAACGTCTCCGACAGGAGCGCCGGGAGCGACCCGCCGCTCCAGGTCGCGACCGGCCCGGCGACGGCCGCGCTCCAGCCCTCCGGGCTCTCTGCGCCGACGATCTCGATCCCCTCGGGAGCCCTGACGACGAAGCTCGTCATCGGCGCGTCGCGCTCGTTGGGGACGGAGAGCTCGATCGTCTGCGTCGCGCCCGCAGGGAGGAAGGTCGGAGAGGGGATGACGTGCGCGCTCGCAGGCGCGGCGAGGACGAGGGCCGCCCCGACCGCGGCGGCGAGCCGCCCGCGCGCCACGGGCGTCCTAGAGGTCGAGGTGCCGCGCGATGACCATCCGCTGCACCTCGTTCGTGCCCTCGCCGATCTCGAGGATCTTCTGGTCGCGGTAGAAGCGCGAGATCGCCGACTCCTCCATGTACCCGAAGCCGCCGTGGATCTGGAGCGCGGCGTTCGCGACCCGGTTCGAGAGCTCGCCGGTGTAGAGCTTCGCCATCGCCGCCTCGCGGGCGAAGGGGCGTCCCCGGTCCTTGAGCCAGGCGGCCTTGAGCACGAGCGCGCGCCCGGCCTCGATCTCGGTCGCCATGTCCGCGAGCTTGAAGCGGATCGCCTGGAAGGAGGCGATCGGCCGACCGAACTGCTCGCGCTCCTTCGCGTACGCGTACGCGAGGTCGTAGGCGCCCTGCGCGAGGCCGACGCCCATCGC
>CAZODN010000175.1:0-2953 GCA_964578545.1 uncultured Gaiellales bacterium
CGTCCACAAGACGACTCCCGACTGCCGTCCGCGCACCTCACGCAGCGTGAGTCGATCACCCAGCCTTCCTGTCGGAAGGCAAAGATCGCGTCGTTGTACGAGAGTCCGCCTGACCGGACCCCGTTCGTCGGTCCACTCGCTATGAGAGTCGAGCTGTCTCAGGTCCTCCATCCTGCCGCGTAGGCAACGGGAGTCTTCCAGCCGAGACTCGAGTGCGGCCTCAGGTGGTTGTAGGTGTTTCTCCAATCTTCAATCACGATCTTCGCCTCGGGCAGCGAGTCGAATGCCTCGACGGCGAGCACCTCGTCTCTGACCTTGCCGCCGAAGGATTCCACGAACGGGTTCTCCCAGGGTGAGCCGGGCTCGATGTAGCTCGTTCCCGAGCCCGAGAAGCGACACCAGTCACGCAGGGCGTTGGCGGTCAACTCGGGGCCGTTGTCCATGCGCAGGAGCTCCGGTGGCCGGCCGCGCGCCGCAACGACCTGCTCGAGCACCGAGACGGTGCGGTCTGCGTCGATCCTGCGCTCGACCTCGATCGCGAGCGCCTCGCGGGTGTGCTCGTCGACGACGTGCAGGAGCTTCAGGATGCGGCCGTCCTGCGTCGTGTCGAACTGGAAGTCGAGTGCCCACACGTGATCTGGCCGAAGCGCGCGCAGCCTCGCCGCCTCGGTCGTCGAGGTCCCGAGCCGCTGTCGCTTGCGCCGCTTGGCGGGCACGCGCAAGCCCTCTTCCCGCCACAACCGCTGGATCTTCTTGCGGTTCGCCTCCCAGCCCTCGGAGCGAAGCGAGGCCCAGGCGCGGCGGTAGCCCCAGCGGGGGTGCTCGCGCGAGAGTGAGCGCAGGCGGGCGCGCAGGGCGTCGTCACGATCTCGGCGCCGCGTGGGACGGTGCCGCTGCGTCGAGCGGTGCTGGCCGGTGATCCGGCACGCCCGCCGCTCAGACAGGCCGAGACGATCCTCGAGCATCGCCACGGCCTCGCGTCTGCGCGACGGGCTCACCAGTTTCCCTTCGCGATCTCCTTGAGCGCCTGGTTCTCGAGCAGTTGCTCGGCGACGATCCGCTTCAGCTTCACGTTCTCGCGCTCGAGCTCCTTCAATCGCTTCGCGTCCTGCGCCTTCAAGCCGCCGTACTGCTGACGCCAGCGGTGCAGCGTCTGCTCGGACACCTCGAGCTGCTTGGCGACTGCGGCGACCTCCTGGCCCTCGCCCAGCAGGCGGTCGGCCTCGCGCAGCTTCCTGATGATCTGCTCCGGCGTGTGCCGGCGACGTCGTTGTCCCATCGCTTCGATTGTCCTCCTTGCCCATGGCTGGGCGGTAAGACTCTCGTAGCGACCGGACCGACCTCAGGGGGTCACGTCACGCCTATTCGTGCGAGTTCGTGGTTGAAGTGCCACTTGCCGTCGAGAAGAAGCTCGAACAACTGTCCCCGCTGACCTTTCAGGCGCTTGAGGTCGTCGTAGTAGCGAGCTTGTGCTTCGGTCAGGGTGTACGTCTTCTAGTAGCGTCCCCGTCCGTGGTGTTCGATCGCGATGAGGTGAGCTCCGTCGCCGGCTCGCCGCCCTTTCATGAGGCGAGCGGGACGGCGACGGCGGGCCCGCAGGGCCCGAGAAGCTGACCACCGCGTCATCCTCACGAGGTCTTGTCCGAGACTCAGCGAGGAGGAGCACGGTGGTCGAACCCACGATGGACGTCAACGACTGGTTGCGCAAGCAGCTGGAAGCAGCGAGCCCGGATCTGCTGCGGGCGATGGTGCAGGACTTCGCCGAGGCGCTGATGAGCGCCGAAGCGGACTCGCTCTGCGGCGCCGAGTACGGCGAGCGCTCGCCGGAGCGCGTCAACATCCGCAACGGCTACCGCGAGCGGCGCTGGGACACGCGCGTCGGCACGATCGAGCTCGCGATCCCGAAGCTCCGGCAAGGCTCGTACTTTCCCGACTGGCTCCTGCAGCCCCGCCGGCGGGCCGAGCAGGCGCTCGTGTCGGTGATCGCCGATTGCTACCTGGCCGGCGTGTCGACGAGGCGCGTCGAGAAGCTCGTCCAGCAGCTCGGGATCGAGCGCATGTCGAAGAGCCAGGTCTCGCGGCTCGCGAAGAGCCTCGATCAGATCGTCGAGGACTTCCGTACCCGCCCGCTGGACGGAGCTCCCTACGCCTACCTCACCCTCGACGCGCTCGTCGTCAAGTGCCGCGAGGGTGGCAGGACCGTGAATGCCTGCGTCGTGCACGCGGTCGCCGTCAACCGCGAGGGCTTCCGCGAGTCGCTCGGGCTCGACGTCGTCACCTCCGAAGACGGAGCGGCCTGGCTCGCCTTCCTGCGGAGTCTGGTCGCCCGCGGTCTCTCCGGCGTACGCCTGGTCACCTCGGACGCCCACCCCGGTCTCGTCGACGCGATCGCCGCCACCCTGCCCGGAGCTTCCTGGCAGCGCTGCCGGACGCACTGCATGCGCAACCTCCTGACCCGCGTCCCCAAGGCGGCGCAGGCCTTCGTCGCCACGATGGTGCGCACGATCTTCGCCCAGCCCGATGCGACCACCGTGCGCGAGCAGTACCTGCGCGTGCTCGCTCAGCTCGAGGAGCGCTTCCCGGAGGCGGCCGACCTGCTCGCCGAGGCCGAGCCGGATCTGCTCGCTTTCACCGCCTTCCCCAAGGAGCATTGGCGCCAGCTGTGGTCGAACAACTCGCTCGAGCGCCTGAACAAGGAGATCCGGCGGCGCACCGACGTCGTCGGCATCTTCCCCGATCGGGCTTCGATCGTGCGTCTGGTCGGCGCCGTCCTCGCCGAGCAGCATGACGAGTGGCAGGTCGCCCGCCGCTACATGAGCGCCGAGTCGGTCGCGAAGGCGCTCGCCGACCCCGTTTGCGAGCCCGAGGAGGTGATGGCCATCGCCGAGGCCGCTTGACAGTCAAGCGAGGATGGCGCCCTTCGCGTCACACACCACTTGACGGGACGTGACCC
>CAZODN010000176.1:0-2845 GCA_964578545.1 uncultured Gaiellales bacterium
GCGGCGCTAGAGTCACGCCCGATGAAGATCGCCGTGTGCGTCAAGCAGGTGCCGGACGCGACCGTGCCCAAGCGGATCGACCCGGCGACGAAGCGCCTCGACCGCTCCGGCGAGGCGGCGCTCAACCCCACCGACCTGAACGCGGTCGAGGAGGCGCTTCGGATCAAGGAGGCCCAGGGCGGCGAGGTCGTCCTCGTCTCGCTCGGCCCCGAGAAGGCCCTCGACTCGCTGCGGAAGGCGCTCGCGATGGGCGCGGACCGCGCGGTGCTCGTCGCGGACGAGGCCGCCGCCGGATCCGACCTGCTCGGGACGACGCGGGCACTCGCGAGCGCGCTCGAGCGCGAGTCCCCCGACCTCGTCCTCTTCGGCCAGGCCTCGAGCGACGGCGACGGCGCCGTGCTCTGGGCGGCGGTGGCGGACCGGCTCCGCCGGCCGCTCATCTCGCAGGCGGCCTCCCTGACCGTGGACGCGGGCTCCGTCACGGGGAAGCGCCAGACGGAGCACGGCTACGACGTGATCTCCGCGCCGCTGCCGGCGGTCGTCGCCGTCTCGGACGCGATCAACGAGCCGCGCTACCCCTCGCTCAAGGGGATCATGGGCGCGAAGTCGAAGCCGCAGGAGACGCTCTCGCTCGCCGACCTCGGCGTCGAGGCGAGCGAAGTGGGGGAGGCGGGCGCGGGAACGACCGTGCTCGACCTCGGCCCCCCGCCCTCGCGCGGCGGGCAGGTGAAGCTCGAGGACGACGGCACCGCGGCGCAGAAGGTCTTCGACCTCATCGTGGAGAGGAAGCTCCTGTGACGGCGCTCGTCTTCCTCGAGCACCACGAGGGCGAGCTGCAGAAGGGCGCGCTCGGCGTGCTCTCGAAGGCGGCCTCGCTCGGCGACGCCGCCGGCGTCGTGCTCGGACCGGGAGCCTCCGCGGTCGCGGCGCGGGCGGGCGCGTTCGGCGCGTCGAAGGCCTACGTGTGCGAGGACGAGGCGCTCGCGGCGCCGCTCCCGCAGCCGCGCGTGGATGCGCTCGCCAGCCTCGTCGAGCAGACGGGCGCCGACACGGTGCTCTTCGCCGCGTCGGTGCTCGCGGCTGACGTCGCCGCCGGGCTCGCCGCGCGCCTCGACGCGGGGCTCAACTGGGACCTCGCCGACCTCGCGCTCGCGGACGGCGAGCTCGTCGGCAAGCGACCGGCGCTCGGCGACACCGTGCTCGTGGACGTCGGCTGGAAGGGCACGCCGCGGCTCGGGATCGTCCGCTCGGGCGCGCTCGACCCCGTCGAGTCGGGCGGCGCGGCCGAGGTGGAGAGCTTCGACGTCTCGTTCTCGGATTTCTCGACCCTCGCGACCCTCGTCGAGCAGACGCAGGAGGCCTCCAGCGGGCCGTCGATCGAGGACGCCGACGTGATCGTCGCCGGCGGCCGCGGCATAGGCTCCCCGGACGCGTTCAAGCTCCTCGAGGAGCTCGCGGACGCGCTCGGCGGCGCGGTCGCCGCGACGCGCGCGGTCGTGGACGCCGGCTGGTACCCGTACGCGACCCAGGTAGGGCAGACGGGCAAGACGGTCTCGCCGAAGCTCTACATCGCCTGCGGGATCTCGGGGGCGATCCAGCACAAGGTCGGGATGCAGGGGTCGGGGACGATCGTCGCGATCAACAAGGATCCGAACGCGCCGATCTTCGACTTCTCCGACATCGGCGTCGTCGGCGATGTGCACCAGGTCGTCCCGAAGCTGACGGAGCTCGTCCGGGCGCACCGCGGCTGATCGCGTCGTGGCTCGCCCGATCGACTTCACGCCGGCCCGTGGTGCGATCGACGCGGTCGGCGCTCCGACCGACCCGCCCGAGGAGCGGATCGACGTCGGAGTCGTGATCGTCGGCGCGGGCCCCGGCGGGCTCGCGTGTGCGATCAGGCTCGGCCAGCTGCTCGAGGAGCACCCGGAGGTGCGCGAGCGCCTCGGCGAGGTCCCGATCGCGGTGCTGGAGAAAGGGAAGCAGCCGGGGTCGCACCTGCTCTCCGGCGCGGTCGTCGACCCGGGCCCGCTGCGCGCGCTCTTCAAGGGCCGGCTGACGCTGGCGGACATCCCGACGTACGGCGAGGTGCCGGGCGAGGCGGTCTACGTGCTGACGCGGCGCTCGGCGTTCCGCATCCCGCCGCCTCCCACGATGCGGAACCACGGCAACGTCATCCTCTCCGTGTCGGAGCTCGGCCGGTTCCTCGCCGAACAGGCGGAGGCGCTCGGCGTCGCGGTGCTGCCCGAGACGGCGGCGACGAAGCTGCTCGTCGAGCACGGCCGCGTGGTCGGCGTCCGCACCGGCGACCGCGGGCGGGGGAGGGAGGGCGAGCCGCTCCCGACCTTCGAGCCGGGGAACGACGTCACCGCGAGCCTCACCGTCCTCGCGGAGGGGACGCAGGGGTACCTGACCGAGGCCGCGGTCGAGCAGTTCGGCCTCGCCGGCGAGAACCCGCAGATCTGGGCGCTCGGGGTGAAGGAGGTGTGGCGCGTGCCGAGGCCGCTTCGGCGGATCGTGCACACGATGGGCTGGCCGCTGCGCACGTCCGCCAGCTTCGGCGAGTTCGGCGGCTCGTTCATCTACCCGATGGGTGACGAGATGGTGACGGTGGGCTTCGTCGCCGGGCTCGAGGCGAGGGACGTCGAGTTCTCGGTGCACGACGTCCTCCAGGAGTTCAAGACGCACAAGCTCGTCTGGAAGATCCTGAGCGGCGGCGAGCGGGTCGCCTGGGGCGCGAAGACGATCACCGAGGGCGGCTACTACTCGCTGCCGTCGAGGTTCAACGCGCCGGGGCTGCTCCTCGTCGGCGAGGGAGCGGGGCTCGTGAACGTGCCGCGCCTGAAGG
>CAZODN010000177.1:0-2834 GCA_964578545.1 uncultured Gaiellales bacterium
TTCCCAAGCTGAGGGTCGCGGGTTCGAATCCCGTTTCCCGCTCCATCAAGCTTCAACGCCTCCGCACTTCCGTGCCGGGGGCGCTTTCGTTTTCGGGCGCGCCGGTCGTGAATGCCTGGATCCGCGCAGGGGCGCGAGCAGGGTGGAGGGCTCGTGCGCGCCTCCGTACGCGGCGTCGGGCGCGGGGCCGCGGTGGCCGCCGCACCCATGTGCGAGCACATGCGCTGCGTCTGCTCCGAGGAGCCGATCCGGTCGGGGAGGCCCGCTCCAACGCCGCGACGTCGTCGGCGGGGACGGCCCCTGCGCTCGGGGAGCTAGGAGGCGCGATTCCGGTAGAGCCGCTCGTTCACCGCGGCGGCCATGGCCGCCTCGTCCAGGAATCCGCCGAGGAAGCGGTTGACGGCGCGCGCCGTCGACGCCGGGTCCGCGATCGTCTCGGCGTAGTGGACCTCGATCATCTCCATGAAGGGCTGCTTCCGCGCGTAGAGCCGCGCCGCGACGATGTCGTTGCGGTAGGCCTCCTTCGTGGCCTCGAGATCGGCGCCCGGGGCGGCGTTGCCGAGGCGGTCGAGCATCTTGTCCTGGCTGCGGAGCACTTCGTCGAGGTGCCTGCGCATGTAGACGATGCGGTAGGTGTTGTCGTCCGGGAGGTGCCGCAGCAGGAAGGAGATCACCTTGAGCGTGCGGCCCCGGGCCTCGCGCACCCAGGTCTTGTCCGCATCCTTCTCGAGGTCCTTGACGCGCTCGAACTCGTAGTAGCCCTCGGGATTGTCGATGTCGGCGGCCCGCTCGCCGTCGCTGAAGGGCTCGATGCCGCCGGCCTCGAGCATGCGCATCATCATCGAGGTGCCCGAACGCGGCAGACCCGAGACGATGTAGACCGGCTTGTCGCCGCGACGTCCCAGCCAGCGCCGGAAGGAATCGATCACGAGGGTGCCTCCGCTAGAGCGTGACGCCGAAACGGCTCTTGAGCGCGAAGCCGGCCAGGAGCGACACGCCGAAGAAGCTCGCGAGGATCCCGAGCTCGCCGCCGGGGAGCAGTCCGAGGTTGCGCTCGGGATAGGAGAGGGCGACGGTCTCGACCGCCGAGCTCGCCGAGAGCGCGGGCTCGCCCGGGTAGAGCAGCGCGTCCCACGTCTTGGTCCGCATCAGCGGCACCTTGCGAGGCTCGCCGCCGACCGCCCAGCCCTTCGTGAGCGTCTCGCCTCCCACGTGGAGCGAGAGCACGTGATCGCCCGGCGCCTCCGCGCGCAGCCGCCAGAAGATCTCGCCGTCCGCGGTGCGGACGGGCGGCGCGTCGAGAGCGACGCCGTCCGGGAGCTCGAGCCGCACGTCGCGCGCCGAGACGCCGGCCCTCGGATCGAGCCGCACCGCGAGCAGCTCCACGGTGCCGACGGGAACCGGATCGAAGGCGTAGTTCGCCTCGAGCTGGGCGAGCACCACGAGCATCGGCACGAGGAGCACGGCGAGCGGGATCAGGTTGTGACCGACGTAGATGCCGTTGCGGAAGAAGATCTTGCCCGTGGACGCGAGCACCGCGAGCGGGTCGTGGCGGAAGAGGCGGATCTCGTAGAGATGGCCGGCGATGCGGTTCTTCGCGCGCGCGATGCCCGCCTGGTTGCTGAGGCGCTTGTACACGACGAGCGCGAAGACGCCCGCGAGGAACGGCCACAGCAGCAGGTCGAACCAGGCCGGCCCGTAGCCGAAAGGAGCGAGCAGCACGTCGAAGAGCGCGCTCGTGGTGTGATTCCAGGTCACCATGGATCAGCTGATGTAGCCGAGTCCCTTCAGGCGCTCGCGCATGTCCTTGTCGTCCTTGGCGCCCTCGAAGTGGAGCATCTCCTTCTCGAGGACGTGCGTCACGAACTCGTCCACCGTCGCGTAGCCGGCGACGTCCGCCACCTTGCGGAGCTTGTCGACGAGGTCGCGATCGAGCTTCACCTTGACGGTCTTGCTGCCGAACATGGGACCCTCTCCTCAGCCGCCCGAGCCCACGCGGCTCGGGGAAGGGGCGCGCCGCGCATGCTGCCCGGCGTGCAGGAACGACGTGCCCACCATGCCCGGTGCGGGCGGCAGGCCGTAGGAATCGAGGATCGACGCCGTGACGTCGGTGAGGTCGTGCTCGCCGGGCGCGATCGGTCCGTTCACCAGGAGCACGCCGGGCACGAGTCGCGGATCGATCAGGTGGTTGCCGGACCAGCGCGACGTGTTGTCCTCGAGCACGGCCTCGGTGATCTCGCCGAGAGTCGAGGGATCGGAGCCGGCGTAGGGTTGGTTGTATCCGACCACGAGGTCGGGGGCCTCGGCGACGCGCTCGCCGTGGAAGACCTCGCTCGCCGGATAGGCGCGCAGCACGACGGGCGACCCGCTCTCGGGATCGCGCTCCGCTTCGAGCGCGGCCCCGATCTCCTGGAGCAGGGCCGCCGCGTCCTCGGGGCGAACGCTGCCTTGCGACTCGCGGCCCGCGAGGTTCAGGTAGAGCCCGTTGAACCCGATGCCGAAGGCGCGTGAGCGCGACCAGTCGACGTCGTCGAGGCCGACCCGCCCCGTGCGCTTCCCGTCCTTCAGCACCAGGTAGCCGTGATCGCGGAGCCAGGCGTTCAGGTGGAACTTCCTCGTGTAGGGCTGGAAGCCGTGATCGCTCATCACGATGAGGCGCGTTCCGTCGGGCAGGCGCTCCCGCACGCGGCCGAGCGCCGTGTCGACGTCGCGGTAGAAGCGCTCGATGTCGTGGGCGTGGAGCGGCGCCACCGCGGGGTCCCGCGCCGGATGCCCGAGCCCCGGGTACTTCGGATCCGCGTGGCGCCAGAGCATGTGGCACTGGAGGTCGATGT
>CAZODN010000178.1:0-2827 GCA_964578545.1 uncultured Gaiellales bacterium
GCCGAGGGCGTGATAGAGGGCGATTTCGGCGTGTTTGTAGCTCCGGAAGCCGTAGTGTGAGGGCCCGCGCTATCGGATCGGAGTCAGCTCGGCGAAGCGGATCGGGCAGAGCCCGGCCAAGCGGATCGCGCTCGGCGCGGGCAAACGGATCGCAGCGGGTGCAGCGACTGGTGCGCTGAGCCCGGCCAAGCGGATCGCGTTCGGCGTCGTGCGCGTGCAGGCTCGCTGGGCGGGCCCGGGCAGGTTCCTCGGTCTCGCGGAGGCCGAGATGAGCGCGAGGAGGACGGAGATGCACAGGCTGCAGGAGCTGATTCGCCTGCATCGGATGGGACGGGGCGCGCGTGACGTTGCGCGGCTGCTCGGGATGGGGCCCAACACCGAGCGGCAGTACCGGGAGGCGATCCAAGCCGCCGGGCTGCTCGCTGGTGCGGCGGACGCGATCCCCGAGCTCGAGGCGCTGAAGGCGGCAGTGCACGCGCATGCGCCGCCGAAGCCGGCGCCGCAGCAGGAATCGTCGATCGCCACATGGCGGCCGCGCGTGGAGAAGCTGATGGCAAGCGGCCTGTCGCCGACGGCAATTCGCGATCGGCTGCGCCTCGAGGACGCCGAGTTCACGGGGTCGCGGTCGGCGGTGCAGCGGCTCGTCGCAGCCATCCATCGTGAGCGTGGAGTGCAGCCCGACGACGTTGCGATTCCGGTGGAGACCGCGCCCGGCGACGTCGCGCAAGTCGACTTCGGATACGTGGGCCGACTCTGGGATCCGGACGCACGGCGCGCGCGCCGCGCATGGGTGTTCGTGATGGTCCTCGGCTACAGCCGACACATCTTCGCGGACATCGTCTTCGACCAGCGCGTCGAGACGTGGCTTCGATTGCACATCGCCGCGTTCCGCCACTTCGGTGGCGTCCCGCGGACCGTCGTGCCGGACAACCTGAAGGCGGCCGTGATCCGCGCCGCCTTCGGCGTCGACGAGGACGCCGCGCTCAATCGCAGCTATCGCGAGCTCGCGCGTCACTACGGATTCACGGTCGATCCCACCCCGCCGCGCGCCGCGGAGAAGAAGGGCAAGGTCGAAGCGGGGGTCAAATACGTCAAGCGAAATGCCCTCTCCGGTCGCGACGGACAGGACGTCGTCGAAGCGCGACACGCGCTCGCTCGATGGGTGCTCGAGATCGCCGGCGAGCGCCGACACGGCACGACGGGCGAGAAGCCCCTCGACCTCTTTCTTCGCAACGAGAAGGAGGCCCTGTTGCCGCTGCCGACGCGGCCGTACGAGCTGGTCGTGTGGCGCAGAGCCACCGTCCACCGAGACGCGCACGTGGAGCTCGATCGCCGTCTGTACTCGGTGCCCTGGCGGCTCATCGACAAGGAAGTCTGGCTGCGCGCGACCGCCGGCAGCGTCGTCGTCTACGCCGACGACGAAGCGGTCGCGCGGCACGATCGCGGTGGCCGCGGATACCGCTCCACCATCGAGTCGCATCTGCCCGACGAGCGCTCCGCGCTCAGGCACCGGAGCCGCGCGTACTGGGAGGAGCGCGCCGCGCGCATCCACGCCGACGTGGGCGCGTACGTGCGTGAAGTGTTCGACGCAGACGACGTCCTCTCTCAGCTCCGGAAGGTGCAGGCCATCGTCACGCACCTGGAGAAGTTCCCCGTCGAGCGCGCGAGCGCCGCGTGTCGACGCGCGCGACACTTCGGCGCGTACGGATATCAGGCCGTCCGCGACATCCTGCGGCACGCGCTCGACTTCCAGCCGCTCCCCGACGCCGCGGCGACGACGTGGACCGCGCCGCCTCGCTTCGCTCGCGATCTGCGCAAGCTCACCCAATACGCCATCGACGGAGAGACCGGACATGGGCCTCATTGACGAGCTGTTGCCGCTCTTGAAGAAGCTGCGCCTGTCGGGGCTCCTCCAGTCTCTCGAGCTCCGTATCCGCCAGGGCGTCGACGACCAGCTCTCGTACGAGGAGTTCCTCGTCCGGCTGCTCAGCGACGAGGTCGCCCGGCGCGACGCGCGACACCTCGACCAGCGCGTTCGTCGCGCCAACTTCGACGGCGTGAAGACGCTCGAGGACTTCGACTTCCACTTCAATCCCGAAGTGCCGAAGGCGAAGGTGATCGACCTCGCGACGTGCGCGTTCGTGGAGCGCCGCGAGAACGTCCTCCTCGTCGGCCGTACCGGCACTGGCAAGTCGCACATCGCGCAAGCGCTCGGCCATCGCGCGTGCCGCGCCGGATACCAAGTCCTCTTCGTCGCCGCGTCCGATCTGCTCAAGCAGCTCCGCGCCGGACGCGCCGACGGCAGCTACGATCGCCGGCTCGCGCGTCTCACCGGCGTCGACGTTCTGATCGTCGACGACGTCGGCCTCAAGCCGCTCGCCGGCGACGAAGCCACGGACCTCTACGAATTGATCCGCCTGCGCTACCAGCGCGGGTCGATCGTCCTCACCTCGAACCGCGATCGCGACGAGCTCGGAGGCATCTTCGGCGATCCGCTCCTCGCGAGCGCCGCCATGGACCGCCTCCTCCACGACGCCCACGTCGTCGTCTTCGACGGCGAGTCCTACCGCAATCCCCCGCCTGGCAAGAAGCGTCGGGCCGCCGAACCACCGAAGGAGAAGGAGGCAAAGAAATGAACTCGGTCATCGGATCCCCGGATCCGCTTGGCCGGGCTGTGACGCTCGTCGCGACGTGCATCCTCGTCGCGACTCTGAGCGTCCCGATCCACGGATCCGCTTGGGCGAGCTGCCCGCGATCCGTGAGGCCGAGCCTTGACAGATCGGGTGAGCGCATAGGGGAGGGCCCGGAGCTGCAACTCCGTTCCCTC
>CAZODN010000179.1:0-2711 GCA_964578545.1 uncultured Gaiellales bacterium
TGCTGCTCGTCGTCTTCCGGACCTTCGTCGCGGCCTCGATCCCGATCGCGCTCGCCATCGGCGCCGTCGCCACGGCGTTCATCCTCCTCTACATCCTCGCCGGTTTCACGCAGATCAACACGATCACGCCGCTCCTCGTGTCGATGATCGGGCTGGGCGTCGGCATCGACTACTCGCTCTTCATCGTCACCCGCTTCCGGCAGCTCATCCACGAGGGGCTCGACCCCCGCGACGCTGCCGCCGAGGCCGGTGCCTCGGCCGGGCGGGCGGTTATCTTCGCCGGCACGACGGTCGCGATCTCCGTCAGCGGCCTCGCGCTCTTCGGCCTGGACTTCGTGACGAAGCTCGGCATCGGCTCGGCGCTCGGCGTCCTGACGACGGTGCTCATCGCGAACTCGCTCCTCATCGCCGCGCTCGGGAAGCTCGGGCACGGGGTGGACCGGCTCAAGGTGCCGTTCCTGAGGCCGCTCGACGACTCCGAGGCGGCGCGCGAGAAGACCCTGATCGCACGCTGGGGGCGGTTCACGACGGCGCACGCGAAGCCGGTCTTCGTGACCCTCCTCGCCGGCGGGCTCGTCCTCTCCGGGACCTCGGCGCTCGTGCGGCTGGGCGCCTCCGACCAGGGCACGCAGCCGTCCGAGCAGACCGCCCGGCGCGCGTACGACCTCCTCGCGACGGGCTTCGGGCCCGGCTTCAACGGGCCGATCCCGATCGTCGTCGACGTCAACGGCGACGCGGAGGCCCCTCAGCGCCTCTATGACGCCATCCAGGGAGTCGAGGGCGTGGCCTCGGTCGGCGAGCCGCAGTTCAACGAGGCGGAGTCGGTCGCGATCGTGTTCGTGACCCCCGACTCCGCTCCGCAGGACGAGGCCACGGGCGACCTCGTGCACCGCCTCCGGGACGACCTCGTGCCCGCGGCCGTGGGAGACGGCGGCGCGGTTGCCTACGTGTCCGGGCTGAACGCGGCCTTCGTGGACATCGCCGACCGGATCTACGAGCGGCTCCCGCTCTTCCTCCTCTACGTCATCGGCGTCACGTTCATCGTCCTCGCGATGGCGTTCCGGTCGATCGTGGTCTCCCTCACGGCCGCCGTGACGACGATCCTGTCCGCATTCGTCGGCTTCGGGGTGCTGACCCTCGTGATCCAGGAGGGCTACCTGCTCGAGCTGACCGGGCTCGACCGGACGGGGCCGATCGAGACGTTCGTGCCGCCGATCGCCTTCGCCATCCTCTTCGGCCTGTCGATGGACTACATGGTCTTCCTCATGAGCCGCATCCGGGAGGAGCACGTGCACGGCCTGTCGACGCGCGAGGCGGTCGAGCACGGCGTCGCCGCGATCGGGCGCGTTGTCGTCGCGGCGGCGCTGATCATGGGAACCGTCTTCGCCGCCTTCATCCTCACGCCGGAGCGGGTGTCGAAGGAGTTCGGACTGCTGCTCGCGGTTGCCATCCTGACCGACGCGCTCGTCGTGCGGATGACGCTCGTCCCCGCCTTCTTCACGGTTCTGGGTGAGAAGACGTGGTACATCCCGCGCTGGCTCGACCGGATCCTCCCGCAGATCACGATCGAGCCGCCCCACGAGGGCGAGGTGCGGCAGCTTCCGGCGCCCGAGGCGAGGCCGACCGAGGCCTGACGGGTTCCGCGACGCGGCGACGATGGACATGCGGCTCGAGCTCGTCCTCGTTCCCGTCTCGGACGTGGATCGCGCGAAGGCGTTCTACGTGGAGCGGGCCGGCTTCCGCCTCGACGTGGACACGCGCCCGGCTGAAGGGATGCGCGTCGTCCAGTTGACGCCCCCGGGGTCGTCCTGCTCGATCACGATCGGGGAGGGGCTGGAGCTCGCGGAGCCGGGGACGATCCGGGGTACGCACCTCGTGGTGGCGGACATCGTCGCGGCGCGCGACGAGCTCGCAGCGCGCGGGGTGGAGGTGAGCGAGGTGCGCCACTTCGATCGCGAGGCGGGCTCCTGGCGACCCGGCCCCGACCCGGCTCACGCCGACTACGCGTCCTTCGCGAACTTCGCCGATCCCGACGGCAACACCTGGGTGCTGCAGGAGGTCGGGCACTCCGCGGGCGGCTGAACGGCCCGCTCGCGTTCAGTCCGGCAAGAGCGGCATCTCGATCCCCGGCCGGCGACCGAGGAGCCTCGCTCGCGTGACCGCGCTCGAGCCGTACCGCTCCTTCACCTCGTCGAGCGCCACGTCCAGCGCGGCGAGGGGCCGTGCGTCGAGCGGGAGCTCCAGCTGCGCCCGGTCGACGTCCTCCAGGCCCGTCAGCGAGATCCCGACGAGCGTGATCCCGCGCTCCCGGATGAGGGGCGCGGCGACGGCGAGGAGCGCTCGTGCCGCGTCGAGCACGTCCGCTGACCGATCCGTCGCTCGAGGGAGTGTGAGCGAGCGAGTCGCCCGGGAGAAGTCGTCGAAGCGAAGTCGGAGAACGACCGTGCGGCAGAGCCGCCGCCCCTTCCGCAGCCTCCTCGTCACGCGATCGACGATGGCGATGACCGACGAGTCGATCGCCTCGAACGACCACGGCCCGCGCCCGAGGGCCCGCTGCGACCCGATCGACCCGCGCCTGCGGCCCGTCCGCACCACGCGCGGGTCGCGGTTGTGGGCGAGCGCGTGCAGGTGCCGCCCGCTTGCGCGCCCGAGGACCGAGACGAGGGCCTCCTCGTCGAGTGCCGCGATCTGGCCGACCGTCCTGAGCCCGC
>CAZODN010000180.1:0-2638 GCA_964578545.1 uncultured Gaiellales bacterium
ACCCGCGCTCGCTCGGCGAGGTCGGGCGCGAGGGCGTCGCGGTGGACTCGCTCGCCGACATGGAGACGCTTTTCGCCGGCATCCCGCTCGGCGACGTCTCGACCTCCATGACGATCAACTCGCCGGCGGCGATCCTGCTGGCGTACTACGTCTGCGTCGGCGAGCAGCAGGGCGTGCCCCGCGACCGGCTCCGCGGCACCGCGCAGACGGACATCCTCAAGGAGTACATCGCGCAGAAGGAGTGGATCTTCCCGCCCGAGCCGTCCATGCGGCTCGTCGTGGACATGATCGAGTTCTGCGCGCGGGAGATGCCGCTCTTCCACCCGGTCTCGATCTCCGGGTACCACATCCGCGAGGCGGGCTCGACGGCGGCGCAGGAGCTCGCCTTCACGCTCGCGGACGGGTTCGCGTACGTCGAGGCGGCGATCGAGCGCGGCCTCGACGTGGACGATTTCGCTCCGCGGCTCTCCTTCTTCTTCAACGCACACCTCGACTTCTTCGAGGAGATCGCGAAGTACCGCGCCGCCCGGCGGATCTGGGCGCGCGAGCTGCGCGACCGCTACGGCGCGCGCACCGAGCGCTCGCTCCTCATGCGCTTCCACACGCAGACGGCCGGCGTCTCGCTGACGGCGCAGCAGCCCGAGGTGAACATCGTGCGAACCGCGATCGAGGCTCTCGCCGCCGTGCTCGGCGGCACGCAGAGCCTGCACACGAACTCCTTCGACGAGGCGCTCGCCCTGCCGACCGAGGACGCCGTCCGGATCGCGCTCAGGACGCAGCAGGTCATCGCTCACGAGTCGGGCGTCGTCTCGACGATCGACCCGCTCGGCGGCTCGTACTACGTCGAGCACCTCACGAACACGCTCGAGGCGCAGGCGTACGAGTACTTCGACCGGATCGACCGGCTCGGCGGCGTGGTCGCTGCGATCAAGGACAACTTCTTCCAGCGGGAGATCGCGGAGGCGGCGTTCCGGTACCAGTCCGAGGTCGAGTCCGGCCAGCGCGTCGTCGTCGGCGTGAACCGCTACGTGCTCGAGGACGAGGAGCCGATCCCCATCCTCAAGATCGACCCGTCGCTGGAGCGGAAGCAGGTCGAGCGGCTGACTTCGGTGAAGGCCGGGCGGGACTCCGCCGTCGTGGAGTCGCGCCTCGCGGCGCTGAAGGAGGCGGCCGCGAAGGAGGGCGTCAACCTCATGCCTCCGATCATCGACGCCTCCCGTGACTACGTGACGATGGGGGAGATGTGCGACGCGCTTCGCGAGGTGTGGGGCGTGTGGCGCGAGACGCCGGTCTTCTAGCCGTTTGCTAGACCTCGAGCGCGACGATCGTCCACGGGAAGGGGCGGGCGACCGTCCGCACCGTTCCGTATCCGGCGACGAGACGTATGAACGCACGCGACGACCAGTGGTTGATGTGCCCGGGCGTGTTCCCGAGCGCCGCGAGGTCGCGTCCGGCAGCCAGGTGCGACACGCGCCACAGCGGCTCCCGCGGGACGCTGGCGAGCAGGTACCGGGCCGCGACGCGTGCCATCTCGGCGAGCGCGTCGCGGGGTCGCTCGAGGTGCTCGAGAACCTCGAGCGCGGCCACGCAGTCGAATGAGCCGTCGTCGAACGGAAGCTCGTAGGCGGAGGCCGAGGCGAACGTGAGCAGACCGCCGGCGCGGCTCTCCCAGTGCTCGCGCATCGTCTCGTCGCCGAGGTCGACACCGACCGTGGGGACGCCCGTGAGCCTGGCCAAGCGCTCGGTGACGAGCCCCTCGCCGCAGCCGACGTCGAGGAGGGAGCTCGGGCGCAGCTCGGTCACCGTTGCGTCGATATCGGCGAGGAACCGGGCAAGCAGTCGCCGTGTGATCGGGTTCCTCGACGCGTACTTCTCCGTGGCGTTCCCGGTCGGGCCGACGAAGTCAGCGACGTCCGCGACGCGCTCGCCGGTCAGCGGATGACCTCCTCGACCATCAGCTCCACGCGCTCGCGCTCGCCAAGCCGCTCCTCGTGCTGCGACGTCACGAGCTCGGAGATCAACCCGAGCGAGACGAACTGGATGCCGACCACGACCAGGAGGACGCCCAGCGTCAGGAGCGGCCGCGTTCCGATGCTCGCGCCCCAGAGCTTCAGCGTCGAGAGGTAGAGGAGGATGATGAAGCCGACGGCGCCCATGAGCAGCCCGATCCCGCCGAAGAGGTGCAGCGGCCGGTGCCGGTACCGGCCCATGAACGTGACGCTCAGAAGGTCGAAGAACCCGCGGAGATAGCGTTCGGGCCCGTAGCGCGAGCGCCCGTGCTGGCGGGCGCGGTGGTTGACTGGGATCTCGGCGATGCGGAAGCCCCGATACGACGCCAGGACGGGGATGAAGCGATGGAGCTCGCCGTAGATCCGCAAGCCGCGGAGGACCTCGGCGCGGTACGCCTTCAGGCCGCAGTTCATGTCGTGGAGCCGCACCCCGGAGACGACGCCGGTTGCCCAGTTGAAGATCTTCGAGAAGAGCCGCCGCGCGAACGGGTCGTTGCGCCGCGTCTTCCAGCCTGACACGAGATCGAAGCCCTCGTCGAGCTTCGCGAGCAGCTGCGGTATCTCCGCCGGATCGTCCTGCAGGTCGGCGTCGATCGTGATGATGACGTCGCCGCGCGCTTCGAGGAAGC
>CAZODN010000181.1:0-2631 GCA_964578545.1 uncultured Gaiellales bacterium
TCGCGAGGACGTCGTGTGACGCCCGACACGGTCGTGACGAACGTCCCGGGGCCGGATCAGGCTGCTCGCCGGAAGGCGAACGAGCGGAAGGCTGCCGGCAGCAATCCCTCCCAGGACCTCCAGGGCCTCGTCGAGTTCGCCTGCGAGTGCAGCCGCCCCGAGTGCGACCGCTCGGTGAAGGTGCCGCTCTACGTCTACCGGAGGATGGTCGAGTCGGGCGACCAGTACCTCCTCCAGGCCGGTCACCATGCATTCCCGACGTACCGGACGATCGTGTCGATCGGCCTCATGAGAATCGAAGAGCGCGCGTAACGCCGCGCGCCGGCCAGGCGTCCGCTGGACGCCGAGAGAGGAGTGCGCCATCGCCAGGAAGAGTCGGCTCACGATGGAGAAGAGGGCCCGCGAGCGCGCGGTGAAGGAGCGCCGCGAGCTCAAGGCGGAGAAGAAGCGCGCCCGGAAGCTCGCGGCGTCGGCCGAGACCGCGCCCGAGGCGGGTCTCGCCGAGGCAGGCGAGGAGCGCGAGGCAGGCGAGGCAGGCGAGGCAGGCGAGGAGCAGGCGCCTCCGGTCGAGGACGACGCCGTCGGCACCTGAGACGCGTCGCGTGGCCGGCGTGACGTACGTCACAATGAGCGCTCCGTGTCCAGGGTGATCGACTCACTGGAAGCAGCGCGCACCGCAGCCGCAGGGCAGTCCTGGAGGAGCGCGTACGACGCGTTCTCCGAGCTCGAGGAGGAGGCGCTCGAGGCCGGAGATCTCGAGGCCTACGCCTCTGCAGCGTGGTGGAGTGGCCACGCGGACGAGGCGATCGCGCTGCGCGAGAAGGCGTTCGCCGCCTTCACGGCCGCGGGGGATCCCCTCGGTGCCTCACGAGTCGCCCTCCTCCTCTGCTGGGATCAGGAGGCACGCGGAGCGTTCTCGGTCGCCCTCGGCTGGCTCGCGACTGCCGAGCGCCTGCTCGCCGGTGTCGCGGAGTCGGTCGAGCACGCCCGGCTCGCGGCGACCCAGGGGCTGATCGCGCTCTACGCGGAGGGCGACCTCGAGATGGCGGTGGAGATCTTCGACCACGCGCACGAGCTGGGCGTTCGCGTCGGCGACCGGGAGAGCCAGCTCATCGCGCTGGCGGGAAAGGGCCGCGCCCTCATCAAGGCGGGCGATCCCGAGCGGGGGCTCGCGCTCATGGACGAGGCGAGCGCCGGGGCGCTGGGAGGCCGCCTCGACTCGCAGACCCGCGGGAACATCTACTGCATGACCATCAGCGCGTGCTCCGATCTCGGCGACTACCGCCGCGCGGCCGAGTGGACGGAGACCGCGAACCGCTGGTGCAGCGAGCTCGACGTCACGGGCTTCCCCGGCAAGTGCCGGCTGCACCGGGCGGAGGTGCTGCGCCTGCGAGGCGAGTGGCCCGCGGCGGAGGCCCAGGCCGTGGCGGTCTGCGAGGAGATCGCGGACTTCGACCTCGGCGTCGTCTCGGATGCGCAGTACGAGCTGGGCGAGATCCGACGACGGCGCGGCGACTTCACCGGAGCCGAGGAGGCGTACCGGAGGGTGAACGAGCTCGGGCGCGATCCGCAGCCCGGCCTCGCGCTCCTGCGGCTCGCCGAGGGCAAGCTCGACGCCGCGGCCGCCGGGATCAGCCGCTCGCTCGCCGAGGCGCGGGAGCCGCTCGTCCGGCTCCGCCGGCTGCCGGCGCAGGTGGAGATCTCGCTCGCGGCGGGCGACCTGAGAGCGGCGCGGACAGCGCTCTCCGAGGTGGAGCAGATCGCCGACTCCTTCAAGATCGGAGCGCGGAGAGCTCTGGCGTTCGATGCGACGATCCACGTCGCCCGCGGGCGGATCGAGCTCGCCGAGCGCGACTCGGACAGCGCCGTCGCCTCGCTGCGGACGGGGCGAGACGCGTGGCAGGAGGTCGGGGCCCCGTACGAGACGGGCCAGGCGCGAACGCTGCTCGCTCTCGCCTACCGCCAGAGCGGCGACGAGCACTCCGCGACGGCCGAGCTGGAGGGTGCGCTCGCCCTCTTCGAGCGCCTCGGCGCCCGGCCGGACATCGCCCGGGCGAAGGAGCTCCTGGGCCGGCTCGAGCTCCGGCGCACCTTCCTCTTCACCGACATCGTGGGCTCGACGAAGCTCCTCGAGACGCTCGGCGACGAGAAGTGGAAGCGGCTCCTCGCACGGCACGACGAGATCGTCCGCGAGTGCATCTCCGAGGTCGGAGGCGAGATCGTGCGGCAGCTCGGCGACGGGTTCTTCGCGACCTTCGACCACCCGAAGGCGGCGATCGACGCCGCGATCGCGATCCAGCGGGCGCTCGGCGGGGAGGTGTTCGCGCCGGACGTGAGGATCGGCGCGCACGCCGGGGACGCGTTCACGACCGCAGGCGACGGGCGCGACTACGTCGGCCAGAGCGTGCACGTCGCCGCCCGCGTGGGAGCGTTGGCGGGCGCCGGCGAGATCCTCGTCAGCGTCGAGTCCCTCGACGGCCTCACGTCCTCGTATCGGCTCTCCGAACCGCGCGCGGAGTCGCTGAAGGGAGTGGAGCAGCCGGTCGAGGTGGTCTCGGTCGACTGGCGCTGACGAGCTAACGCGAGGCTGGGAAGCGCGGGTCGTCGCGGATCGCGGCGAACGCGTCGTCC
>CAZODN010000182.1:0-2606 GCA_964578545.1 uncultured Gaiellales bacterium
TGAACCCGTACCGCATCCCGTCGTCCTCGATGGAGCCGACCCTGCACTGCGCGCGCCCGGCACCGGGCTGCGAGGCGCGCTTCTCCGACCGCGTCCTCGCGAACCGCTTCGTCTACCACTTCCGCGACCCGCAGCGCGGCGACGTCATCGTCTTCGAAACGCCGCCCGCGGCGAAGGCGAAGTGCGGCGCGGGGGGGACGTTCGTCAAGCGGATCATCGGGCTGCCCGGGGAGACGGTGCAGATCAGGATCAGGCGTGGCGCCGCCTACGTCTACATCGACGGGAAGCGCCTCGACGAGCCCTACATCGAGCAGGACCGGCGGGACATCGGCCCCGGGGAGCGGTTCCGGGTGCCCGAGGGCCACTACTTCGTCATGGGGGACAACCGCTCGCAGTCGTGTGACTCGCGGGTGTGGGGGTCGGTCCCGCGCGACAACCTCATCGGCAAGGTCTTCATGACCTACTGGCCGCCCCAGCGGATCTCGTTCCGCTAACATTCCGCGCCGGCCTCCCCGGCCTCTCCTCTGGAATGAACACGACGATCGAAAGCCTCGAGCAGCGCCACCTGCGCACGGACCTGCCGCAGTTCAAGGCGGGCGACACCGTGCGCGTCCACTTCAAGGTCATCGAGGGGAACCGGCAGCGCATCCAGGTGTTCGAGGGGATCTGCATCAAGCGCCAGGGCTCCGGCTTCCGCGAGACCTTCACGGTGCGCAAGCAGTCCTTCGGCGTCGGCGTGGAGCGGACGTTCCCGCTGCACTCGCCGAAGATCGAGAAGCTCGAGGTCGCCGCGATCGGCGACGTCAGGCGCGCGAAGCTCTACTACTTGCGCAAGAGAGTGGGCAAGAAGGCGCGCGTCCGCGAGCTCCGGCAGAGCTAGGGAGTATCCTCGCCCGGTGGCTCGACCCATCGGGCAGCGCCTCCTCGGGTTCGATCGGCGTCTCGGCGTCCGCTTCGTCGCGGGGGCCGACGAGGCGGGACGGGGATCGCTCGCGGGGCCGCTCGTCGTCGCAGGCGTCCTGCTCGACTACGCGGAGCTGCGCGGGCCTCGCGTCCGCCCGCTGGCCGGCCTGAACGATTCGAAGCAGGTCGCGCCGGACGAGCGCGAGCGCCTGTTCGAGGCCGTGGCCTCGGCCGCGGCGGCGATCAGCGTGCACGTCGTCCCGTCCGGGGAGATCGACCGCTCGGGCCTGCACCGCTCGAACCTGGCCGGGCTCCGCGCGGTCCTCGGCGATCTCCACCCGCCGGCGGAGGCGTGCCTCGTGGACGGCTTCCGGCTCGGCCCTTCGGCGCCGCCCCACGTCGCGCTCGTCGACGGCGACACGCGCAGCGCCGCGATCGCGGCCGCCTCGATCGTCGCGAAGGTCGTCCGCGACCGCGTCATGCGCCGCCTCGACTCGCTCTACCCGCGGTACGGGTTCGTCTCACACGTCGGGTACATCACGCCCGAGCACACCGAGGCCGTGCGCGCCTTCGGGCCGTCCGACCTCCATCGCCGCTCGTTCCAGGCCGCCTGCTACGAGGCGGCGTGAACCGGGGCGAGCGCCGCGCGCTCGGCCACTACCGGCTCCGCGGCTACCGGCTGCTCGAGGCGAACGCGCGCGTCGGGCGCTACGAGCTCGACCTCGTCCTCCGGCGCGGGCGGCACGTGCTCTTCGTCGAGGTGAAGGAGAAGAGCGGTCGCGAGTTCGGGCACCCGCTCGAGATGATCGACGCCGAGAAGGTGCGGCGCGTGCAGACGGCGGCGCGCGGGTGGCTCGCCGTGCACCCAGAGCTCGCCGGCCTCGACGTCTCGCTCGAGGCGGCCGCTGTGACGGGCGGGACGGTCGAGCGAGTCCCACTCGAGTAGGACCCCGCCGGCCCGCGTCGAAGCGGGCGTCGTGGCGCGCACCCAGGCGGCCCTCTACGCCGAGCTCGGCGACCTCCACCTCTCCTGGTCGGAGGCGGAGCTTCCCGAGCGCGAGCGCACGAAGCACGTGCACCGCCTCCACCCCTACCTCGGCAAGTTCGTCCCACAGCTCGTCGAAGCGCTCCTCGAGCGCTACGTCCGTCCCGGGGGTCGCGTGCTCGACCCCTTCGCAGGCTCGGGGACGACGCTCGTCCAGGCGCTCGAGTCGGGTCGCGACGCCGTGGGCGTGGACGTCGCGGCCTTCAACTGCCTGCTCATGCGCGTGAAGACGAACCGGTACGACCCCTTCCTTCTCGGGACGGAGCTCCGCGACGCCGGCACGCGGCTCGGGCGCTCGAGCGAGCAGCCGACGAGGTACCTGCGCGAGTGGTACGCGCCGCGTGCGGCCGGCGAGCTCCTCCACTTCCGCTCGCTGCTCGAGGGCTACGAGCACGCCGACGTCCTCCGGATCGTGCTCGCCCGCGCGGCGCGCTCCGCGCGGCTGACGACGCACTTCGACCTCGAGCTCCCGAAGGCTCCTCAGCGCACGCCGTACTGGTGCCACAAGCATCGCCGCACGTGTCGCCCGGTGGAGGAGGCGAACAAGTTCCTCTCGCGCTACCTCTCGGACACGCTCGCGCGGCTCGAGGAGTTCCAGCGCGTGCGGGCCTCCGGCTCGTCGACCGGCTCGAGCGCCACGTGAACAGGCGCACCGGGA
>CAZODN010000183.1:0-2535 GCA_964578545.1 uncultured Gaiellales bacterium
AAGTGGAGCGCGACCGCAGCCAGGGGCATCCCCATCATGATCCAGTACGCCTTGATGTGCGGGACGTTGTCGAGCATCAGGCGCGAGAAGGCGAGCATCTTCAGGTCGTCGGCGCCCGTCGTGTGCCGCCAGCCACGCCGCTCGAAGACGGTGTTCTCCGGGTGGAAGGCGAGCGGGATGAACGCGAGGAAGCCGCCCGTGCGATCCGGCTGGTCGCGCAGCCGGAGGATGTGGTCGACACGCTCCTCGTACGTCTCGACGTGCCCGTAGAGCATCGTGCAGTGCGTCGGGATGCCGAGGCGGTGCGCGATGTCGTGCACCTCGAACCAGGTCTCGGGGCTCTCCTTGCCAGGCGCGACCAGGCGGCGAACGCGGTCGGCGAAGATCTCGGCTCCGCCGCCCGGCAGCGAGCCGAGCCCGGCCTCCTTCAGCTCGCGCAGCACCTCCTCGTGGGTGAGGCCCGACAGCGTCGTCATGTGGTGGATCTCCGACGCCGTGTAGCACTTGAGGTGCACGTCCGGCAGCGCCCCGTGCAGGAGGACGATCGTGTCCCGGTAGTACGCGAAGTCCACGTGGGGGTTCTCCCCGTTGACCATGTGGATCTCGGTGAAGTCCGTGACCTCGCGCTGCCGCACGACGTCCTCGACGAGCTCCTCCGGGGTCATCGTGTACGCGTGCGGCTGCTTGCGCGTGGCCGCGAACGCGCAGAACTTGCACTTCACGCGGCAGACGTTCGTCTGGTTCACGTACAGGTTCTGGACGAAGTAGACCTCGTCCGTCCCTCCCCGCAGGCGCCGTGCCTCGTCCGCGAGCTGCCCGATCGTGAGCAGGTCGTCGGACTCGAGGATCGCGAGCCCGTCCTCGAAGTCGAGTCGCTCGCCGGCCTCGATCTTCTCCCGGATCGGCTCGAGCGTGCTCAAGGCGAGAACGGCGATCAGCTCCTCCTCTCGACGACGGCCCACGTCAAAGCTTCGAGCTCGTCCCGGCGAACGGCGCCGTCGAGACGGGCTCGTGCCTCCGAAGCGTAGTGGAGCGCCAGCTCCCTGGACCGCTCGAGCGCACCGGTCGCGGCCACCCGGACGAGGACGCCCTCCTTCGGCCCGCCTGCCAACGCGTCGGCCACGACCGCGTCCTCACGCGCCGCGAGGATGAGCGGGAGGGTCGGCGTGCCGTCGCGGAGGTCGGTGCCGGGGATCTTCCCCGTCTCGATCGTCTCGCCCGAGCAGTCGAGGACGTCGTCGGCGATCTGGAACGCGATCCCGAGGAGCCTCCCGTACTCGCCGCTTCCTCCGCCGAGCACGCAGGCGGCCTCGAAGAGCTTCCCCGTCTTCAGGGCGCAACGCTCGACATAGTCCTCGACCGACGTCGAGGGATCGTGCCGCTGGCACCGCTGCATCGCCTCGCCGCGGGCGAGCCCGAGCGCGGCGTCGGCGAGGATCGAGACCGCGTTCGGGTCGCCGTCAGCCGCCAGGACCGAGAAGGCTCGCGCGAACAAATAGTCGCCCGCGGCCTTCGCTGCCCCGGGGCCGTGCTCGCTCCAGGCAGCCGTCCGCCCGCGCCGGACGGTTGCGCCGTCGATGAGATCGTCGTGCACGAGCGTCGCCATGTGGACGAGCTCGACTGCGATCCCCGCGGCCAGCGGTGGCTCTGCGTCGGGCGCGGAGGAGAGGAACGCGAGCGCCGGGCGAAGGCGCTTGCCACCTGCGTGCACCGCTCCGGCGCCGATCTCGGCGACGAGGCCGGGGTAGCGCGACACGGCGTCGAACAGGGCATCCTCGACGTCCTCGAGGTACCCGTCGAGGCCGGGCGCGGCCCGAACGACGTCGAGCGCGGTCACGCCCCCTCCGCAGGTCGTGGCCGCGAACCGGTGTGCAGCGCGACGATCCCGCCCCCGAGCAGCCGGTAGCGAACGTCTTCGAACCCCGCGTGCTCCATCAGCGCCGCGAGGTCGTCGGCTCCCGGGAAGCGGCGGACGCTGGCCGGAAGGTAGGCGTATGCCTTCCCGCCCGGGAGCACCCTGCCGAGGAGCGGGACGAGCACGTCGAACCAGACGCGGAAGAACGGACGGAGGATTCCGTTTGGACGCGTGATCTCCAGCACGCCGACCTTCCCACCGGACCGCAGCACGCGCGCGAGCTCGCGCAGCCCGCCCTCGAGGTCCTCGAGGTTGCGGACGCCGAAGCCGACGGTCGCCGCGTCGAACGTCCCGTCCCCGAACGGGAGCGCGAGCGCGTCGCCACAGACCCACTCGATCGTCCCCGACTTCCGCCGGGCGCGCGCGAGCATCTCCTCCGAGAAGTCGAGCCCGACGACCCGACCGCCCCGCCGCTCGGCCGCCACCGCGAGGTCGCCCGTCCCGCAACAGACGTCGAGAACGCTGTCCCCGGGCCACACGACGAGGGAGACGGCGAGACGCCGCCAGCGCTGGTCGAGGCCGGCCGTCATCACCCGGTTCATGACGTCGTAGACCGGCGCGATGCGGTCGAACATGCCCCGGACGGCGTCCGGGGCGAGCGTGCCGGACTCGTGGGTCAC
>CAZODN010000184.1:0-2498 GCA_964578545.1 uncultured Gaiellales bacterium
CCCGCACGACCTCGTCCCGCCAGCCGAGGTCGCCGGTGACCGCGTGAGCGCACTCGCAGGCGAGCGCCATCGCTCCCGCCTCGATCGGCTGCTGGTCGAAGCCCGGACGAGCCTCGCCGGGAGCCCAGCCGCCGACGGGCGTGAAGCTGAAGTGGTCTCCCCTGCGCTCGACGCCGACCAGCCAGCGGAGCAGCGCGACGCCCTCGGCGAGGAGCCGGTCGTCCGCAAGGGCGCGCCCGGCTGCGAGGCGCGCCTCGGGAAGGAGCGCGTTTCCCCAGGCGAGGCGCGGCTCGGGCCACGGCCACGCCGGGTTCGAGCCGACCTCGCCGAGCCCCGCGAGCGCCCGCTCGAGGAGCCCGTGGGCGTCGACGTCCGCCGGGTCTCCCTCCAGCCTGGCGACGGCGGAGAGCACGGCGAGAGCGTTCGGGCGGGGCCAGGGCGACCGGAAGCGCCGCGCGGCGCGAGAGAACGCCGCGCGCGCCGCTGCCCTCCGTGCCTCCTCGGGCGCGGCGCGGGCGGCCCGCGCGAGCGCCAGCAGGCCGCGCGCGCACGTGTCGTCCGAGCCTCCGTCGTCGAGCCAGGCGCCGCCGACGGCCCGCCGGTTCCGGAAGCGCCCGCTCGGAAGCTCCGCCTCGAGCACGAAGTCGAGGCAGCGATCGAGGAGAGCCTCGAGCTCGGGGCTTCGCCGCTCCTCGTCGAGCAGGACGACGACCGCCCGGGCGACGTCGTCGGTGCAGTAGCCGTGCTCGACCCGGGGGGTCGTGCCGCGTGCGTGCTCGAAGATCCCGGTCCCGTCCGAGAGCGCGAGGAGGTGCGTGAACGGCGGTGCGGGGATCCCGCCGGTCAGCGGGACACCCCCGCCGGGGCCTCCACGACCTCCAGCGCGAGCTCGTGGTACGCGCGTCCCGCTGCGGGCCACGCGAGAGAGCGCGCCTGCTCGCGGGCGACGGACTCGAGCCGCTCGGCGAGCCCCGGCTCCGTGAAGAAGCGCCGGAGCGCGTCCGCGATCGCCTCGGGATCCTGGTGCGGCACGACGATGCCCGAGCCGTGCCCGAGGAGCTCCACGGCGTGCGGGAAGCCGGTCGCGACGACCGGCCGGCCGGCGCCCAGCGCGTCCGTGAGCACGCCCGAGACCGCCTGGTCCCTCGAGTCGTACGGGAGCAGCACGACGTTCGCGAGCCGCACCTGCTCGAGGAGCGCCTGCGAGTCGCGGTAGCGATCCTCGATCGTCACGAGGTCGCGCACCCCGAGCACGCGCGCGCGCTCGAGGAGCGACTCCCGGTACTCCTCGCCGCGCCTCCTCCAGACCTTCGGATGCGTCTGTCCCAGCACGACGTAGTGGGGAGGCGGCTCGAGCTCGCGCAGGTACGCCATCGCCTCGATCCCCCACTCGATGCCCTTGCCCGGGCCGATCAGGCCCCAGGTGAGGATCCTTCGGCCGTCGCGGTCTGCGCGCGGGGCGCGGTCGAGCATGGCTCCGTGCGGGATCCGGCGCACACGCTCGCGCGGGACGCCGAAGCGCTCGACGAGCCGCGTGCGCGCCACGCCGCTCAGGGCAACGACGGCGTCGGCGTGCTCGCAGATGCGCTCCACGATCTCCTGCTGCTCGGGAGTCGGGTCGCTCGGGACCGTGTGCGGCACGACGACGAGAGGGGACTCGATGCGCGAGACGAGGTCGAGGACGTCGTCGCCGTCCGCGCCTCCGAAGATCCCGAACTCGTGCTGGAGGACGACGACGTCGAACTCGTTCACCGCTTCCGCCGCCCACGCACGCGACTCGGGCGAGGACGCGACGAGCTCGCCGACGACCTCCGGGGGATGCTCGACGACGCCGGGCTCCTCCACGCAGGAGACGACGCCCTGCCGCGTGCGCGGCGCGTTCGCGGCGATGGAAGTGACGAGGGAGCGCGTGAAGGTCGCGATCCCACATCTCGTCGGCGGGTAGGTGCCGACGTGTGCGATTGACAGCGAGTCGGACATGGGGCACCTCTCCGTTGGTGTTCTCGAGTGCCTCCAAGTATGGCAAGCGCGCCTTCCCGGGCGCGGGTCCGCTACGAGCAGGTGCTCGCCAGGCTCGGCGGGCGTCGTCAGCTCACTCGGAGCTCCCGTCGAGTCGACGATCCCGACGGGGCGAGACGCGCTACCCGGCGGCGTCGGCGGCTGCGATGCGAGCTCGCCTCGCGGCGGTGAGCTCCTCAACTGATCCCGAAGAGCGCACCGAACGCGAGAGCGCTGGCGAGCGCGGCAACCGGGCGACCAGCGCCGCTCGCCGACGCGATCAGACCTCGCGCTCTAGCAAGCCCTCTCGATGGGCGAGCGCAACCGCTTCGAGCCGCGAGTGCGCGCCGAGCGCCCGAAGGACCTGCCGCACGTAGTTTCGGACGGTCTCCCTGCTGAGGTGGAGGGTCGCTGCGATCTGATCGGTCGACGCGCCCTCGGCGAGCAGCTCCAGCACCTCGTTTTGGCGTTTCGTGAGGTGGACGGCGCTCGCAGGGCGC
>CAZODN010000185.1:0-2461 GCA_964578545.1 uncultured Gaiellales bacterium
ACGGGCGCAAGCGGGCCTACGTGCTGGGTCTCGTCGCCTATGCGATCGGGGCACTGGCGATGACGCTAGCCCAGGGCATGACGGCCGTCATCGTCTTCTGGGCGATCATCGGCGGCCTGGGGGCGTCGCTCCTGCTGCCCGCCATGCAGTCGCTGATCCACGGCAACTTCGAAGGAGCAGCACGGGTCAAGACCTACGCGCTCGTCGGCGCGGCGGCCGCGATCGCCGCCGCGGTCGGCCCACTGCTGGGCGGTTTCGTGACGACCTTCCTCTCCTGGCGGGTCGGCTTCGCCCTCGAGGTCGTCGTGATCGCGATCGTCCTGTCCCAGATCAAGCTGGTGCACGACGTGCCGTACACGGGGCCACGGGAGATCGACGTCCCCGGTGCGCTGCTCTCCGTCGTCGGCATGGGCGGGCTCGTCCTCGGCATCCTCGTCTGGCAGGAGGGAGGCGAGTTCGTCGGCTTGCTGATGGGGATCGGTGCGGTCGCGCTCGCGCTGCTGGCCTGGTGGCTCGTGCGTCGCAAGCGCCAGGGCAAGCCGATGCTGCTCGACCCGGACCTCTTCCGGTTACCGCTCTTCAGAACCGGGATCTCGGGACTGCTCCTGCAGAACGTCACGCTGGGCGGCGCGATGATCGCGCTTCCGATCTTCCTGCAGATGACCCTCGAGTACGACGCGATGCAGACCGGGCTCACGCTGGCGCCGCTCTCGCTCAGCATGTTCGGCGTGGCGCTGCTCACAGGGCGGAGGGCGGGCCGCCGGCGCCCAGCCAACATCATCCTGCTCGGGTTCCTGCTGAGCGCCGTCGGGATGGCGCTGATCATCCCGATCGTTCCTCGCACGGACTCGGGCTGGGCGCTCGTCGTCCCGTTGCTGATCACGGGGTCGGGGCTCGGCCTCCTCGTGTCGCAGCTGAACAACTACACGCTCTCGCCGATCGAGGAGGAGCGCGTGAGCGAAGCAGCCGGCGTGAACTCGGCCGCGGGATCGTTCGGGCTTTCGTTCGGGCTGGCCCTGGCGGGCGGCGTCCTGCTCGCCTTCCTCGCCTTCGAGTTCACGAACCTCACCGAGGAGAGCACGGTCATCCCTCCGGCCCAGCAGGAGCAGATCGCGAACACGCTCGAGGAAGACGCCGAGGTGATGAGCAACGCGCAGCTCGAACCGTTGCTCGCCGGAGAGCCCGAGGACGTCCAGGCCGAGATCCTGCGGATCAACAAGGAGGCACGAGACCGCTCGCTCCAGGTGGCTCTGCTCGTGCCGCTCGTCGCCAGCCTCCTCGGCCTGCTCAACGCCGTCCGCATGAGACGCCTCCCCGACCCGAAGCCGGCGAGCTCCGTCGAAGGCATGGCGCTGGCCTGAGAGCGCAACACGGGTTCGCAACAGGGGGTCAGGTCGCGATCGTTGCGCACGATTCGTCGACTGCCGCCTGCAACACTCGGGACCTGACCCCTGTTGCAGGGCGTGTCTCCCGCGCGCGACATCGGACGTGCGAGGGGCCGACGAGGCCTCACTCGGCGCGCTTCGTGACGGCCTCGATGTTGTGCCCGTCGGGGCCGATCACGAAGGCGGCGTAGTAGCTCTCGCCGTACTCGGGCCGGAGCCCGGGGGCCCCGTTGTCCTTACCGCCGGCAGCAAGCGCAGCACCGTGAAACGCGTCCACGGCCGCGCGATCCGGCGCCTCGAAGGCGAGGTGCACGGTCGGCCCGACCGGGTCGCGACGGACGAGCCCGAAGTCGTTTCGGCCGGCTGCTCGCATGTCGACCAGCTCTGGTGACTCGAGCGCGACCTCGTAGCCGAGCGGCGCAAGAGCCGCTTCGAAGAAGCGGCGGCTGGCGTCCAGGTCGCTGACGTTGATCTCGACGTGATCGAACACGGGGCCGTCGAGCCTACTCGACCGGTCGCGGCCCGCTCCCGGCGAGAGAGGCATGTCGTGTACGAGCGTGCGGGAGCGATGCTCTCGAGCGGTCTACGACAACGCGCGCTCGAGGGCGACACGGTCGGCCGGGCCACCGTGCGTCGCAGTACGAGACCGAAGGCTGGAGGACGCAACGGGGGTCAGGTCCCGATCGTTGCGCACGATCGTCGACTGCCGCCTGCAACACTCGGGACCTGACCCCTGTTGCATCCAGGTTAGTCCTCGATCTGCGCCAATCCTTCCCGCTGCAACGCAGCGAGGGCGGCTCGCATGGCTTCGAGCTTCTCGGGCGAATGACCGACCCAGTCGACGAGCTCGCCGACGACACGCAGCGGCTCGCGGCTACGGAAGGAGTGCGTCGGATTCCCCGGGAACTTCTTGTCGGTCACGTTCGGGTCGTCCTCGAACGCCCCGGTTGGCTCGACGATGTAGATGCGCCCGTGGCCCTCACCGCTCGCGAGCTCGGCGCCCCAGACCGCGGCGTCGAGCGTGGCGCTGAAGTAGACGTAGTTCATCACGCGGCCGGTCTCGAAGTTCGATTCGC
>CAZODN010000186.1:0-2296 GCA_964578545.1 uncultured Gaiellales bacterium
GGAGGCACGCGATCTCGGGCGGGAGCTTCGCGCGGTCGTTCTGCCAGACGACGGAGGCGGGGATGGCTGCGTACTCCGCGAAGCCGCCGTCGCGGTCGACGCCGAGGATCCGTGTCGACTCGCACATGTGCGCCTTGCCGGTGCGGCAGTGGAAGCAGACGCCGCAGGTCACGTGGCTCTCCGCGGAGACGTAGTCGCCCTCGGCGACGTCGCGGACGGCGCTCCCGACCTCGACGACCGTCCCACAGAGCTCGTGGCCGAGGGTCAGCGGAGGCTTCACGCGCTCGGACGACCACTGGTCCCAACGCTGGATGTGGAGATCCGTGCCGCAGATCGACGCCGCTTCAACCCGGACGAGCACCTCGTCCGGGCCGGGTGTCGGTACCGGGACCTCGTCGAGGACGAGGCCCGGCGCGGCGTCGCGCTTGCGGATGGCGCGCATCGTCTCCACGGCGTCGCGATCTTGCCACGCCGGGCGTGCGGCAGTACGCGTGATGCAGTGTCAGGCGGTGTCAGACACCGCCGTTTTCCCTCCACACGGGCCTTCCATGCGATCCCGGCTTGTTCGGCCATGGCTCGAGCGCGGCGGACGAGCATTGCAGCGGGATCAGTCTGTGGAGCGATCGACACTGATTCGTCACGAATCCCCCTTGACAGGAAACGGTGTCTGACACCGGGGGCGCCGGAGGCGCATTGGAGGCACCGAGATGCGAGCCGTGCGGCCACGCCACAGCAACAGTTCGGCTTTCCACCGATGACATCCGACTCCTGGCCTGGACAGCATGCGCGTCGTGCCGCGTCTGGAGCCACCGCCCTGGAAGACGAAGGTCGTCGAGCCGATCGAGCTCCGCTCGCCGGTCGAGCGCCGGATCGCGATCGGGGAGGCCGGCTACAACACGTTCCTCCTCCGGTCGGAGGACGTCTTCGTCGACCTTCTGACCGATAGCGGCACGTCGGCACTCTCGCAGGAGCAGCGCTCGGCGATGGAGCTCGGCGACGAGGCGTACTCCGGCTCGCGGAGCTTCTTCCGGCTCGAGCAGGTCGTGCGGGACACCTTCGGCTACCGCTACGTGATCCCGACGCACCAGGGCCGCGGCGCCGAGCACCTGCTCGCGAAGGCGCTCGTGCGGCCGGGGAGCCTCGTGCCCTCGAATCTCTACTTCACGACCTCGCGCGAGCACGCCGAGCTCGCGGGCGGGCGCTGGGTCGACGTCGCGATCGCGGAGGCGAGCATCCCCGAGTCCACGTTCCCATTCAAGGGCAACATCGACCTCGCGCGGCTGGAGGAGGTCCTCGGCTCGGCGCCGCCGGGCGAGGTCGCGTACGTCCGCCAGGAGGCGTGCTTGAACATGGCGGGCGGCCAGCCCTTCTCGATCGAGAACCTGGCCGCGGTGCGGGAGCTCACGCGACGCCACGGCGTGCCGTTCATCCTGGACGCCACCCGCATCTCCGAGAACGCGCTCTTCGTGAAGGAGCGCGAGCCCGGGTTCGCCGAGCGGTCGCTGCCCGACCTCATCCGCCTCATCGCCGACCACGCCGACGGCGCGATCTTCTCCTCGAAGAAGGATCACTACGTGCCGATCGGCGGCCTCGTCGCGGTGAACGACCCCGAGCTCGCGCAGCGGCTGCGCGAGAACGTCGTCGTGTACGAGGGGTTCCCACACTACGGCGGGATGGCCGGGCACGACATGGAGGCGCTCGCACGAGGCATCCACGAGTCCACCGACGAGCGAATCGTGCGGGCGTACGTCGCGCAGGCCCGCTACCTCGGGGAGCTCCTCGAGGAGGCGGGCGTCCCGATCGTCCTGCCGATCGGCGCCCATGCCATCTTCGTGGACGCGAAACGCTTCCTCCCCCACCTCGAGCAGACGGAGCTCCAGGCGCAGACCCTCGCCGCCTCCTTCTACCTCGCCGGAGGCGTGCGCTCCATGGAGCGCGGCATCGTCTCCGGCCAGCACGGCGACGAGCCCTACGACGACCTCGAGCTCGTGCGCCTGACGCTGCCCCGGCGTGTGTACGCGCAGGAGCACCTGACCTGGGTCGCCGAGGTCGTGTGCCACGTCCACGAGCGCGCGAGAGAGATCCCAGGGCTCCGGTTCACGTACGAGCCGGAGCACCTGCGCTTCTTCCTCGCACGCTTCGCGCCCTCCTCGCCCTACCCCGATCTCGCGATCGAGAACCGGAGCGCTCCCGCGCTCGCGCTCGGCTGAGACACGGCGACCGACGCAGTAGAGTCGCCAGGCATGAGCCGGGACGGCGTCGACGAGGCGTACGACAACCCGATCGAGCGGCTCCA
>CAZODN010000187.1:0-2290 GCA_964578545.1 uncultured Gaiellales bacterium
CCCGGGTACTTCGGATCCGCGTGGCGCCAGAGCATGTGGCACTGGAGGTCGATGTCGGACAGGTAGACGAAGGTGGCGTCGCCCGGCTCGAAGCGGTCGAGCGCGAGCTCGAGCATGGCGCGCGCGTCCTGCTGGACGAGCGCCACCTGCCGCACGTAGTCGCCGTCGCTGAAGACGCCGTCCCGCAGCGCGCTCGTCTCCTCGGGCATGCCGACCGTGTAGAACTGGCCGAGCGCGCCGTAGAGCTGCTCGACCCAGTCGTCGGGGCTCGTGAAGGTCTGCGGCGGGCTCGCCGCCGAGAGGTTCACGGCCGAGGCGTAGAGCTCGAACGCCGGGCGGAGCTCCTTCGCGAAGAAGCGGACGGCTCCGTGGAGCCTCATCAGGCCGAAGGGCAGGGCATCGAACTCGACGGCGACCCAGTCCGACCACTCGCCTTGCTGGAGGAGCGCCGTCTGCGAGCCGGCCCTCACCACGGCGGTGTCGGTCTCGGGATCGATGTGGACCGTCACGCGAGTCGTCAGGTAGTCGCCGGGCCCGGGAATCTGGCCCGGGCGCAGGCGGAAGAGGTCGGGCGGGCCCTTGAGCGTGGCCTCGACCGTGTCGGGCGTGCCGTCGAGGTCGAAGTCCTGGACGCTCACCACCTGGATGTCGCCCTTCGGATCCTCGGCGTTCACCGGCCGGTCGGCGAACAGCGTGTAGGTGCCATAGCCGCCGCGCATGTCGACGGTGCCCATGCCGGACAGCACCTTGGCCTGGCTCTCGGGCACCGGGTAGTTGCCGGGGATCCGGTAGACCTCGGTGTCGATCCCGTGGGCCACGAGCACGTCCCACCACGGCGTTCCGCCCCGCGTGTTCACGATCGCAGGCGTCGAGAGCGGAATCACCCAGCCGAAGAACTCGAGCGCGCGGCCCGGATCGTCGACGGGCGGGGTGGCGGACGAGATCGGCAGATACGTGGCCGGGTCGCGGTGGACGAAGTCGTAGACGCCGTGACCGCCGGGGTCCCGCCCCGTCACGAAGTTCGACCAGGCGACCGGGCTCTGCGGCGGGTTCGAGGTGCCGAGGCGCTGGTAGCTGCCCTCGCGGGCCAGATCGGCGAAGTGAGGCATGCGCCCCTCCGCCATCAGGCGATCGAGGATCACGGGATCGAGACCGTCGACCCCGAGCACGAAGAGCCCGGGGCGATCGGGCGCCGCGCGCTCCGGCCCGCACGCCGAGACCACGAGCGCCGCGCACGCGAGCGCGAGAGTCGCACGCCTCACGCCGCGTCCTTCTCGCGCGCGATGCGTGCGCCCGGCGCCGCGCCCGACTGCTCGAGCACGTCGGGATCGAAGCTCCCGCGGACGCCGGCGTCCTTCGCGAAGATCATCTCGCCCTGCATGTAGGGAGCGCGCTTCTGTCCGAACAGCTCGACGATCGAGAGCGGGATGTCGACGAGGCGCGGGCGCTCGGTGGTGATGCGCCGGTTGCAGAAGAAGACGCCCGGGACGATGTCGGGGTCGACGCAGTGGTCGCCCGACCAGCTCCGCGTGTTGTCGCTGAAGACGTTCGCGGTGACGGCTCCGGTCGCGCACTCCCAGGAGTTCCGGTAGCCGCCCTCGTAGCCGATCAGGAGATCGGGCGCGTCGAGCCGGTAGGGCCCGTCGAAGGTCTCGTTGGTGGCGCGCACCTTGCGAATCGCCCTCTCGCCCGTCTGCGGGTCCACGAGCGCTTCGAGCTTGCCCACGAGCTCTGCGACGAGTGCGCGGTACTCCGGTCCCTCGCTCACGACGCCGCTCTGCTCGCGGCCCTTGCGGTTGACGAACATCCCGGTGAGGCCGAGCGAGAAGGCGCGCGTCTTCGACCAGTCGACGTGCTCGAACCAGTCGCCGCTCGTCTCGTGGCCGGGCTTCAGAGCCAGGTAGCCGTTCTCCTTCAGCCAGGTGTTGAGGTTCACGCCGCGGCGGAAGTTCGTGAAGCCGTGATCGCTGATCACCATGAAGACCGTGTCGGGGCGCTCGATCTCGCTCCAGATCCGCCCGAGGAGCGCGTCCGCGCGCTCGTAGACCTGCGCGATGGCGTCGGCCCACTCGGTCGTGTCCTTGCCGGCGTTCGCGGGGTGGGTCGGGTCGAGGTAGCGGTAGAACATGTGCTGCACGCGGTCGGTCGTGTCGAAGACGGTGGCCACGAGGCCCTTCTTCGTCTGGCGGAGCGCATCGACGAACATCCGCTCCCGCTCCTCGTAGATCGCCATCGCCTGCTCGAAGAAGGCCTTCTCGTCGATCACGCGCTCGTTGAGCGCCCAGGTGTC
>CAZODN010000188.1:0-2256 GCA_964578545.1 uncultured Gaiellales bacterium
GTGAAGGTTCTCGAAGGCCTCTCCGGTGGAATCGAGCCGGGATCCAACGTGTCGATCGAGCAGCTCGGGCTGCCGGCCTCCGGTGCCGGCGGGGCTCTGCTCGTCTTCTGGAAGTCCACCTGACAGGGCTGTCGGCGGGAGGCTCCCGCCGTCGTCAACCTCCATCGGCGCTTCGCGGACCGGGGCCTCGAGGTCGTCTACATCGGCGCCATCGAGACGGAGGAGGCCTGCCGGGCGTGGAAGGAGGAGTACGAGCTCCCCTTCCCAGTGGTCTCCGACCCGGACGGCACGCTCTTCCGTGCACTGACGAACGGCTGGGTGCCGTGGAGCGTCCTCGTCGGCCCGAACGGGAAGGTCGTGTTCTCCGAGAGCGAGTTCGACGAGGAGGGGTTCTCGACGGCCATCGAGCAGATGTACGAGGCGCCTGCTCCGAGCGTCCGGTCGACGAGGCGTCCCCGAGGCGCGGCTCGATGCGCACTCGTCCTCGGTGGGGGCACGGGCGGGCTGGTCGCGGCCCGTGAGCTTCGCCGCCGACTGCCTGGCGACCACCGGGTCGTCCTCGTCGACCGGAGCCCGGATCACGTCTTCCAACCGTCGATGCTCTGGCACATGGTCGGAATGCGCAGGCCCAGCCAGTTCACCCGACCCCTTGCGCGGCTCGAGCGGAAGGGGATCGAGGTTCGGACCGCGGAGGTCGAAGGCCTCGATCTCGAGGCCCGGCGAGTTGCCACCTCTGCAGGCGACGTCGAGTTCGAGTCGCTCGTCGTCTCGCTCGGCGCGGAGCTCGCTCCGGAGGAGGTGGGTGGATTCGACCGACTGGCGCACAACCTGTACTCGGTGGAGGGCTGCGCTCGAATCCGCTCCGCGCTCGCAAGCTTCGAGGCCGGCACGATTGGGATCCTGGTCACGCAGCTGCCGTTCAAGTGCCCTGCGGCACCCTACGAGGCCGCCTTCCTGATCGAGGCGTTCGTCCGCGAGAGAGGGGTGCGACGCAACGTCGAGCTCCACCTCTTCACGCCCGAGCACGCACCGATGCCCGTGGCCGCGCCCGCGCTCGGCGACGCGATCGCGGACATGCTCGCGGCCCGGGGCATCCACTACCACCCGCTGTTCACGTTCCAGGAGCTGCGGCCCGAGACGGGCGAGCTGGTCTCCGCGGACGGCGTCGCGGACGCGGTCGACCTGCTGATCGGCGTGCCACCGCATCAGGCTCCGGAGGTCGTCCGGTCGTCGCCGCTCATGGGCGTCTCGGGGTTCGTTCACGTCGATCCGCAGACGCTCGAGACCTCGTACGAGGGGGTGTTCGCCATCGGCGACACGGCAACCGTGAGACTTCCGACCGGGAAGGTGCTCCCCAAGGCGGGCGTGTTCGCCCACGCGCAGGCGAAGGTCGTCGCGGAGCGGATCGCCGACTCCGTGGACGGCAGGCGCTCCGCCGCCACGTTCGACGGGAAAGGGTACTGCTGGATCGAGCTGGGGGACGGCCGAGCGGGGTTCGCGGGCGGGGACTTCTACGCGGTGCCCGAGCCCACCGTGCGCGTCATGCGGCCGAGCCGCGGGTGGCACCTGGCGAAGGTCGCGTTCGAGCGATGGTGGCTTCGGCGCTGGCTGTGACCTCGGAGCCTGGGTAGAGCCGTCCTCTCGAGGGCGGCTCGCGGACGCCCGCGCCCTCGCGCGAGCGGAAGTGCAACAAGTCGCCGGCGAACGAGTGCCGGATCGCGAAAGGACGGTTTCCGTTGCGAGACGGGCGCGGTACCAGAGAGGGCGACAACGTCCCACTCACGATCGGAGTTGCCCCATGCACCGAGCCCGAGCCCTCCTCCTGCTCCTCCTGGCGAGCGCGCTGCTGCTCGCCCCGGCAGCGCGCAGCGCGTCGCCGGACATGGTCGTCAGCCAGGTCTACGCCGGCGGCGGCAACAGCGGCGCGACGTTCGCGAACGACTTCGTGGAGCTCTTCAACCGGGGAGCGAGCGCGATCGACCTGAGCGCGTGGTCGATCCAGTACGCGTCGGCCTCGGGAGCCTCCTGGCAGGTCACGCCCCTTGCGGGCTCCGTGCAGCCGGGACGCTACTTCCTCGTCCAGCTCGCCTCCGCAGGCGCGAACGGCGCCGCGCTCCCGACTCCAGATGCGAGCGGGGCGACGAACCTCGCCAACACCGGTGGCAAGGTCGCCCTCGTCAGGAGCGCGACCGCTCTCTCCTGCGGCGCCTCGGCCGGGAGCTGCTCGGCCGACGCGAGCGTCGCCGACCTCGTGGG
>CAZODN010000189.1:0-2036 GCA_964578545.1 uncultured Gaiellales bacterium
CCCGACGGCTCCCGCGAGGAGGCGCTGCGGGTGCCGACGGAGCTGATCCTCGAGGGCCAGTAGCGGGCCCTCCTCGCCCTACGAGTCGAGCAGGACGACCTCGATCCCCTCCGCGCGCGCGGCGTCCGCGAGGATGCGGTCGGTCGTGAGGATCGCGCTCCCGCCTTCCTCCTCCGCGGTCGCGAGGGCGAAGCAGTCGGCGAGCGAGAGACGCCCTCGACGATCGAAGTGGCGAGCGCGCAGCTCTCCGGCCCGGGTCGACAGCTCGACGGACGGCAGCACGGGCTCGACAGCCGTCGAGAGGAGCTGCTCGACGACGGCCATCACGTCGGCGGCGTCCCACCGGTGCACGCGAACCAGGACATCGACCGTCTCGGCCGCGTTGACCGTGCACATGCGCGCCCGGTTCTCGCGAAGCATCCGTGCGACGGCAGGCCCGGACGGCTCGCGGCGAAAGAGGGCGATCGCCGGGCCGGCGTCGAGGACTACGTCCACCCGAGGCGCTTCCACTTGTCCTCTTCGGCCTCGATGTCTTCCTCACGAGCGGCACGAACGGCCTCTGCGGCCGAGGGCTCGCCGGGGCGCGCGGCAAAGACTCCGAGCAGTGCCGCGATCGGATCGTCGGGGACGGGCCGGAGCACGATGCGGTCGCCCTCGTCCTCGATCGCGACCGTCGACGTGCCCCAGCGATGCCGGATCTCGGCGGGGATCGAGACCTGCCCGGCGGCGGTGATCTTGTGCCGGTACATCTTGCGCCTCATAGCTTCACAATATGACCCCGGAGGCGCAAGATGTCCAGGGCGGACAGGTCCAGAGGACTACGCTGCCGAACGGAAGCGCTCGAACCGGATCGCGAGGAGCTCGCGGTCCGGCCTCGACGTCTGGCGCCGGGGCAGCACGATCGCCGTGCGGTGGGCGTCCTTCAGCACGTCGAGCATCGGCCCGTCGTCCTCGTCGAGCAGCCGGGGGTGGACGAGCACCTCGTAGTCGGGCGACACGCCGACGAGGTCCTCGTCGAACGCGCGGTGGTGGATCGAGCAGAGGCTGAGCCCGTTCCGCACCGTCGGCTCCCCCGCAAGCTCGGCGTCGGGAACGATGTGCGCCGCGTCGAGCAGGCGCGTCTCCTTCAGGCGGCAGATCGTGCACTGGTTCGCGTAGGCGGGGAGCACGCGGGCACGGAAGCGGGCCTGGTGCAGGCGCATCCGCGTCTCGCGCACGGCGTAGCGGCGCTCGATCGGGTCCTGCGGCAGCAGTGGCTCGCGCTCGTCGTAGGGGCCGATCATGCGGCCGGGCGTGAGCAGGACGCGACGGCTCACCGGGTCGTCGCCGGTGACGAAGACGGGCCACTCCGGCCGGTACCAGCCGGGCCGCGTCCCGACGAAGTAGGCGACCGGCACCTGCAGCTCGAAGGCGGCCCGCAGGGCGCGGTTGTCCGGCTGGTCGATCGCGCCGGCGCGGTAGGCGTACGCGAAGCCGTCAGCGGTCTCCTCGTCGTCGTACGGCGAGCGGTACGAGGTGTTGAGGCTGAGCGCCGCCGGCCCGCGCTGGGCGGCCGCACGGTAGATCCCCTTCTGGAAGTTGAGGAACGGCACGCGCCGGCCGCGGAAGGCGAAGCCCGCGTCGAGGCCGCCCCGGTACGGCACCTCCGGCCCGTGCTTCGCGCACAGGACGTCGAGCGACGCGAAGAGGGAGGAGCGGATGTCGTCGTCGCGCACCGGCTGATGATGACGCGCGCGGCGCCCGGGCGCAGCCCGGCGCCGGCGCGTCGTCTCGCCCTACCCGCCCGCCCGCCGCCGGAGCCAGTAGCGCACGAAGTACACGGGCACGGCGATCCCGGCGGCGAGGAAGGCGGCGATGCCCCACGCGGTCGGGTGGCGGCTCCCGTGCTTCGCGGCGTGCGCGTACACCCCCATCGAGATCGCCGCCGCGAGTGCGACCGCGAGCACGAACGTGACCGGGTCGGCGTTCATCGCCTCCGCACGATACGGGAGCCGCGACGCCGTCTCCGGCTGCGGCTCCCGTCCGCGTGCCCTACA
>CAZODN010000190.1:0-2025 GCA_964578545.1 uncultured Gaiellales bacterium
TCACGATCGTCCTCTCCCAGCTCTACCTCCCCCGCCGGACCGGGATGGCGAGCGGGCTCGCGGTCGGGCTCGCGATGGGGATCGGCGGCGTCGCGGCCGTTGCTCTGGGCGGCCTCGCCGACCAGGTCGACCTCGAGGCCGCGCTCGCCGTCGCCGCCACGGCCCCCGCCCTCGGGGTCGTCCTCTGCCTGCTTCTGCCGTCTCCGCGCCCGCGGGTCTCGCCGCAGCCCGTCGCGGCCTAACGCTCAGGCGTCGGCGCCGGACGACCACCCTGGCTCGCGGCGCTCGAGGAACGCCCTGAGGCCCTCCTGGCCTTCCGCGCTCGTTCTTCGTGCCGCGGCGATGTGCGCCGTGTCGATCCCCGAGGGACGCTCCCTCACGAGTCGCTTCGCCTCGCGCACGGCGACCGGGCCTCCCCGGAGGATGTCCTCGACGATCTCCTCGCACGCCGTGCCGGCGTCCACCGCCACCTGGCTGACGAGCCCGATGCGCTGCGCAACGCGCGCCTCGAAGCGCTCCCCGGTCACGAAGTAGCGGCGGGCGTGCTCGCCGATCTTCGGAAGGACGAACGGGGAGATGACTGCGGGGATGATCCCGAGCCGCACCTCGGTGAACCCGAAGACGGCATCGGGCCAGGCGACCGCGATGTCGGCCGCCGCGACGAGACCGGAGCCTCCGCCGAGCGCGTACCCGTGCACGCAGCACACGACCGGCGCCGGGCACTCGTCGATCGCCTCGAGCATCCGGTAGAGGCGCAGCGCGTCCTCGACGTTCTCGTCGTAGGAGAGGTCGATCGACGCGCGCTGCCACTCGACGTCCGCGCCGGCGCAGAAGCTCGGCCCCTCGCCGGAGAGCAGCACGGCCCGCGTGTCGCCGACGTCGGAGAACGCCTCGGTGAGCTCGGCGATGAGCGCGGCGTCGAAGGCGTTCCGGCGCTCGGGACGCGCGAGCGTGACGCGGAGGAGGTCGCCGTCCCGCTCCACCTTCAGCGCGCTCATCCGTCGGAGCTTAGAGTCAGGTCGTGCTGAACGGGGCCCTCGCGGCATCGATCACGCCGCTTCGCGCGAACGGGGGAGACCTCGACGGCGACGCGTTCGGCCCCCTCGTCGACTTCTACGTCGCGTCCGGCCTCGACGGGATCCTCGCGCTCGGCACCGCCGGCGAGGGGATCCTCCTGTCGGTCGAGGAGCGGCGGCGCGCGGCGGACCTCTTCCTCCAGGCCTCCGACAAGCGCCTCCAGGTCGCCGTCCATTGCGGCGCCCAGACGACGGCCGAGACCGTCACGCTCGCGGCGCACGCGGCCGAGGTCGGCGCGAGCGCCGTCGTCGTCATCGGCCCCCCGTACTTTCCGCTCGACGAGAGGGCGCAGTACGGGCACTTCCTCGCCGCGGCGACCGCGTGTGCGCCGCTCCCCTTCTACGTCTACGAGTTCGCCGCGACGACCGGGTACGCGGTCGCGCCGGCCGTGCTCGAGCGTCTTCGCGACGAGGCGTCGAACGTCGTCGGGCTGAAGGTGTCCGACACGCCCTGGGAGCGCTTCGCCCGGTACCTGCTCCCGGGCTTCGACGTCTTCGTCGGGCCCGAGGCGCTCATCGCCGAGGGCATGGCGCACGGCGCCGTCGGCGCGGTCTCGGCGCTCGCCTCCGCGTTTCCGGCCGAGGTCGCCGCCGTCGTGCGTGAGCCCACGCCCGAGGGGGCAGCGCGTCTCGGCGAGCTGCGCTCGTTCGTCGAGCGCTTCCCGCGGCAGGCGGCGCTCAAGCGGATCCTCGCCCTGCGGGGGCTGACGGTCGCCGAGGACGTGCGCGCGCCGCTGCGCTCGCTCACGGTCGAAGAGCGCGCCGAGCTCGACGCTTGGTTCGGTTCGCTCGGCGGCTGAGCGCGGCTCGACGCGCGCTCGTCAGGGGACGACGATCGCGAACGACGTCGAGTTCGAGAGGGCGATCGCCGGGTTTGCCCGATACGTCCTGACCTTGATCTCCGTGTCGGCGCACGGGCCGACGAGCGAGGAGTACGCGACGACGGGAA
>CAZODN010000191.1:0-1974 GCA_964578545.1 uncultured Gaiellales bacterium
ACGATGCCGAAACCCGCCGCGTCTGGCCCAGGGACGTCGCCCAGCGCAACGAGCTCGAGCGCGACGAGAGCCTCGAACACCGTGCCGGCCGCGATGACGACCAGTGCAGACCAGGCGACGTTCTCGCCGCGCTGGCTCATGCAGCGCGGACGCGCCTGAACGCCTCGATCGCGCGCTCCAGGTGCTCGCGCTCGAGCGCGGCCGACATCTGCACGCGGATGCGCGCGGTGCCCTCAGGCACGACCGGGTAGCCGAACCCGGTGACGAACACGCCTTCGTCGAGCAGGCGCTCGGAGAGCGCCATCGCCTCGGCGGTCTCGCCGATGATGATCGGGATGATCGCCGCCTCTCCCGGAAGCGGCGCGTAGCCGGCCTCGACGAGCATCTCCCGGAACGTGCGGGTGTTCTCGCGCAGGCGCGCGAGGAGCGAGGGGTCCTCGAGCATGAGCTCGATCGCGCGGAGCGCGCTGCAGGCGACGGTCGGCGGCAGCGCGTTCGAGAAGAGCTGGGGGCGCGAGCGCTGCGCGAGGATGTCGCAGACCTCCTCCGACGCGGCGACGTAGCCGCCCGCGGCCCCGCCGAGCGCCTTCCCGAGCGTCCCCGTGATCACGTCGACCTCGCCGAGGAGCCCGAAGTGCTCGACCGTTCCCTTCCCCGTCGCGCCGAGGACGCCGACGCCGTGCGAGTCGTCCACGATCACGACGGCGTCGAACTCGCGCGCGAGCTCGACGATCTCCGGAAGCTTCGCGAGGTCGCCCTCCATCGAGAAGACGCCGTCGGTGACGACGAGCTTGCGCGCGTCCCGGGGAGCGGCGGCGAGCCCCTCCCGCAGCGCGTCCAGGTCCGAGTGCGGGTACACGACCTTGCTCGCCGGCTTCGAGAGCCGGATCGCGTCGATGAGGCTCGCGTGGTTGAGCGCGTCCGAGAGGATCACCGTCGTCGCGTCGGTGAGGCTCGGGATGACCGCCTCGTTCGCGTTCCAGCACGAGACGTACGTGAGCGCCGCCTCCGTGCCCGAGATCTCGGCCAGCGTGCGCTCGAGCTCGAGGTGGGGCGCGAAGGTGCCGCAGATGAAGCGCACCGACGCCGTCCCCGCGCCGTAGCGCTCGAGCCCTTCGATCCCCGCCTGCACGACCTCCGGGTGCCCGGCGAGGCCGAGGTAGTTGTTCGAGGAGAGGACGATGACCTCCCCCCGGCCCGCCATGCGCACGACCGGCCCCTGCGGGGACTCGAGGGTGAGGAAGCGCTTGTAGGTCCGGGCCTCGCGGAGCCCGTCGAGCTCCGCGCCGAGCTGTGCGTTCAGCCGTGCGTTCACGGATTCGCTCCGTTCGGTCGCAGGACGATCTTGCAGGCCTCGCCCGACTCGAGCAGCGCGAACGCCTCCTCGTAGCGCTCGAGCGGCAGCTCCGAGGTGATGAGCGGGCGGAGGTCGACGACGCCGTGCTCGAGGAGCCAGCGCGTCGTGTACCACGTCTCCCAGATCTCGCGGCCGTTGACCGCGGTCACGGTGAGGTTCTTGAAGATGAGGGATTCGGCGATGTCGATCGTCGCCGGTCGCGCCGGGATCCCGAAGAGGACGACGTTGCCGCCGTGCCGTACGATGCCGAACGCGTCCTCGATCGCCTTCAGCGCGCCGGACATCTCGAACACGACGCCCATGCCGACGCCCTCGTTCTGCTCCGCGAACCACGCCGGCACGTCTTCGACCTCGCCCACGTTCACGACCGCATCCGCGCCGAGCGTCTTCGCGAGGTCGAGCCGGAACGGCACGTGGTCGGAGGCGAGGAGCCGCCCTGCGCCGAACGCGCGGGCGATCGCGATCGTGAAGAGCCCAACGGGGCCGCACCCGAGCACAGCCACGGCGCGCCCGGCGAGGTTCTGCGTGGAGGTCGCGAAGACGGCGTTCCCGAACGGCTCCTGGAGGCACGCGATCTCGGGCGGGAGCTTCGCGCGGTCGTTCTGCCAGACGACGGA
>CAZODN010000192.1:0-1892 GCA_964578545.1 uncultured Gaiellales bacterium
TCGGCGACTACGATCGCGCGATGGCCGGCGAGCTCGTGACCCGCGACGACGTCGAGCGCGCAGCCGAGGTCATCCGTGGGCACGTCCACCGCACGCCGACGCTCCGCTGCCGCACCCTCGGCCCCGACGTCTTCCTCAAGGCCGAGCTCCTCCAGCGGACGGGCTCGTTCAAGCCGCGCGGCGTCCTGACGAAGCTCGCCTCGCTCACAGCGCAGGAGAAGGCGCGCGGGGTGATCGCGATCTCGGCCGGCAACCACGCGCAGGCCGTGGCGTGGGGCGCCGCGGAGGAGGGGCTCGACGCGCTCGTCGTCATGTGGCAGGGGGCGAGCGAGGCGAAGCTCGCGGCGACGCGCTCGTACGGCGCGACGGTCGACCTCGAGGCCCGCGACCCGGCCGAGGCGTTCCGGCGCCTCGCGGTGCTGCAGGAGGAGACCGGGCGGATGCTCGTCCACCCGTTCGACGACCCGCTCACGATCGCGGGCCAGGGCACGGTGGGCCTCGAGATCCTCGAGGACGTCCCGGGCATCGAGACGATCGTCGTGCCGATCGGCGGGGGCGGCCTCGTCGCCGGGATCGCGGCGGCCGCGGCCGGGCGCGCGCGCGTGATCGGCGTCGAGCCCGAGCTCTCGACGGCGATGCACTCCGCCCTCGCCGCTGGCGACCCCGTGGACGTGACGCCGACCTCGATCGCGGACGGGCTGAACGCCCCGCACGCCGGGCGGCTGCCGCTCGAGATCCTCCGCGAGCACGGGTGCGAGGTCGTGCTCGTGACGGAGGAGGAGATCGAGGACGCGTTCCGGTTCACCTACGAGCGCGCGAAGCTCGCGTGCGAGCTGGCGGGCGCGACGGCGGTCGCGGCCGCCCTCTCCGGGCGGGTCGACCTCGCCGAGAGCGGCCGGACGGTGTGCGTCGTCTCCGGCGGGAACGTCGCCGCGACGACGGCCGCTGGTATCCTGGCCGGCTCATGAAGGCGGACATCCACCCCGACTACGTCCTCGCGCACGTGACGTGCTCGTGCGGCAACGAGTTCTGGACGCGCTCGACGAAGCCCGAGCTCCACGTCGAGATCTGCGCGGCGTGCCACCCGTTCTACACGGGTAAGCAGAAGCTCGTGGACACGGGCGGTCGGGTGGAGCGCTTCCAGCGGCGCCTCGAGAAGGCCGGCGCGCGGCGCCAGTAGACGGCATGGCCGTCAGCTACGGCGGGCAGGCCGTCCTCGAGGGCGTCATGATGCGGAGCCCGTCGAGCTGGGCCGTCGCGATCCGGACCCCCGAGGGCGACATCACCGAGGTCGTCCGCGAGATCGAGTCGCCGATGCAGCGGCGCACGATCTGGCGGCTGCCGGTGATCCGTGGCGTCGTCGCGCTCGGCGAGTCGCTCGCCATCGGCTTCCGCGCGCTCGCGATCTCGGCGAACGTCGCCTCGCAGGAGCGCGACGAGCACGGCGAGGTCCAGACGCAGATCAGCCGCGGCCAGATCATCTTCTCCTTCGCGATCGCGATCGGCTTCGCGCTGATGCTCTTCAAGGTCGGGCCGGCGCTGCTCACGAACTGGCTCCCCATCGAGTCCACGAGCCTCTTCGTCGTCGTCGAGGGGCTGATCCGGGTCGCCGTGTTCATCGGCTACATCCTCGTCATCTCGCTGCTCCCCGACCTGCGGCGGGTCTTCCAGTACCACGGGGCGGAGCACAAGGCGATCAACGCCCTCGAGGCCGACGCGGAACTCACCCCCGAGAGCGTGCAGAAGTTCAGCTTGATCCACCCACGTTGCGGAACCGCGTTCTTGCTCTGGGTGATGGTCATCGCCATCTTCGTCTTCGCGTTCGTCGGGCGGCCGGTCTGGTACTGGCTCATCCTCAGCCGGATCCTGCTCCTGCCGGTGATCGCCGGGCT
>CAZODN010000193.1:0-1879 GCA_964578545.1 uncultured Gaiellales bacterium
GGTCGCGGGTGTGGAGGACGATCGCGGCGTGCATCGCGAGGGCACGGTAGACGGCGCTGGATGAGTGATGCCACGGGATCGCCAACTCCGGGGCGTGAGCTGGCCGCTCCGGGGCGCGACGGACAAGCGGCGGCGATGCTGGACGCCTCGGTGGCGCTTGCCCGTCGCGAAGCGCACGCCCGGCGCACGGCCGCCCTGAGGCGGCCGTCGCCCGGGCGGGAGCGGGCCCGGAGGCGCCAGATCGCGCATCCGGACGCGCGATAGCGTGGCATCAGTCATCTAGGCTTCGACGAAACCAGGAGGCAGCGGGAGGCGCACATGAACGCAGCGGTGACGACGGAGCTGAAGACGATCGGGCACTGGATCGGCGGCGGGCCGGTCCGGGGCACGTCGGGGCGCAAGGGCCCGGTGTTCAACCCCGCGACGGGCGAGCAGACGGGCGAGGTGGACTTCGCCTCACCCGCGGAGATCGACCACGCGGTCGCGACCGCGAAGGAGGCCTACTCGCACTGGCGCACCTGGTCGCTGTCGAAGCGCGCCGAGCTCTTCTTCCGCATCTACCACCTCTTCGACGAGCACCGCGACGAGCTCGCCCGGCTGCTCACGGAGGAGCACGGCAAGGTCTTCTCGGACGCGCAGGGCGAGGTCCAGCGCGGCATCGAGGTCATCGAGTACGTGTGCGGCCTGCCGGAGCTCCTGAAGGGCGACTTCTCGGAGCAGGTCTCGACGGGGTTCGACGTGTACTCGATCCGGCAGCCCCTCGGGGTCGTCGCGGGCATCACGCCGTTCAACTTCCCGGCCATGGTTCCCATGTGGATGTGGGCGCCGGCGATCGCGTGTGGCAACACGTTCGTGCTCAAGCCCTCCGAGAAGGACCCGTCGGCCTCGATCCGCACCGCCGAGCTGCTCAAGGAGGCCGGGCTGCCGGACGGCGTGTTCAACGTCGTCCAGGGCGACAAGGTCGCCGTCGACGGCCTGCTCGAGCACCCCGACATCGCCGCGATCAGCTTCGTCGGCTCGACGCCGATCGCGAGGTACGTCTACGAAAACGGGACGAAGCACGGCAAGCGCGTGCAGGCGCTCGCGGGAGCGAAGAACCACATGATCGTCCTCCCCGACGCCGACATCGACATGGCCGCAGACGCCGCCGTGAGCGCGGGGTACGGCTCTGCCGGCGAGCGCTGCATGGCCGTCTCCGTCGTCGTCGCCGTCGGGCACGTGGCCGAGCCGCTCGTCGAGGCCATCAAGGAGCGGCTGCCGAAGGTCAAGGTCGGGGACGGGTTCGACCCCAGCTCGGAGATGGGGCCGCTCGTCACGCGCGAGCATCGCGAGAAGGTCGCCTCCTACCTCGAGAGTGGGCCGGCGCAGGGCGCGACGCTCGTCGCCGACGGCCGAGAGACCGCCCCCGAGGGCGACGGGTTCTTCCTCGGCGTCTCGCTGCTCGACCACGTGACCCCGGAGATGGACGCGTACCGGGACGAGATCTTCGGCCCGGTGCTCTCGGTCGTCCGGGTCGAGACGTACGACGAGGCGCTGAAGCTCGTCGACGAGAACCCCTGGGGGAACGGGGTCGCGCTCTTCACCCGCGACGGCGGCGTCGCGCGCCAGTTCCAGTTCGAGGTGGAGGTTGGCATGGTCGGGATCAACGTGCCGATCCCCGTGCCGGTGGCCTACTACTCCTTCGGCGGCTGGAAGGCGTCGCTGTTCGGTGACTCGCACGCCTACGGTCCCGAGTCGATCCACTTCTACACGCGAGGGAAGGTCGTCACGAGCCGCTGGCCCGACCCGGCGACGAGTCGCGTCGACCTGGGCTTCCCACAGACGCGCTAGATGATTGATGCCACGGCTCCAGCCGTGGCGATAGGGACCAAGGCGAGCA
>CAZODN010000194.1:0-1870 GCA_964578545.1 uncultured Gaiellales bacterium
CGCCGCGTTCGTCGGCCGGGTCGCGGCCGAGTTCGGCGGGATCGATATCCTCTACAACAACGCGGGACTGGCGCTCGGCCGCTACCCGTTCTGGGACTCGAACCCCGAGGACGAGGCGACCGTGCTCCACACGAACGTGGACGGCGCCCTCCGCATGACGCGGCTCTGTCTCCCACACATCCGGGACGGCGGGCACATCCTCTTCACGGGCTCCGTCGCCGGCCGGGTCGCGTACGAGAACGCCGCGTCCTACGTCGCCGCGAAGTTCGGGCTCCGGGGCTTCGTCTACGGGCTCCGCGAGGATCTCCTCGGGCGGCCGATCCGCGTCACCACGGTGGACGCGGGCCTGACCGAGACGGAGTTCTCGCTCGTCCGCTTCAAGGGCGACGAGGAGCGGGCGAAGGCGGTCTACTCCGGCACCGACCCGCTGACACCCGACGACATCGCCGACTGCGTCCTCTTCGCCGTCACGCGGCCGCCGCACGTGAACGTGGACGAGATCGTCGTCAAGGCGCTCTGCCAGTCGAGCGGCGCTCGCATCCTCCGGCGCGAGGAGTAGGCCCCGCCCCGTGAGGCTCCGGTCGCCCCACGACCGCGAGATCTTCCGGCTCGCGCTGCCCGCGCTCGGCGCGCTCGCGGCCGAGCCGCTCTACCTGCTCGTGGACACGGCCATCGTCGGCCACCTCGGCCGCTCGCAGCTGGCTGCTCTCGGCATCGCGTTCACGGTGCTCGGCGGCGTCTTCGCAGTCTTCAACTTCCTCCAGTACGGGACGACCGCGCAGGTGGCGCGCGCCGGAGGAGCCGGAGAGGGCGAGACGGCCCGCCGGCTCGGCGCGCAGGCGGTCTGGCTCTCGATCGCATTCGGGATCGCCGTCTCGCTCGCGATCGCGCTCCTCGCGGAGCCGATCGTCGCGCTCGTCGGCGGCGAGGGGGAGACGGCGGAGTACGCGGTCACCTACCTGCGGATCGCCGCGGTCGGCTTCCCGGCCGCGTTCATCGCGCTCGGCGGGCAGGGCTACCTGCGGGGGGTCGCGGACCTCCGCACGCCGCTCGTCATCCTCATCGCCGGCAACGTCGTGAACCTCGTGCTCGAGGTCGTCTTCGTGTACGGGCTCGACTGGGGAATCGAGGGCTCGGCCTGGGGCACGGCGATCGCGCAACTGGGGATGGGCACGGCGTTCGTCGTCGTGATCCTCCGGCAGCTGCACCCGGGCGAGGCGAGGCCCGAGCTCGCGCTCGCCCGCCGCGTCCTCTCGCTCGGGAAGTGGATCTTCCTCCGGACGAGCGCGCTGATGGGCTCGTTCCTCCTGGCCGGCGCGGTCGCGACGCGGTTCGGCGACGCGTCGATCGCCGCGCACCAGGTCGCCTTCCAGCTCTGGGTCTTCCTCGCACTCGTCCTCGACTCGGTCGCGATCGCCGGGCAGATCATCGTCGGCCGTGAGCTCGGGGCCGGGCGCAAGGAGGAGGCCTACGGTGCGAGCGAGCGCATGATCTGGCTCTCGGTCGCCCTCGGGGGCGCGTTCGCGCTCGCGATGCTCGCGCTCGCCTCTCTCCTCCCGCGCGCGTTCACCGGGGACGCCTCGGTGCTCGACGAGGCCGCGCTCCTGTGGCCGATCTTCGCGCTCATGCAGCCGCTGAACGGGGCGGTCTTCGCGCTCGACGGGATCCTCATCGGCGCGAGCGACGGGCCGTTCCTCGCGGGGTCGATGGTGGCCGCGTTCGTGGCCTGCGCCACGGTGCTCGTTGCCGCGCTCGCGGGCGACTGGGGCATCCGCGGCGTCTGGGCAGCCCTCCTCGTCCTCATCCTCGTGCGGCTGACGCTGATGGCGACGCGCTTCCGGCGCAGGCGCTGGCTCGTCACCGGCTGGGC
>CAZODN010000195.1:0-1855 GCA_964578545.1 uncultured Gaiellales bacterium
TCGCTCACGCAGAAGGGGCTCGACGCGCTCCGCGCGTGGGCCGAGACGCCGGCCGCCTTCACCCCCGTGAAGAACGAGGCGCTCGTGCGGCTGCTCGTCGCCGACCTCGTCGGCGAGGAGCCGACCCGCAGGAGCATCGCGGCCCTCCGGGGCGAGATCGACGAGCTCTCGGCCAGGCTCGACGAGGCCGAGGAAGCGACGGAGTCGCTCCCTCACCGCCGCAAGTACCTCCTCATCACCCTCGGCTTCCTGCGTCGGCAACTCGACCTCCACCTCGAGCTGATCGAGACCGTCGAGCGCGAGCTGGCGTAGAGACGACGCTCGCAGCACGTCGGGGGTAAGCCTTGTCTTGCCAAGATCTCTTTGCAAAGATTGCTTTGCATGTCCCCGGAGCCGACGCGCCGCACCGTCTCCCGCGAGGAGGAGTTGAAGGCCCTCGCCCACCCGCTCCGCCAGCGCATCCTCTACCACCTCGCCTTCGCGGGGCCTGCGAGCTCGACCACGCTCGCGCAGGCCTTCGGCGAGTCCACCGGGGCGACGAGCTACCACCTCCGCCAGCTCGCCCGCTTCGGCTTCGTCGAGGAGGATCCCGCGAGGTCGCACGGCCGCGAGCGCTGGTGGCGGCTCGTCCCGCTCGACCTGCGCGCACCGCCCGCCGAACGCGGCGTGGACGCGAGCGCGGGCCGGCTGGGGCGCATCCAGCTCGAGCGCGACCGCGCGCTCGTCGACCGCTACCTCGCGAACCGACACCGCTTCGGAGCACACGCGGAGGCCTCCATGTTCTCGAGCTCGGCGATGCACCTGACCGACGCCGAGCTGCGCGAGTTCGCCGAGGAGTATGTCGCGCTCCTGAAGCGCTGGTGGCGCCCGGAGGCGGAGCGCCCCGCGGACGCGCTCCCGGTTGCGGCCCTCTTCTACGCGTTCCCGTGGCCGGGGGAGTGACGCCCGGAGCGGGGGTGCGGCGCGCTCCGCTCGTCGCCCTCTACGTCGCCGACGCGATCTCCCTCTCGGGGAACGCGGTCGCACAGCTCGCGATCCCCTGGTACGTCCTGGTCACGACCGGGAGCCCGGCGCTCACGGGCCTGACCGTCTTCTTCACCTTCCTGCCGGTCGTGCTCGCGGGGCTGCTGGGCGGGGTCGTCGTCGACCGGCTCGGGTTCCGGACCTCGAGCATCGTCGCCGACCTGGCGAGCGCCGGCGCGGTCGCGGCGATACCCGCGCTCCACGCCACCGTCGGCATCGAGCTCTGGCAGCTGATGGCGCTCGTGTTCGCGGGCGCCCTGCTCGACGCGCCGGGTGCCACGGCCCGGTCGGCGCTGCTGCCGGACCTCGCCGAGCTCGCCGGCGTGCGCCTCGAGCGTGCGACCGGCATTCGGGGGGCGATCCAGCGCGGGTCGCTGCTCGTGGGGGCGCCGCTCGGCGGCGTGCTCGTCGCCGGATTCGGCGCGACGACCGCGCTCTGGCTCGACGCCGCGAGCTTCCTCGTCTCGGCGTCGCTCGTCGCCTTCGTCGTCCCGGCGGCACGCGGACGACGCGCCGGTGAGGCGTCGCCGCGCGGCTACCGAGCCGAGCTCGCCGAGGGCCTCGCGTTCATCTGGAGGCACCGCCTGATCCGCGCGATCGTCGCCACGGTGCTCGTGACGAACTTCCTGGACGCCCCCATCGGAGTCGTGATGCCGGTGTTCGCGAGGGAGTCGTTCGGCAGCGCAGCCGACCTCGGGCTGATGTTCGGCGTGTTCGGCGGCTTCGCCCTCGTGGGCTCGCTCGCGTTCGGAGCGGCCGGGCACCGGCTGCCGCGCCGGCCGGTCTTCGTGACGTGCTTCTTCGTCTGGGCCTGCGACTACCTCGTCCTCGC
>CAZODN010000196.1:0-1822 GCA_964578545.1 uncultured Gaiellales bacterium
GCAGTACCCGCAGCGGTGAGCGCAGAACGGGAGGTGGACGTACAGGTGCCGGACGTGGCCCACTACGACCGCTTCCGCTCCGAGTCGAGGTTGAGGACGGCGAGGAACGCCTCCTGCGGCACCTCCACCCCGCCGACCTGCTTCATCCGCTTCTTCCCCTTCTTCTGCTTCTCGAGCAGCTTCCGCTTCCGCGTGATGTCACCCCCGTAGCACTTGGCGAGCACGTCCTTGCGCCGCGCCTTGACGGTCTCGCGGGCGATGACGCGCGCGCCGATCGCGGCCTGGATCGCCACGTCGAACATCTGCCGGGGAATCTCCTCGCGCAGCCGCTCGACGAGCTGGCGGCCGCGGTCGTACGCGGCGTCGCGGTGGACGATGAGCGAGAGCGCGTCCACCTGCTCCCCGCCGACGAGGACGTCCACACGCGTGAGGTCGCCTTCGCGGAAGCCGGCGAGGTCGTAGTCGAAGCTCGCGTAGCCGCGGGTGCGCGACTTCAGCTGGTCATAGAAGTCGAGGACGATCTCGCCCAGCGGGAGCTCGTACACGAGGAGGACGCGATCCTCGCTCAGGTACTCGAGGTGGTCGAACGTCCCCCGCCGCTCGTTCGCGAGCTCCATGATCGTGCCGACGTACTCCTTCGGGACGATCACCGAGGCCCTGACGTACGGCTCCTCGACGGACTCGAGCTCGTGCGGCATCTCGGCCGGGTTGTGCACCTCCACGACCTCGCCGTCCCGGCGGAGAGCGCGGTAGGCGACGTTCGGGGCGGTGATGAGCAGGTCGAGGTCGAACTCCCGCTCGAGCCGCTCACGCACGATCTCCATGTGCAGGAGCCCGAGGAACCCGCAGCGGAACCCGAAGCCGAGCGCCTGCGAGGTCTCCGGCTCGTACGAGAGCGAGGCGTCGTTGAGCTTCAGCTTCTCGAGCGCGTCGCGCAGCTCGGGGTAGGCGTCGGAGTCCGTCGGGAAGATCCCGGCGAAGACCATCGGCTTCACGTCCTGGTAGCCCGGGAGCGGCTCCGCCGCAGGCGCCCGCCGCGGCGTGAGCGTCTCCCCCACCCGCAGCCGGGAGACGTCCTTGAGGCCGGTCACGACGTACCCGACCTCGCCCGCCGTAAGCGTGGCGACGGGCCTCCGCGCGGGCGACATGACGCCGAGCTCCTCGGCCTCGAACGTCGTGCCCTGGGCCATCGCCCGCAGGGGCTCGCGCGTCTGGAAGCTCCCGTCCACGACGCGGACGAACGCGACGACGCCGCGGTACTGGTCGTACGACGAGTCGAAGACGAGCGCGCGCGCCGGTGCCGCAGGATCCCCTGCCGGCGCCGGGATGCGCTCCACGATGGCGTCCAGCACGTCCTCCACGCCTTGCCCCGTCTTCGCAGAGATGCGGAGCACGCGGTCGGGGGGCTCGCCGAGGAGCTCGCCGAGCTCGCGCGCCGCGCCGTCGGGGTCGGCCTGGGGCAGGTCGATCTTGTTCACGACCGGGACGATCTCCAGGTGGCTCTCGATCGCGAGGTAGGCGTTCGCGAGCGTCTGCGCCTCGATCCCCTGCGCTGCGTCGACGACGAGGAGCGCCCCCTCGCACGCCTGGAGCGAACGGGACACCTCGTACGTGAAGTCGACGTGGCCGGGGGTGTCGATGAGGTTCAGCTCGTACCCGCGCCAGACGACCCGGACGGCCTGGGCCTTGATCGTGATGCCGCGCTCGCGCTCGAGCTCCATCGAGTCGAGCACCTGCTCGCGCATCTCCCGCTGGCTGACGGCCCCCGTGAGCTCGAGGATGCGGTCGGCGAGCGTCGACTTGCCGTGGTCGATGTGCGCGA
>CAZODN010000197.1:0-1808 GCA_964578545.1 uncultured Gaiellales bacterium
GCTCTTCGTGACGAGCGACATCGTCGTCGGCGAGACGTCGATGTACGCGGACTACGTCTTCCCCGACCTCTCGTACCTCGAGCGGTGGGAGTTCGCGGGGTCGCACCCGAGCGTCGTGGAGAAGGTGCAGCCGATCCGCCAGCCGGCGATCGCGCCGCTGACCGAGAACGTGACGGTCTTCGGCGAGGAGCAGCCCCTCTCGTTCGAGGCGATGGTCCTCGGGCTCGCCGAGAAGCTCGGGCTGCCGGGCTTCGGCCCCGACGGCCTCGAGGAGGGCCGGCCGCTCTCGCGCCCGGAGGACTTCTACCTCCCCATGGCCGCGAACGTCGCCGCCGGAGACAAGGAGAACCCCGTGCCGCCCGCGCCCGAGGACGAGATCGCGCTCTTCGTCGAGTCCCGCCGGCACCTGCCGAAGACGGTCTTCGACGCCGAGCGCTACCGGAAGATCGTCGGCGACGACTGGTGGCCGCGCACCGTCACCGTGCTCGCGAGAGGCGGCCGCTTCGACGACGTTGGCTACGACGGGGAGGCGCTCGCGAACCCGTACGGGAAGCAGCTGAACGTGTACCAGGAGAAGACCGCGAAGTACGTCAACGCCATGACCGGCGAGCACTACCCCGGCGTCGCCGTGTACGTGTCGGCGCCGCGCTCCTCCACCGGCGAGGACCTCGTCGATCCCGGCTTCCCGCTCCGCCTCGTCACCTTCCGCGAGATGGCGCACACGAAGACGCGGACGAGCGGGAACTACTGGCTGCAGGACCTGCTGCCCGTGAACACCCTGCTCATCAACTCCGCCACCGCGCGGGAGCTCGGGCTCGAGGACGGCGCCTGGGTCCGTCTCGTCTCGGAGACCAACCCCGAGGGCGCGTGGCCGCTCCGGGAGGATCTGAGGTGGCCCATGGTCGGTCAGCTGAAGGTCGTCGAAGGCCTGCGGCCCGGCGTCGTCGCGTTCTCGCTCGGGCACGGGCACTGGGCCTACGGCGCGACCGACATCGTGGTCGACGGCGAGACGGTGAAGGCAGACCTTCGCCGGGCGACGGGCTTCCACGGCAACGCGGCCATGCGCGTCGACCCGTACCTGAAGAACACGTGCCTCTCGGACATCACGGGCGGAAGCGCCGTGTTCTACGACTCGTCCGTCCGACTGGAGCCGGCGTCGGCGGACGACGCCGCCGTCTCGACGGCCGCGTAAGGGGCTCCGACCTCCCGGAGCGAGCCGCGGGCGGCGCAAGGAGCCGCCCGCGGGCTCTTTCGGTCAGTCGAGTCTCGAGCGGACCTGCTCGGCGAGCCCCGGCGGGATGACGCTGTCCGGGTCCCGGAGCCGGCCGAGGGCATCCCGGACGCCGACGAGCGACGCGTACAGGGGCGGGCAGGTGGGGCACGTCTCCAGGTGCCGCTCGACGAGCCTCGCCTCGCCTACGGGGAGCTCGCCGTCCAGGTACTCCGACACTCTGCTGCGCGCGTCCCAGCACCGGAGCGGCACGCCCTCGAGCGCGGCCCGGCGCTCCGCGCCCTCCGCGAGGAGCGAGACGAGCAGCATGCGGCCGCGCCGGAGCCGCTGCTTGGCCGCAGGGAGGTCGATGCCGGCGAGCTCGGCGATCTCCTTCACCGTCCAGCCCTCGACGTCGTGGAGGACGACCGCGGCGCGGTAGATGAACGGCAGGTGGACGAGTGCGTCCTCGAGCTCGGCGCGTGTCTCGCTACGAACCGCGACGACGGAGGGATCGACGGTGTACGCGTCGTCTCGCCATTGCTCCTCGACGGTGTCGACGAGCGTCTCGCGCGCCCCACGCCGGGCCCGGTCGACG
>CAZODN010000198.1:0-1751 GCA_964578545.1 uncultured Gaiellales bacterium
CGACCCCGGGTTTCCGTACGCTTCGCGCGCCCGTGCTCTTCCCGACCGCCACCTTCGCGATCTTCTTCCTGATCGTGCTCCCGCTCTCGTGGCTCCTCATGCCGCGGGTGGAGCGCTGGCGGGCGTTCATCGTCGTCGCCAGCTTCGTCTTCTACGCCGGCTGGGACTGGCGGTTCTGCTTCCTGCTCGCCTTCTCGATCGTGTGGAACCAGGCGTTCGCGCACGCGATTCACGCCCGGAAGGCACAGAGCGCGCGCAAGTGGCTTCTCGTCGTAGCGCTCGCCGGCAACCTCGGGCTGCTCGGCTACTTCAAGTACTACGACTTCTTCGTCACCTCGACGAACAACCTGTTCGCCGTCGTCGGGATCGACGTGCCGCTCGACGTCCGCTCGATCGTCCTCCCGGTCGGCATCTCGTTCTTCACCTTCATGGCGATCGCGTACGTGGTCGACGTCTACCGTCGCGACTTCGAGCCGGTGTCGCTGGGGAGCTTCGCCGCGTACCTCTCGTTCTTTCCTCACCTCGTCGCCGGGCCGATCGTGCGGCCGGGCGAGCTGATCCCGCAGTTCCGGACGCCGCGCGATCCTCGCTACGTGGACACGTCGCGGGCGTTCTTCCTCATCGCGACCGGGCTCTTCATGAAGGTCGTGATCGCGAACCACCTGGCGACGAACATCGTCGACGAGGTGTTCGGGGCGCCGAACCAGCACTCGTCGCTCGAGGTGCTCGTCGGGATCTACGCCTACGCCGTGCAGATCTACGCGGACTTCTTCGGCTACACGAACATCGCGATCGGGATCGCGCTCCTGCTCGGGTTCACCTTCCCGCAGAACTTCGACGCGCCGTACGCGGCGATCTCGATCACCGACTTCTGGCGCCGCTGGCACATGACGCTGTCGCGCTGGCTCCGCGACTACCTGTACATCCCGCTCGGCGGGAACCGCGGGGGCAAGCTCCTCACGTATCGCAACCTCATGCTGACGATGCTCATCGGAGGGCTCTGGCACGGCGCCGGCTGGACGTTCGTCGTGTGGGGCGGCATCCACGGGACGGCGCTCGTCGCCGAGCGCTGGTGGCGCGACCGACCGGGCTTCGTCGAGCGGCCCTGGACGCCCGCGCGGCGGGCCTGGCACCGGTTCGTGACGTTCCAGGTCGTCTGCTTCGCCTGGATCTTCTTCCGCGCAGACTCGTTCTCCGACGCATGGGACGTGATCACCCGGCTCTTCACGGCCTGGGGCGAGCCGTCGCCGCTCGTCACGGTGGGCGTCCTCGCCGCGATCGCCGTCGGGATCGGCTCGCAGTACCTCCCGCGCCGAGTCCCGCTCGTAGTCATGGCGCGCTTCTCGCGCCTCCCGATCCCGGCGCAGGCGCTCGTGCTCTCGTTCGCTCTCCTCGTCATCCACGCGATGGGGCCGGAGGGCGTCGCGCCGTTCATCTACTTCCAGTTCTAGGCTGACGTGCGATGGGGCCACGCGAGCTCACGCCGGAGCGCATCGTCCGCCTCGAGGAGGACGCCGTCGTCCTGCTCGACCAGCGTCGGCTCCCCGACGAGTGGGTCGAGCTGCGCTGCCGGTCCGCGCGCGAGGTGGCCGCTGCCATCCGCGCGCTCGCGATCCGGGGCGCGCCCGCGATCGGCGTCGCGGCTGCGTACGGGCTGGCGCTCGCGGCTCGGTGCGGGGAGGACGTCGAGGCCGCGTACGACGAGCTCGCGTCCTCCCGGCCGACCGCCGTGAACCTGCGCTGGGCGCTCG
>CAZODN010000199.1:0-1749 GCA_964578545.1 uncultured Gaiellales bacterium
GACTCCGGTCTCCTCGTGCAGGCGGGCGATGTCCTCCGCCGCCTTCGCGGGCGTGCGTCGGGCGTACGGCTCGACGTGGAGCGCGATCGTGAGCCCGCGGCGTTGCGCCGCCTCCAGCACGAGCGGCAGGCGGTCGGCCTCGGGCGAGCCGTAGCCCCACCAGGAGACGACGACCGTGCCCACGCCGGCGTCGGCGATCTCCTTCATCTGCGCGAGGACGACCTTCGCGTTCGAGGACGAGTACAGGCCCCGCATCGGGTAGTACGGCGTCGAGAGCACGGGGACGCCGTCGTGGTCGACGTACCAGTGCGCCCAGCGTCCGTCGCGGGCGGGCGTCGAGTACCACGGGTAGTAGAAGATCGCCACGCGATCGCTCGCGCTCGACACCGCAGCCGGGCCTCCGCTCGCAGGGAACGCGAGGACGGCCGCGGCGACCGCAGCCGCCAGGAGCGCAGAGAGTCGCTTTCCGCTCAAGGCAGCGCGGCACTCTACCGCGTAGGGACGACCGTCGTCTCTAGCATCCACTGCGATGGACCGCTCTCGTTACGTCGTCGTGGGTGGGGGCATGACCGCCGACGCCGCCTGCCGTGGCATCCGCGACCACGACCCGGAGGGGACGATCACGGTGTTCGCCGCCGAGGCGCATCCTCCCTACGCGCGCCCGCCGCTCTCGAAGGCGCTCTGGGCAGGGAAGGACGAGAGCACGATCTGGCGGGGGACGGACGGTCTCGGCGTCGACGTGCGCACGGGCCGGCGCATCGTGTCGCTCGACCTCGACGCGCGCACCGTGACGGACGACACGGGAGCGGCGCACGGGTACGAGCGAGTTCTGCTCGCGACCGGCGGTGCCCCTCGCAGGCTTCCCTCCGCGCCCGAGGGAGTCGTCTACTTCCGCACGGTCGACGACTTCCGCCGCCTGCACGCCCTGTCCGGCACGGGCGCGCGGGTGGCGGTCGTCGGCGGAGGCTTCATCGGCTCCGAGATCGCCGCAGCTCTCACCTCGGCCGGCTGCGCCGTGACGATGGCTTTCCCCGAGGAGGGCATCGGCGCCCGTCTCTTCCCCGCGCCGCTCGCCCGGTTCGTGAACGACACCTACCGGGAGAAGGGCGTCGAGGTGCTCGCCGGCGAGCTCGTCGAGGAGCTCTCGCGCGACGGAGACGCCTTCCGGGTGACGACGAACGCCGGCCGGGTCGTCGCGGCGGATGCGGTCGTCGCCGGACTCGGCATCGTCCCCGCGACGGAGCTGGCGGAGGCCGCCGCGCTGCCCGTCGAGGACGGCATCGTCGTCGACGCCCACGGACGAGTCGGCGGCCGGGAGGACGTCTTCGCTGCGGGCGACGTCGCGCGCTTTCCGGTTGCCTCGCTCGGCGGGACGAGGCGCGTCGAGCACGAGGACCACGCGAACACGCACGGGCGCGTCGTCGGAGCGAACATGGCGGGCGCCGACGTCCCGTACGACCACCTTCCGTTCTTCTACTCCGATCTCTTCGACCTCGGCTACGAGGCGGTCGGCGACGTCGACTCCCGTCTCCGGACGGTCGAGGAGTGGGCCGAGCCGAACCGGAAGGGCGTCGTCGCGTACGTGGACGACGCGGGCCGCGCCTGCGGCTTCCTCCTCTGGGACGTGTGGGGGAAGGTGGACGCAGCGCGCGCGCTCATCCGATCCCACGCGACGGTGGACGCCGGCGCGCTCCGCTCGCTGCTCGACTGAGTCGGGCTCGTCGGCGCGGCGAGGCTGCCGCTACCGCC
>CAZODN010000200.1:0-1638 GCA_964578545.1 uncultured Gaiellales bacterium
TGCTCGACGCCGCGACGGCCGAGGTGTTCGGGCTCGACGAGGGTCAGCTCACCGTCCTGATCCACTCCGGGTCGCGGGGGCTCGGCCACCAGGTGTGCACCGACTACGTCCGGCTCATGGACAGCCGGATCGCGGCGTACCGGATCCACCTCCCCGACCGCCAGCTCGCGTGCGCCCCGGCGTCGTCGCCGGAGGGTCGTCGCTACCTCGCGGCCATGGCCGCTGCGGCGAACTTCGCGTGGGCGAACCGGCAGGCCATCGCGGACGGCGTGCGGCAGGCGATCCGGGCGGTCCTCGGCGCCGCCGCATCCGAGGAGACGCGGCAGGTGTACGACGTCGCGCACAACGTCGCCAAGCTCGAGCTCCACGGAGGCCGCCGGGTATGCGTCCATCGCAAGGGCGCGACCCGGTCGTTCCCGGCCGGCTCGACCGAGATCCCCGAGGCGTACCGGGCCGTCGGGCAGCCCGTCTTCATCCCCGGGTCGATGGGGACCGCGAGCTTCGTGCTCGCCGGCGAGCCCGGCGCGCTCGAGCGCTCGTTCGGGACGACGTGCCACGGCGCGGGCCGACGCATGTCGAGGACGGCCGCGCGGAAGCGGATCGCCGGCGGCGAGCTCCGGCGCGAGCTCGAGGCACGGGGAATCGTCGTCCGCTGCCCGTCGCCGAAGGGCCTCGCCGAGGAGGCGCCGTTCGCCTACAAGGACGTCGATCGCGTCGTCCGGGTCGTCGAGCGCGCGGGGCTCGCGCGCCGCGTCGCCCGCCTCGCCCCGATCGGTGTCGTGAAGGGCTGAGAGGGGCGACAGGTAGCGTTCGAGGCAATGGACGTCACCGAGGCCACCTTCGAGCAGGACGTGATCGAGCGGTCGCGGGATGTGCCCGTGATCGTGGACTTCTGGGCCGAGTGGTGCGGTCCCTGCCGCGCCCTCACGCCGGTGCTCGAGCAGGAGGTCGAGCGTCGCGGCGGCGACGTCGTGCTCGCGAAGGTGGACGTGGACGCGAATCCGGGCCTCTCGGCGATGTTCCGCGTCCAGGGCATCCCCGCCGTGAAGGCGTTTCGCGACGGACGGGTCGCAGGCGAGTTCGTCGGCGCGCGGGGCGCGGCCGCCGTGTCCGCGTTCATCGACGAGCTCCTCGCTCCGCCCCGGATCAACGCGGTGATGGACGAGTTGCGCGAGAGCCGGGAGCTGCCGGCCGTGCTCGCCGCGCTCGAGGACGAGGACCCTCAGCGGGCACTGGACCTCATCCTGGACGAGATCCCGGGCGCGTCGCCCGAGGAGCGCGAGCGCCTGCGCGAGCTCGCCGTCGCCGTCTTCGAGCACCTGGGGCACGAGGACCCGGTGACGGTCTCGTACCGGCGCCGGCTCGCGTCCGCCCTCTACTGACGCGCTCTCAGGGGCCGACCTTGGCGCGGAACCTCGCGACCCACCCGGCGGTCGCGGTCAGGTACGCGCGCTGCGCCGCGACGCCGCGCCTCCCCCACGCTCCCTCGTAGCTCGGCCGCCCCACCTGCGCGCGCGCCGGCTCGATCTGGGTCCCTTCCTGCCACTCGTTGTAGCTCGTGATGGTCACGACGTCGGGGCTCGCCCGGAGCGCCGTCTTCCACATGCGGTCGTACCTCGTGCCGTCCTGGCGGTCGCG
>CAZODN010000201.1:0-1625 GCA_964578545.1 uncultured Gaiellales bacterium
TCTTCGTGAGCCCGAAGACGGTCGACTTCCACCTGCGGCAGATCTATCGCAAGCTCGGCATCCGCTCCCGCGCGGAGCTCGGTCGGCTGTTCGCCTCGGAAGCGGCGTTCTGAGGGTCAGCCGGCGAGCGCGGCGAGCTTCCGCGCCAGGCCGGCGACGCCGTCGCTTCGATCCACGCGGACGCGCGCGAGCGTGAACCGCTCGCTCCGTCTGGCGAGGCCGTGTCGCGTCGTCGTCGCGCCGACGTAGCCCGCGTCGCGCACCGCTGCGACGACCCGCGCGTCGTAGCGTCCGGACGGGTAGCAGATGAAGTCGACGTCCACGGCGAACCTGTCGCGGAGAACCGTTCTGGATCCCCGGACCTCCCGCTCGAGCTGTTGGTCGCCGAGCGCCGTGAGGTCGGGGTGGGTCAGTGTGTGCGAGCCGAGCTCCCAGCCTGCTCGAAGCAGCCGCCGAACCGCCGCGAAGCGCAGGTCGCCGTGCGGCTCGAGATGGGAGACCGCGAGGTTGAGCACCCCGCCCCAGCCGTGCTCGTGGAGCGCCGGGAGCGCGACGCGGACGTGGCTTCGGAAGCCGTCGTCGAAGCTGAGGACGACGGCTCGCCGCGGGAGCGGCGTGCCCTCGTCCCAGTGACGCTGCAAGGTGCGAAGCGTGATCGCGCGGTAGCCACGAGCGTGGAGCCAGCGCACCTGCGCCCGGAAGTCGTCGGGGCTGACGTAGAGCTCGTGGTTCGGCGCGCTGGTGTCGGGGTCCGCGAGCATGTGGTACATGAGGATCGGCACGCGCTGCTCGGTGCGTGCCTCCTCGTGACCCGATGCGTGAGCGCCCGCGCACGGCTCGCCGCCGACGAGCAGCAAGGCCAGGGCAGCGACCAGGCGTGCCATGGCGGCGACGGTAGGTCCGGCGTCGCTTCCTCGCACCGGGCGAACGCCCGGTCCTGCGCGCCTACGATGCGGCGATGAGCGCCGTCGAGTGGCTCGACGCGATGAGCCCGTGGCCCCGCGACGGCTTCGGGGTCGAGCGCATGCGCCGGCTCCTCGCCGCGCTCGGCGATCCGCAGGACGCGTACCCGGCGATCCACGTCGTGGGGACGAACGGCAAGTCCACGGCGACGGTCACGATCGAGCAGCTGCTCCTCTCCGAGGGCCTGTCGGTCGGCTCGACGATCTCGCCGCACGTCGCGAGCTGGAGCGAGCGGATCCGTCTGAACGGCGAGGAGGCCGACTTCGAGGCCGCCGTCGCCCGCATCCGGTCGGCGGCGGAGAGCCTCGGCGCGACCCAGTTCGAGGCGGTCACCGCGGCGGCGCTCCAGGCGTTCGCCGACGCCGAAGTGGACGTCGCCGTCGTCGAGGCGGGGCTGGGCGGGCGGTACGACGCGACCAACGTCCTCCGCACGCGTGTCGTCCTCCTCACGAACGTCGGTCTCGAGCACACCGACGTGCTCGGCGACACCCTCGAGGCGATCGCGCGCGAGAAGCTCGCGGTCGCGCCCGAGGAGGGCGTCGTCGTGCTCCCCGACGAGACGTACGCGCACCTCGTCCCCGGGCGAGACGTGCGCATCGGCGGCGCCCGCGAGGCAGCCGAGGCGTTCCTCGGCCGGCCCGTCGCAGCGCATCCTCGCGTCG
>CAZODN010000202.1:0-1587 GCA_964578545.1 uncultured Gaiellales bacterium
GCCAGACGACGATGGTCGCGCCGACGTACGTCCAGAACCCGTCGATCGAGAAGTCGGGCGCGACCCACTCCGCGAGCGCGAGCATCAGCACGGTAAGGCCGAAGTAGGCGAGCCCGAACGTCACGATGATGAGCGGCAGCGTCAGGATCGCGAGGATCGGCTTGAGGATCGTGTTCCCGATCGTCAGGACGGCCGCGCCGAGGAGGAGCGACCCCCAGAGGCCGATCGTCACGCCGGCGAACAGCCAGTCGACCACGATGAGGGCGAGCGTGTTGACGCCCCAGAGGACGAGGAACCGGACGAAGAGCGTCGATCCGCTCACTCGCGCCTCGTAACGATCTCGACACGGGCAGCCGCCGCGCAGCAACCGCCTTCGGGGCTCTTCCTGCGCTCGGAGACCGCGTCGCGGATCCCGCTCAACGAGCTTCAGAAGATCTTCTGGAGCTTCATGGCCGCACCCATGTCGCCCTTGATCTTGAGCTTGCCGGTCATGTATGCGGTGGTCGGGTTCTGCTCGCCGGCGACGATCTTCGCGAAGCTCTCCTCGCTCGCGGAGAACGTGCAGTCCGCGTCGCCCATGCCCTCGCTGACCGTGATCGACCCGTCCGCGATCGCGACCGTCCACGCGCCCGCTCCCTCGATGTCGAAGGCGTAGGTGTTACTCATCCCGGCGATGCGGTCGGCCGGCACCCGCTCGGCGAGGCCCTCGAAGAACTCCTGAACGCTGCTCATCGAACTCTCTCCTCTCGACGTCTCGGACCGGGCGGAGCCTACCGCGCGGATACGATCCGCTGCGCGTGGACTTCGACCTCTCCTCCGAGCAGGAGCTGATCCGCGACACGGTCCGGACGTTCGCGCGCGAGCGGGTCGAGCCGGTCGCCGCCGAGCTCGACCTCACCGGCCGCTTCCCCTACGAGCTCGTCGCCGAGCTCGGCGAGCTGGGGCTCATGGGGGTCCCCGTCCCGGAGGCCTACGGCGGCGCCGGCGGCGACACCGTCTCCTACGCGCTCGCGATCGAGGAGCTGACGCGCGTGGACTCCTCGGTGGCGATCACGGTCGCCGCGCACACCTCGCTCGGGATCATGCCGATCCTCCTCTTCGGCACCGAGGAGCAGAAACAGCGCTGGCTTCCCGACCTCGCGGCCGGCCGGAAGCTCGCGGCCTTCGGCCTCACCGAGCCCGACGCGGGCTCGGACGCAGGCGCGACGCGCACGACGGCCGAGCTGCGCGACGGCGCCTGGGTCGTGAACGGCTCGAAGCTCTTCATCACGAACGCCGGGACGGACATCAGCTGGGGCGTGACGATCACCGCCCGCACCGGCCCCGACGAGATCTCGAACCTCGTCGTCGAGAACGGGACGCCCGGGTACGTGATCTCTCCCGCGATGAGGAAGCTCGGCTGGCGCGCCTCCGACACGCGGGAGCTCTCGTTCGAGGACTGCGTCGTCCCCGAAGGCAACCTCCTCGGCGAGCGCGGCGCCGGCTTCCGCCAGTTCCTCGAGGTGCTCGACGGCGGGCGCATCTCCGTCGCCGCGATGGGCGTCGGCCTCGCGCAGGGCGCCTACGACCTCGCGTACGCGTACGCGA
>CAZODN010000203.1:0-1547 GCA_964578545.1 uncultured Gaiellales bacterium
GTCGAGCACGATCACGACGCCGCCTCCCAGTCCTCGGGGCCGACGACGGGCCGGGTGAGGTCAGGGTCCAGGTATGTGACCGATCCCAGGAGCGCCTCGGGATCGACGGTCACCGGGCGAAGCTCGGCCACCGGCAGACCCCGGCGTGTGATCGTGATCGATTCCTTGGTTTCCTCGACCTGCCGCACGAGCTCGGTGGCCCGCTGGCGGAAGTCGCCGACCGCGACTTCGCGTTTAGCCATCATCCTTACCTCATGGCCATTTGATATGGCATCATAGCAAGAATAGTGGCGCCCTTCCCAGGGCGTTATGTTGCGTTCGAGTCGCCGGGGCGGCGGAGGGGGCGAAACTTGCAGCTCTCCCTACCGCCTGTTGCCCTTCGCGTAGCGTAGACGTTGATCCCGCCTGACTGCCCGATCGGGTCCGCTTTCCCCGTCGCCGGGTCATAGGTTCTGAAGTAGTTGTCTTGCATTACGACCAACACCCTCTCGCGGCGCCGTTTCCGTCGGCACAGAGCCGGCGTCGAGGCCGCACGCCGAGCCGCGGAGAACGAAGGCCATCGGCGCGCGCTGGAGCGCGAGACCTGTGCTCTCCACCATCGCTGGCGGGGCGCGCAGACGTGGCGCGTCGCCGGCGTCCCTCTCAGGAACTCCGGCTCGCGAAGATCTGAGACTTCACCCACCTGAACACTCGGGGGACCAGCCAGAGATCGGGGGAGCGGAGCAGATCGAGCGCGGCCTGCGTGTCCTCGTCGGTGAGGGACACGACCTTTTCTTTAGCCGCCTGCTCGGCCGCGAGGCGCTCCGCCTGGAGGGCCTCGAGCTTCAGCAGGATCCGCCCGAGATCGGCGCGGATCACCTCCTCCTTCACGCCGAGCTCCGTGGCGGCCTGCTTCGCGAAGCCGGCGCGCGGGCGCTGCTGGTAGAGGTCGAAGGTGTCGACGTGGATCGACTCGCCCGGGCCGTCGAAGGCGGGCCGTGACACGAGCACGTTCACCTTCAAGAGCTCGAAGCTCGGGTTCTTCGCGAGCCCGCGGATGCGGTAGCGGCGATCGCCGAGGGCGATCGTGATCTCCTGGTCGCTCACGGCGGCGGGAAGCTCGGGCCGCTCTCCTCCTCGTCGTCGGGCTCGGACTCGGGCGGTGCCTCGGGCAGCGGGCTCGGCGGAGCGGTTGTTACGGAAGTCGTCGCCGGCGGCGCCGGCTCGACCGTCGCCTCCGTCGTGATCGCCTTCGCCTGGCCCTTGCCGAGCCACTGCGCCGCGCGGATCACGACGCCGAGGCTCTTCGTCGCGGGCTGGACCTTGGTCGCGTACTCGTTTGCGTCCATGCCTTTCGGGAAATGGATCCGGTAGCAGTCGATCCCCTCGGCGAGCAGCCGCTTCGCGAGCTTCTCCGCGGCCGCCTCGCCCGCCGCATCGCGGTCGTAGGCGATCAGCACGCGCTCGGTGCCGTGCTGCTTCATCGCCGCCAGGTGGTCCGCCGTGAAGCCCTCGACGCCGTAGGCGGCCGTCACGTTGCGGTAGCCCGCGCACCAGAACGAGAGCGC